>NZ_JAMYUT010000025.1:0-114629 GCF_040323235.1 Mesorhizobium sp. M0051
GGACACAGTTCGCCGTCGTCTTCGGCGAAAGGTTCGTCAGCCAATGACGAGAACCGGCCTCATGCACAAAATTCCTGACAGTCCCTAGATTCCGAGTTCCGCCGCAACATCCTTCCCAAAATGTGGGGAGTTCAAAGTAGCGCTTGGAACCATCCAGGATAACTGCGAGCCTGGGATGCCGCCTTGCGCCATTCCCACCACCTGTCCAGCCGAGTTGAACACCGGCGCACCCGAGTCGCCTGGATCTAGCACCTGCTCTAATCCAACAATCGACATACCAAGGCTGGGGTAACCCAGCCGGTTGATCTCTTCTTTTGCATCCTGGCCAAGGGGAGCGTTTCCGAGGGCTTGCGGTGCCTTCAGCTTGACCAGCCCCTGGTCAGACTCCGGATGGTGATCGCCCAGTTTGTAGCCGTAGACAATGACCTGATTGTCTGATGGGAGTTGTCCTTGAATCGTCAATGGACGATGCGCACCTGTGAGCTGCAAGACCGCGAGGTCATTGCCCTTGTCGATTGCAAGCACGAGAGCTGTTGTGCGGTTCTCACCGCCTTCCGTGAACTGGTAGCTTATCGAATTTGCCCCTGCGACCAGATGCAGGGCGGTAAGTAGAACCGGCTGGTCGAACCCCTGGAGTTGAACCGCAAAGCCTGTACCGTGTCTGACCCAACGATCCTTCTCCGGATCTTGGCACTCTCCGACGCAGCGCTGTGTTTCTATCCGGGCGATCGACTTAAGCGTTTCGTCTTGCCAAGACGGCACGACTTGCGCCTTCGCCCCGCCTGCCCCGACCTGCAGAGCGGCTGCAACAAGCGCAGCGCGTATTGCGGGTTGCAGCATTACCTATCTCCGCAAAGCACGCGGGCCAGAAGCGATTCCAGAGAGGTGAGTTGCTGGCCGGTGTAATGCGATGCTTCCGCGTCAGTGACGATTTGCTCCACAGCGCCAACTCGCGCCGACAAACCCTTTATCTTGGCCCGAACATCACTCGACCATGGCAAGAGCCCGAGGCTCGGGCAGAGATCCTTGACCTCGGGCGCAAGCGGAGCCTCAGGGGTTCCAGGTTCCATAGCCCCTTGGCCGTAAAAGATGCCCGTCCCCAGAAAGACACTGGGCGAATCCGAGGCGCCCGCAGCCGCTGCAACGGCTTGGCCACCTCGGTCGAAGTCATGCCTAGCTCCTTGAGCCTAGCCGCCAAGACATCTGCCGGGCTAGGAAGCAGTTGCCGAATTCCGTAGCCGGCAAATGCCCCGACCAAGAGGGCTGCCGCGAAAGCTATGGCGTAGCGTTGAAAATGCTTCCACCGCGCGGTGAGGATGCTGTTGTCGTCGGCTCCCACCGTCAGAACCGATGCCGCAACCGTCACCAATCCGGTAACCGCAACCCCTGCAACCGGACTCGTCGACAATCCAACAAGCAGACCCGTAACTAGTCCCAGCACCAGACCCGAAATTGCCACGTTTGGCACTTGCCCCCCCCCTCACTTTGCGTGGCCCAGCGTTGTTTCCCGCTCGAAAGACATCTCACCAGTCACCAAGTGAAGATCATACATTTCATTGTAGCTGTCGAGCCCGGCTTTTGCTGACAAGATCATTGCAAAACGATGTTGAGAGCAAGTTTTTCCCGCAACAACGCGGACCATCAGCACCAACCAAGCACATCGCCCGGTTGTTGGAAGCGCCAAGGGACATGGTGCACATACGGCCGCCCGATTGGGAATCCCCAAGCCGCACAGCCCTGATGGTAGCACTGTAGCGCTACAAGCGTGCCCTCCCAGTCAACAACTATTTTCGACAAAGCCGATAGCTGTTGACAGTAGAGGTAGTATGGGTAAATCTGCTCCGCCTGACTGGACGATGATATTTCATCGGCAGTTCAAGAAACAAATTGTTTTTACTCCGATCAAGCTGCTTGATTTGGAGCGCGGAGGTGGTTTGACGACCTCGTCCGCGCAGCCAATGCTTTGGGAGTGGCGCTGCGGGGGCCATCTTGGCAGACACTTTGACGCTCATCCTGGCGGAAGTGGCGAGCGGCAGTGACTCGCTGAAGGTAACCGCAGTTGGCGACAAGCCAACCTTGGAGCCAAACGGCGTCTTTACGATCTCGACGATAGTCGTTGAAGTCAAGATATTGGGCGAAGACCCGATAAATACAACGCTGACTGCCGACCAAGCCAACTCCGTCAAAGTTGACGTGCCGACGAAGCTGCTGATCGGCGACGGCAGAGGTAGTTTTCGCATTCGCAGCCGCGAAGAGCTGCAGGAGCTTGCAGAGGATGAATGGGCGGCGCTCAAGGACAAGGTGCGTCGCCGACTGGCCGAGCCGATTGTCGTACTGTCCGACGCGACCGCCAATCCCCAACAGACCCTCTTCGGAGTCGCCACCGTAGGCGGCGTGGCACTGGTCGATGGTCGAGTATGGTTGAATGCGGCGCTTGTCGACGGACTGGATTCGATTGGCAAGGACGTCTGGCTGCTGAGAGCCCAGGGTGCCGCCGAAATCAAACTCACCTATACCCAAAGCGCAAATGCGCTGGAGTTTGGCGGGTGGCTGGCACTTCTGTTTGAGGTGAAAAAGGCTGCGCTTGCCGACTGGATCGACGTCGGCATCGATTTTGAACTGCCGACCCTGCCCGGATTCGACCTGAAGCTGCCAAAGATCAAGCTGCCAAAGCTCGCGTTGCCTGCCTACACCACGTTCGACGATGTTCTGCCGTCTTTGTTCACGCTGACCCTCCCTCCGTTCTTTGAAAAATTCAACTTCACTTGGGACGATCCAAAGCCGCAGTTGGCAGTCACGTTGAAGCAAGGCGACATCACCGTTGCGACCAGCCAGCCAGGCAACGGAACCCTGAAGTATGGCGAAGCCGAATTCTGCAAATTGCAGCAGGTCATGCTGCAATACGCTGACCCCAAGTTTGATTTCTCAGCGACGATTGTTCCGACAGTTACACCAATCACGATTGCGCCAAGGTCGTTTCGCGTCCCCCCGTTCCAGTTCGATATCAGCGAGCCTCTAACTGCGACCCCGACTTTCAAAAACCTCGAATTCAGCGGGGGGAAATCGCTTGAAAACGTCGTTCTTGCAACGAAGCTCGAATGCAAGAAGCTCGTAGTGTCAGCCACGGACGACCCGTCCACGTGCATCGCACTGAGTTTCGAAATCGTCATTACCTACGATGCACGCAGCGGCAAGACGTCAACAAACCTGACGAAACTTGCCATCGTCGAGCCTTATCCGATCGCACTGATCGTTACTGCGGCGGAGCAACTGGGAGAATTGATTAGGCTGGTGGGTGCCATCCCCTTGCCGTCGGCCAAGGCGCCGAATGTCGACATGTCGTCGGTCATGGAGGTGATCAAGCGTCTCGCAAAGATGCTGGCAAGCGCTGCGAAGTGGCTTGCAGGGCAGGCAGGGGAGGCAATCGGCCTGCTCGCAGGTCTGGTCGAGGCAGTACTCGAGGCCGTTCTGCAACTTGTCAAGGAACTGGTCCGGCTTGGGTCTGACGTCGGCAACGAAATCATCTCGCACATTGCAGTCGAGGTCCGGCTGGATCCGAAGACCTACCGCTTGCGGCAGATCATCATCATGCCAGTTCGCGACGACAGCAAACCGGCGCAAGACGTCACGACAAGCGCACTCGGCTTTGATTTCGTAATGGCTGCAGATCTCCGGCCAGCGTTGGTAATCGACCTTGGCCCGGAAAGTTGGACCGGCATTGTCGTGCAGCCCACTGGTTCGGTCGTATCCCTCGCCACCGATTTCTGGCTGGCGAAGGAGACGGGTCCGCAGCAGGCCATCACCACAATCGACAAGGACGGCGTGCAGGGGCAAAGCCCACCGCGGCTCGTTCAGCTTAAAGCCACCCCGATGACGGTGATGGACGATGCCGCTGAAATCGTAATCGCTGCCGTCCAGCGCGGGCAGCTCAGGCTATTCCAGACATTCGTCGGCGACAAACCGGACACCAAGAACATTGACTTAGGGCTTGGCAATCGCGTTGCCGTGGCCATCCGAGAGACGGGCCTGCTGCGCGATGGTGAACTACAGCTTGGCGATGACGTGAATCCCAATGCAATCTTCAAGTTGCAACTTAACTACGATGGCCTCAAGGCGCGGCTGCTGTCGCTGTTTGCCAAGGCCGATGCCGGCGGCGGCGGCGGTTTCATCGACAGGCTCAAGCAGAGAATCGAGATCACGGATGTCAAATCGACTTTCGGCAGCGACAAGACCTCTGCGCAGGTCGCTCTGACGCTTGCGATTCACATCGACGAAGAGTTCGTCCCCGCAACTGATCTGGTCGTCAGCGCATCGCTACGCGACCTGTCAATGAAGGTCACTGGCGGCGACAGGATCATCATCAAAGGCCCCGACAAGGAATACCATCCGCTGGGCCTGACCCTGACGATCACCGAGAAGGTTCCGAACCAGAAGAAAGAAACCTATCCGCAGTTCGTTCTCGATCTATCGCATGGCAACGAGAGCCTAGGCCTTGCTGACGAGGCCAAAGCGGATCTGTCGTTCGGCCAGGTCTCTACCAGCGGCAAAGGTCTGCAGTTCGAGGTGCCGACACTGCGGATCGGCCGCGGGGGCATCGACCTTGAAGCAAAGGTCCTGCCCGAACCAGTGAAGCTTGGTGGCGTCGATGTGCCGTTCCGCTTCACATCCGGGCAGGTCTCGATCAAGAGCTCGAGATTTGGCGGCGGCTCCCTCGCTGGCGCCGGTCAATTGCCGTCGGCGCTGGTCGGCGAGGCCAACGCAAATATCGCGCTGCAGCTCGGCGCCGACTCCGACGGTGGCGTGATCGTCAAATCGGCAACGGCTCGGCTTGACAAAAGTGGCGATCCGATCCGCTGCTCGTCAACCCGTTTTGAATTGACGATTACAGAACTTGGCTTCGACTATCGTTATGAGGGAAGTTATCACTTTTTCTTCCTGTTGACTGGCAGCGCCGTCTTCAAACCTAATGGCAACGAATATTCCAGCGGCCTTCTCAAGAACCTCAGAGACGTTACAATCAAACTTGACAAGGCTCCGCTTACAAGCGATCCGCGGGTGCTCCTTCGCTCGATTTCTTTCCAGGTAAAAGTCGATCCGCCAAAGAAAATCTCCCTTTTCGACATCTTCAGCTTCGACCTGAAGGGTTTCGGATTCCATCCGGCTTCACCGAAGTTCGACGGTGACCCGGCGATGAATCTTTCAGGCCAGGTCCACTTCCTGAAAACCGGCAACCGTATCAGCGCGGATATTGAGTTCCACGGCTTGTGGTTCACCGGGCCAAAGACCGGCTCTTCAAAGCCACGGATACGCTTTGACGGTTTGTCGGTCGGCATCCGGACAGGCGGCGTCGACATTGAAGGAACGGCAATTGCGGTCGATGGCTCCTTGCCTGACCTGTACAAGCCGGGAACGCTGCCCGCCGACATCAAAGCTGACGGCTTCCTGGCCAACGGCAAGGTCGACATCGATGGCTGGGCGTCAATGACCGCGGCAATGGGCTTCCTTGAATTGCGCAAGGACGGCTACCCGGACCCGAAGCACTCCTTCTTTCTTTACGGCCAGCTCAACAAGATCGCCGTGCCCATCCGCACACCCGTCGGCACGATCTATCTGCGCGAGGCTGGTTTCGGCTTTGGTTACCGCTACACTATCGCGGGCATCAACCGGGCGGAGAAAGCCACCTCGCCACGGCAACTGGTCAAGATTCTCGATGACGTCTCGAAATACCAGGGAAACCTGTATCAATTCCAGGCTTGGGAGCCGACCTACGACAACAGCGACCTAACGCTCGCATTACGCGGCATGTTCGCCCTGTCGGCGGTTGAGGGAGACAGCTACGACGAGAAGGGCGAAAAGGATCTGCCCAATCCGCTGCTGTTCGACATCGTCGCTGCGTTCCGCACCGACTTCACCTTCCTGATCAATATTCGCGCCTGGGTCAGCGTCAACTACAACGATTGGGCTTCCAGCGGCCTCAACGAGCCCTGGAAGTCGAATCCAACAATGCGCGGCTACCTCTATTTCTCGGTCCCGCGCAAGGAGTTCCTCGGCCGCTTCCTGTCTGACGGGAAGGGTTATGTCGGCAACCACCCCGAGCTGCCGAAAGCCTTGGCTGATGCGATCTCGGCGACCAGATTCTCCGCCACGCTCTACATTCGGCCAGGCCTGTTCCATGCGGAGCTCGGCTGGCCTTATGAACTCGGCTTCTCGCTCGGCGAGCCCGGCGGCAAATTCTATCTGTCGCTTTCAGGCGGTCTGATCCACCGCATCGAGGATGCCTCGCTGCTTAACGGCATTGCATTCCGGGCGAATGGCTCTGTCTACCTCGAAGGTCGCGTTGGCGGTAGCAGTCTGGGCGCGGCGGCCGTTGCGCGCGCCAATTTCGCCATCGAGGCGAAAGTGTTGTCCTATCTCTCGCTGAAGAACTTCGGCGAATCCTTCTATTATGGCTACCTGCGCATCGATGTGGCCGTCCATGTGAGCGTCGAGGTGTGGATCAGCTTCAAGATTTTCGGCAATCGAATCCGCCTGTCTGTGGGCTTCTCCCTTCATCTTGCGGTCTCAGTCGCCCTGGAAGCAGTGATCGGCGCGAAAGGAATTGGTGGCCGGGCGCAAGTATCGATCGGCGTGTGTGCATTTGGCCGCACGCTTTCGGTTGGCATCGGCTTTTCGTTTAACAACGACAAGCTGGCGGACGCCCGGGCCAAGGTCGCGCGCTTTATGGAGCTGGGCTTGGCGACCGAAATTCCCGACAAGGCGAGGGATGGCCAGCGTATCGAGACCAACCCCAAGCCCGAGCCCTCACGCAGGGAGGTTGCCCAGATTGGTGACACGACCGTGGAGGAGGATATCGGCAGCGAGCCACTTCCGCGGGAGCCTGACGAGGATACAAAAAGCTACAACGGCAGAGAGATCGGTCAGACTGATTTCTGGGCTGTCCTGTTCCCGACGGTGCGCCCCGACGGCGCGAATGCCGACGACGCAGACCCATGGTACGTCATGCAGTTGCTGCCTCGGGATCATACATCGGTCGATGGAAATCCAATCAGAACGCTCAATTATGACGAACTCGCAGCGACCTTCTTCGCGGGCACGGCAACACGCCAGCTTGGATACGCCGGACATCAAATTGCAATAAATGTTGATAAAATAAAAAAGGCAAAATATCTGGAAATTGGCCAGGTAAGGCCAAATAAAAAAACAGAGTGGTATAAAGTTTCAGCCGGAGTCCCGGCCGTCATTGATAGTTATACAAATTTAAATGCCGTTGTTGCCAGAGAAGGTGACGATCAGCTCGGACTTGGCCAGCTGTTGGACACATTATTCCTTGGCAAAACTGTTGATGAAAAATTTGCCCCGGAAGAGCCTTCAGCCCGGGTCATCGAACCAGAGCTCACCAAACTTTCAGAAAGTGCCAAGACATCGGCCCAACAATTGGGACGCATCGGTCGCGGAAGAACCAATCTGACCGGACAGCTGAAACGCGAGGCGGAAATCGAGGAGGCGCGTTCGGCCATTGTTTCGGCGGTAGCCGAGACCGCGGCGACGATTGCCGCGCAAGGAGAAACAGACGGGGTCTGGCCAGTGCGACGCGACAAAGACATCGATGCGCGAGATTTCGACCTGACCTTCGTGCTTAGCGAAACGGCGATCGCCGAATTGTTCGATGGTGATGCAGAGATCGCGCCGCCAGTTGGCAGGTTCACGGTTCTCAAGAGCGACACGGTGAACCCCACCAAGCTCGGTATGGTCCATTTGTTCAATCATCCCTCGCGGATGTTCCGCCAGCGGCAGCCGAAACTATCGCCTGCTCATGTGTTCGCGGACAACGGCGTCAAGCTGAACTGGGATCTGGAACCGGACTGGGGTCAGTCGGTGGGCGCCTATCACGATCCTGAATTCCACCTGAAGCATTATCGGATTCGGCGCGTCGTTGTCGGTGTGGCGGAAAGTGGTTTCCGCGCCGAGTTCGTGGTGAAACGTGGTTCCGCGATCGAGTTTCTCGCAGCATCGGAAATGGAGCCGGAGCGCGCTCGCCTGGTGAAAAAGGAATTCCAGTTCATCGATGATCTGCGATCGCAGATCGATGAAGCCGGCCGGCCAGGCGAAGCAGTACCGGAAGCCATGCGCCGGCTGCTTCTCGGGCAGGGCACGGCTGAGGACGCGGGCGCGATGAATGTAGACATCAGCAACCTGAAGCTGACCTACGAGATCGTGCCGGTGGACAATGCGGGTACCTCGGACAGCGGGGAGATTTATGAAATCAAGGACTATCACGTGCGTGACGTGCCGCCACGCTCGCCGCGCGAGGCTGCACTACAGGTCGCGTATAACCAGATGCCGACGCCTTTTGAAAAGAAGGTAGACACAGCGACAGCCGCCCTGCTGGTGATGCTGAAGCCCGCCGTCAATGGCGCGATAATTGAATGGCCATTGCCAGAAGACAGCGGGTCGCCGAAGGACAAGAAAGAGCCACCGCACGTCTATCTGCTGCGAGTCCAGAAGCTGAAGGTGGCGCCATCGGGTGGCTATGGCGCGGATGCGGTTGATGACGCGCGGCGGCGTCCAGATCAAGCAGCGATCGACAGGATGGATCCCGACGAGGTGGCCGACTTCGTGCTCGAGATCAACGGCAAGAAACCTACTCTCAACATCGTTGCCGAGTACCAACTGAACGATGATGACTTTGACATCAGACCCTACGTGGCTACCGTGCATGAAGTGTCCAGGGGGGCGGAGGAAATTGTCCTTGGCGATGGTTCAAAAATTGAGAGACTGTTCTGGTCGCTTGGCGTGGCGGTGCAGGATCCTGCGAAAGCCGAGGCCGGCACTGGCCATCGCGTCTTCCTGGCCCGTCTCTACCGCGACAAGCCCCCAGAGAAGGAGGCCGAAAAACTTGACTTGCTGCGGCGCGGGGAATGGAAAACGCTAACGCTCAACATCGTGATCGGCATGGACGGCGGGCACCCGGCCCTTTCGTCGGTAGTCGAGGTATTGGAACGGCCCGTTCAACTGCAGTTCGCGGCGCTGAAGCGGCAGGACATGCGGGTAGAGAGTGGCAGGGTGGACATCGTCCAGCCTTCCGCCAGTGGCAAGCTAGGTGACCTGACAGACCGCAATTCACCCTTCCAGGTGGTACGTGACGCACGCCGGCGCACTGCCACGCGACTGGAGTGGAATGCACGGCCCCAGTCGCTCGAATTGGTCGGCAGCAAGGCTTCCCCGGCCGATCTCCATCGATGGATTTCCGGTTTCCAGGTGTTCAGCGTCGATCCGGAGACACTGACCGATCGCGACGTCAAAGGCCTCGTTGACGATGTTGAAGAAATGGCGCAGCCACTGGGGCGTGTTTCGCTGCTGCCGGCGACAATGCGAGGTCTCGATCCGGCCGGCTTTGGCGACTTCAGCCGTATCGAGGCTGCCTATCCAAGCGACACGTTGCGCCTTGAATACGCGGCGTCAGGTCAGCAAGCCAGCGGGGCACGCAAGGCCGGCTGGTATTCGGCCGCGGAGACAATGGCAATATTCCCCCAGCCCTCGATACGCCGGTCCCTTATGCCCGACCCGGACGAAGGACTGATATCGTCTCTGTTTGCAGGCGGCACGCCCGACGCCATCCGCGTTTCGATACCTGAGTGGCAGGCTCTTGACGACCAGGTGGCCAAGCAAATCACGGGTACGGACAATCGTGTGCTGGTTGGCTGGACCATTGTGGAAAAGGGCAGCCGCTCCGAGAGTTGGGGAGAGTACGACAAGAAGCTTCAGCGCGTGCCTTTTCCGCAGCGCACGCAAGAGGCCCGGTTCGAGGTAACCTTCTCCCTAGCCGAGATCACAGGGCAGGCTGTGCCCAAACTGCGGCGGTTGCTGCAGAACCTGCGCCTTGCTCCAAACGGAAGTGATGATGGCGGCACGGAGCAAGCCGCGCTGGAACGCCGTGCTGGCGAGCCCGGGTATCTCGCGAAGGTCATGCTGAGACTTGAGGCGGTCCGTTTTGTTGGTCAAACCAGGGAGCCTCGCGTCGTGGCGACCCAGGAGACTGTCATCGACCTGATGCCAAGGCTGCACCCGATCATCGCCGACACACTTGCCTTCATCCAGTATGACAGCTGGGCAGCCGATGGACTTGCCGCATCCAATGGTAGAATCTTCAAGCGCTACGCCGTCTCGCGTGACGCGGACCCCGATATTACAACCACCGAGTTTGATGCGTATGTCGACCAGACGCCGGTCGAGCGCGACCCGTTTGGCTGGGGCGCGTTGCGCGCCCTGGGCCTGGCGGCAGGTTTCCGGCTGTATGACACTGAAGCAAAAGACTATGTCCGCTTCGGCAATGGCTCGAAGGTGGCCCTTTCTCAGCGCATCGAAGCCGCATTCGCGCGGGCACTCGAACGGTACGACGATGGACTGCGCGACAACGGTCAGCCATTTGTCGACATCCTCACCCAGCCGTGGGGCAACGCCAGGCTGAGCTGGTTCGACGGAGGCCAGCGCAACCCCACGAGCGAAAAGGAAATTGACGGGATCGAGAGCTCAATGCTCGCGGTTACCCAGATAGCCTTGCGCCCGCATCCGGATCGACGAGCGGCGAGCTTCTCCGTACCTCCGGTGGTGCGTTACTATGCTCTTACTTCCCCAGACAAGGACCTTAAACGTCCACAATGGACCATCGCGAAGAAGGACGGTAGCGACGCCTTGGCACGCTACGATATTCTTGGCGTCGCCGGCGGCATTGTTGCCCAGAAACCCCTGCGGCTGGACAAGGACACGCCGCAGATTACGCTGTTCGAGCCTTGGCCCGCAATTGAAACAACGAGCAGCAAAAGGTTCATTATTGCCGTCGTCCGGGAGGTGCTGATCAAACAGTTGCCGATCGATGATCCAAACCAGAATCTCGAAGCACGCCTGGGCGTTCAGCCGCCCAAGGATCGGGAATGGAGTTTCGAGGCGATCGAACAGCCATCGGTGATGCTGTCGCTCGATCAACAGATGGCCACTTCGGAGCACGCATTCGGCAAGTTCGAAGCCTTGCCGGCGGAAGACTGGTCGGATGCCTTATTCAGGCCGACGGCGGACGCCGCCGGCGTCAATCCGCATGAGGGCGTCCGGCGCCTGGCTTACTATGTCGGTCGGCGATTTGATCCACTCCAGCTGTCGACAGCGGCAAACGCGAGTGAAGAGCAGCAGCGGGACGCAGCTTCCGGGCGCAAGGAACTGGCGGATCGCATCGTTCGTTTTTGGACCCGCTTCGTCGAACATTGCGCCCCCGGCTGGGGCCGCCCAAACGCACAGGCAAGGGGCAGCCGCCGGGCGCGGGAGGCGATCTTTTTCTCGCTCGGCACCATCGCCGATCCGGGCCTTTCCCGTTGCGCACCCAGCGACACCGGAACGCTGTCGATGACCGTCGTCGATGTCGAACAGCGCGGCGCACGGCGCAAATTCGCCGTGCGGCCCTATGGCCGGTATGACGACTGGGCCAACGCCGTTCAGACCAAGATCTCCAGACAGGACATCGTGGAACAAGGACTGACAGGGGCCTTCGAAAATCGCGGCGGAGACGATCTTGGGACGACCTATTTCGTCGACACAACATTGCCGCGTACCGAACCGCTGGAAAAACCGGTGATCCTGTCGACGGCTACCCACAAGCCGGCCGGAAAGGGTCAGCCTGGCCGGTTCGAGCTTGTGGTCGCCCACGGATCGGACATGGTGTTGGCGCAGGCCAACAGGCGAAATGCCGCGCTGCTGGCGCCACTCGATATTTCCGTCGGCTTCTGGCGCGAATTTGGCCACACGCTATGGCTGGACGCCATCAGGTATCAGCACGGCGACCGTGGATATGACGCGCTGGCACCATTCGGGTCACTCGACCAACGACTTGACCTCAAAAAGATGCCAATAGACCGTGCCGTCGCTGAGCAGCGGCTGGTCGATCTACGACGGCGTGTGCCCGACGCCTGGCTGGGGTCGACGATGATAACTGCGACGCAGCTGCCTTACCTTTTCCGCACGCACGCTCTCGTTCACGCGGCAGCTGGAATCGTCGTCTCGGAACAGGCGTCCGTGACCTTCGAGGAGGGGTTCTACGAGCTTGCGTGGCCGTTCCTGCCGGGGGACTCTGGCGGTCGCGAAATTGCGAAAGAGAAACATCAATATTCAGTCGAAAGGCGCTTCGTGGCGGCCATACCAAACCCGTTTGATCCCAAAGGGCCGCCGCTGCTGCCAGAGTTCGAAATTCCGGTCATTACATTTGACATAGCCGCACTCCGGTTCATCGACTGCATGGATGCCGATGAGGCCGGGCTTTGGTTCGGATCCCATGGCGAAAACTGTCCGGATTCGCTCAAACGTGTCACGCATCTACCAGAGCCCGGAGTTAGCTATCGAATCTCCATGGAAACAGTTCTGCGCATCATCTCCGAAAAGAGCGGATCGCAGGATGAGACGCTTGCCCGCGTACAGGAGATTGACGTTCTGGCAAGCCAGCCAAAGCAGACGACTGATCCACTTTATCTGCTTCAGGCGTCGGGCAGTCGTTTCCAGCTGGACCAGAGCCACGCCATCATAACCGGAGCCGGGACCTTCTACGCGACCAACCCGCGTCCGCCCAAGGCACCAGCCGGATACGAGTGGCGGGTGCCTGTTGCGGTGCTTGTGACGCAGCAGCTTCCAGTGATGGTTCGCGCCGTGACCGCAGACCAGGGTGCGATCCTGAAGAAAGTGATCAGCAATCTGCCATCCCCGAAAGGCTGGCTGCCGCCCGCGATTGGCGCGCTGGCAGCAGTGAGTGTGTCGTGGACCACGAAACCAAGAGCGTATCAATGGGATCTACTGCTGGCGCGCTTGCGCAAGATCGGCGATTCACCCGAGGCGATCCAGCTGATCGAGGCAGCGAAGGGCGGTCAGGGGATTGTCGACAACAGCGGTCTTGGCCTGCAAATCGGGCTGGACTCGGCAACGAACAGCGACATCAGGGCAGCGCTGTCGGACCTCGGTTCAGCCATGATCGGCGACATCAGCGCGATCATCATAAGGCGGCCACCGACGGACGATGAGTTGCGGAAGTTCGACCCGGCGGACTACGGTGGTGCAACCCCCGCCGTTGAGCTCAACCTGCTGGTACTGGAGATGGCCGAAACCCAGCTTTTTGGACCTGGCCGTCGCCCTGCCGTCTCTGCATCCAAGGGGCCGGAGGTGCCGATTACTCACCCGTTTGCGCGCCGCATCGGAGGCTGAAATCGATGGATGACAGTTCGAAGAACCCGATCACTGACGACCTGCAGGTGGTAGGTCTGGCAATGGCAAGGATCGTCGGCGGCGGGCCCCAGGCGTTTTACGTTGCCGATATGCGTTCGTTCGCTCACGAGGGCGACAGTGTATCCCAGGTGGTGGTCAATGCCTTTGGCCTACGATCGATGTTGCTCGACGGCCAGAAGCGGCAGATCAAAGCCAAGGACAAAGATGGCAAGGAAACCACGTTCGCACCGTTTGTCCAGCCAACTCTGCTTCGCGTCTATGCGCGCCCAAGGGTGTATTTTGGCAGTCGGTCTCTTACAGTGGGCAAGGCAGGGGCGCCGCTCAGACAGCAGGAAGATGCCAGCGATCTCCTCGTCACGCCGATCCAGGACTGGCCGGATCATCCTGATCAGTTCGCCTACGCGTCGCCATTCAGACTGGTCGAGGGGCGCTATGGCGTCGAGATTCAACTTACCGAGGACGCAAGCAACACGCCGAACGAGTTGGGCACGTTCCTCGGCTTGAAGGATAAGTCGCTATTCAACGGGTTGGAAGTCGATCTTGTCGGCAGCAAACCCAGATACCTGCAGGCAGTTCTGACGCCCGAAGGCATAGAGTTCCAGGGCAGGATCAAGGATCCGACGCGTCCAGCCGATCAGGCTACTTTGACGATTGCAGCGGTGTTCCGCCTCGAATGCGATGTCACGCCAACCGGAGAGTCGGGTTACCTTCTGCGCCTCGTGCGCGCCGTCGATGCGGCATCGCAGCCTGCTATCGATGCGGTTGAGGCGGGGATCGCCTCGGCGTTCGCCGGCCTCGACCCGGCGGGCGCACCGGTCGCCGTGCGCTATGACAGGCGCCCACTGGCGCCGCCGCTGTTGTGGCGATTGAACGAAAGTGGCGGGAAGTTGAAGCTGGTTGCGGTCGCAGGTTCCACAAGCGGCGACTTCGAAATGGTCATCGATCGCAACGCTATCGATGTTCGCGTCAAGACCACTGGCCAGTTGCCAGATGCAGAGCAGGGCCTTGCGATGATCTTCGCGCAGAACGTCACCTGGCGGCGCGAGAGCGAAACGGCGTTCAACGTCAACTTTGCCGCCGGATCGAAGATCTCGAAAGCGGAGCTTTGTGCCAAGTTCACGCGCAATGGCGAGGAGGTCACGCCTTGGGGCAGTGAGGTGGTCGACTTCAAAAGCGGCAAGGGCGCCAAGGTTGCGCTAAAACCGATCGCCGATCGGCTGCTGCCCCTGTATCGCGCAGCGCGGGCCATGGACGACAGGATCGATCACGCTCCCTATGTCTTCATTCCGGTCGCCGAGGGCGTGGTGCAGCTTGCACTACCCGATCTGACGCCGCCACCACCAATCCCCAGCGCGTCCGCCAAGCCTCCGCCTTTATCGGCGATGAGCGGCCGGGTCTATGTCCAACAGGGCGGCGAGACAATGCGGGGCCTCGTGCTGGACGACGCTGCAGGAATCGAGCTCGTCGTTGCATGGGAGTCGGCAAAACCTCGATCGGCCAAACTCAAAGCGGAGACGCCGAAGGGACAACTCGTCGGCTTCCTGTTCGCCTGCGAAAGCAGTCCGACCGCACTCGAAGCGTTGCCCAATCTGCAAGGCGGGCCGGCAGCGACGCGCGACCTGCCGCTATGGTTTGGTTGGTCGCCACCCGAGCCGTATCTGCAGGGCGACGTTACATGGGACGCTAAAACCGGCAGGTTCACCGCAGACATGGCCGCGACGGTCACGCCGGCACCAGACAGCCAGGATCCAAAAGACCCCGATCCAAATGTCATCGCATGGTTGCCGCCCGCAGACAGCGCGTTCGTCACCAACCATCCGCTGACGCGTGGTCTTCCGGCCGCCGCGAAACCCTCGGTGTCGCGTGGCCTGGTGCCCCGGACGGTCAGCGGCGGCTTCACGCTCACTTACGCCGACGAAAAGGACTATCTGCCGGTTTTCTCAAGTGTAAACCAAACGTGGTGGAAACTATACGCTGACACCACTCGGCCTTCGTTTCGTGACGACACACTGATCTCGACCACACTGGCCGGCGCCGAGTTCTTTCCCAACGCATTCGACAAGTTCGGGACGTTCAAACTGCAGGCGGCGCTCCGCTTCGACCTGCCCATCCTGGACGAGCTGTTTGCCTGGTCAGACCCGCCGAAAAAAGCTCAGGCGATGCCCGGATCGAACGTTGAACCGATCTCAGTGCCGACGGCGCTGGAGCCTGCCAGGCTCAACAAGATTTGGGATGCCAATCGACGGCGCATGGCGCTGACCCGCACCCAGTCGGCCTTTGTTGCGAAGTGGTTGTCCGAAGGCACCAGGTACAAGGCAGAGAAGATTGTCGGTCTGGTTGAGACCTATTCATGGTCCGCTGACGTCGCCGTCTACGCCAAGGCCAGGGACGCCTATGGTGAATTTTTCCTTGGCGGCCAGGCGTTCCGTCTCGACGCTGCGGTTCAGGGTCTCGGCGGTGACAAGACAATTGGTCCGGCAACATTCGATGTCAAAGGGGATGAGCTCGTTGCCAAGGGCAACGAGCCGATCAAGATCGCTGGCTACGCAGCCAATCTCTACGAATATGACAGCATGCGCTGGGACTCCCGTGGTTTCGGCGTTGCAGCCGATGCTGCCGATGGCGTCCGCAAGGCAAGGCTGCGGACCTGGCAATCCGGTGCGATCAAGCCAAGGGACTTGTCGCTGCTGACGATGTCTGCGGCCGAGCCGCTGTCGTTTTCCGCAGATGCCGCCCCGTGGAAATTTGCGAAGGCGCTGAAATTCTTCGCCCGCGACCTGCCGCTCGACGGCTTGATTTTTGATGGAAAGAAGAACCCGGTGGAAGCAGCCATCGGAGCCGTAGGTCAGGCATTCGACCAGGACAGTTTTCCACAATCGCTGCATGAATGGCGTCTGTTCGAGGACGCCGAGCAAACGGGCGTCCGCCGCCACGATATACGCTGGGGTCCATTTGTCTTCCGCCCTTTGCGCCTGCTGCGGGCAACGTTCGACGGAACCCGCATCAAGTCGATCAATGTGGTCGGATCGATGCGACTCGACCGCGACTTCAATGACCCGGGCGGGCCTTTCGGGCCCGACGACATCTATGAGCATGGGGACCTCCTGCAACTCGCGCTGACCCGTGGCACTTCAGATTGGCGCTACGCCTGGACCGGGATCCATATGACCCGCAATTCCGACGGCACTGTCGAACTCGCGGACGAGGATATCAAAGATAAAAAAAAGTTTGCGCCAAATGTCACCATCGAAACGCTGCTCTCCGACCCGGGCGACGACCCGCAGTCGTACCGCTTCACCAAGCCGGTCGCGGCCACAGCAACCATCGATATTGCGCAACCGGCTGGCAGTCTGAACGCGGCAATCGAGCTGCGACTTTTCGGGTCGGATCTCAAGCTGATTGCGAAGGTCACGCCGACTGATGAAGGGTTCACCGCGACAGTAGAAGCGCCAAAGTCGGGAACGACCACGAAAACGCATGTCGCTTTCTGCCCTGCGCTCGTTTTCAAGGTCGACAGTTCGAACAGCACACTGGTAATAAGCGGACCGATCTCAGTAAGGTCTGACAAGGCAGGAGGCGAGCCCCTTGCTGAGTTCCAGCCAGCTTCGTTTGCCTGGCTTGACCTGCAATCGGCAAATGCCGACGCGATCCAAATCGACCACGACAACGGCGCGATACATGGTCAAAAAGAACTCAGCCTTAGAGGGGGTTCGCCACTCTTCTCACTGCGGTCGCGAAACAAACTCGCTGTTGTCGCTGCTTTGGCCTTCGTATGCGGCGACGTGACGGTCAAAGATGGCAAACTCAATCCCATTGAGATGCGGACAGCATGGATGCGCGTCGTCGCCAGCGACGACGACGGGAATCGGATCGACCACCGACTGATAGCTACTGCAAGCGTTAGACAACATACGCTGGAACTCACATGGAGCCGAACCTCACGGAGCCCGATCCGCTGGCCGGTCGGACAGATGCAAACGGTGGACGGCAAGCCTCTGCCCGAAAAATGGCTCAGTCCCGCAGACGCCAATCAGGCCGCGGCTGAACGCAGTCGTATTATTCACATTCTGGACGACTCCGATCACCGGCTCGACCACCACGTCACGGTGAAATTCAACCGGCACCGCATCCTGGCTGACACGCTCGCTTGCTTTCTGACGAAGGTCCTCGATGTGGAAGTCAGGGTGACGACCGTGAGGGAACCGGTCAGATTGATTTGTATAGTGGATCACCGCTTGCAAGCGGGCGAAATGGCGCTAGCGCATTGGACGACGCTCGATCATACCGCAATCACCACCCCCTCGCTCATGGCCATGGAGGCTATGAATTATAGCTTCGCGCCACGCAGCCTCGATCACGCCTATCGGACGGAGACAATAAAGGACGGGCATGCCGGCATCATTCAACTGATCTTTGGTGCGGCCGGTTTTCATGACAGGCTTCTGGCCGACAAGCTCTGGATCAAGTCAGACCTGCCGATGCTGCTTGGCGGAGCATCCACACTTTTTGCGGTCCCACGCAACGGAGGGTGGCAGGGCATGCCCCCCAGTGATTTCGCCGCCGTTGTTCCGTGGCTGATGATGGATGGCGTTGATCCTATCAACATAGCGTCCGGTGTCTGGAGGGTCGCAGCGCCTGATCTGTGGCCTGCCACCCCGATGCCAAGCTCCGGCACTGTCGGAACTGCCGTGATCGGACGCGGCTTCTCGGAGCCTGAGATCGTCGACCAGTTTGGCCAAGGCCGTTTCGTACGCTTGGCTTGCGACGCTGCTGAGATTGAGTTGACGATTCCGGTCGAGCAAGCTTACTTCGAGAAGTGGCTGCCCGATAAGGGGAAGGCGGCGCCGATGGACAAGGCGGACTACAAGGCTGCCCCCTTCTTCCTCCGGGCAATGATGGCGATCGAAGCTCGCCTGAAAATAGATGCGCAGGCCAGAACACATTCGCCAGCGCAGGATTTCGAATGGATTGCCGAGACTATTCTGGCCGCCCGCCTCACCAAGGCCAATGACAAGGCGCCTGCGGTCGCCGCTTTGCGTTGTCGCGTCGGTACGCGGACGATGCCTGAAGAAATTGCCTTTGTCCTTTCGACATCTGATATGTCCGAGCAGCCGATGCGAACTGCGAGCATCACCGCGCTGTCCGCATCCAGGATCACAACCCAATCCGCCTATCGACGCGTCTTGCCAACGTCCGAGATCGCACCCGGCGAGGCGATCGAGGCTGCGATCGATCTTGATCGCAAAGCGCTTGTAGCAATTGTCGAGATCGACGATGGACTGAGCAGTCCCGACGTAACACCGCACCCGGTCCCGGCTGGTCTGGATGCGAGCGCGATGCCCGGCAAAGCCCTCACCAGGGCGGGGACCGACCTATCGCCGTCCGCCGCCCTGGGATGGCCCTCGGATACGGCGACCACCGACCTTTCCAAGCTTACGCCAGCCCTGGGAGACGAGATGCCATTGCTCGGTCACGACAGTGGCTTCGCAGCTCGGTTCCAGCTGTTTGGCTGGCCGGCCTATGCACCTGCGGTGACAAGCAAGGGAGAAAAATCCACAAGCGCTTCGGCAGACCTGCCGCCGCCGGAGGCGCTGTATCTCAGCTTCGCCAACCATATCACCTATGATCGCAGCACCGCGAAGTATCTTCCTGACGGAACCAAGGCCGATACGATCCTGCCGATCACTTTCGATGGTCCGACGGCGCGGCACCTTTTGCCGGCTGTAGCCCGACGGCGCGCGCCCACGTTTCCCTCGTTGGCCGCCGCCTTGGACGAGCCGTTGTCGTCGTCCAAGTCACCAAGTGACCGTGGAAAGCCAAAGAAGGAGGTTGAAGAACTACGAAGTGCACCGACTCTGCCACCGGCCGTCGAACGAGCCACGATCGGCCGCAGACCGGGCGTATTGGAGGCGGCTGTCGCGTCGCTGACGGTTCCGGGCGACAGTTTGCCTTTCGATCCCGATGATCCTCGATTCGGTCGTCCGGCCAATTCGGGGCCAGTTGCTGCTCACCAGTTGCGCAACCCGCGTTCGCCGGTATTGCCTATCGACGAACTCACGCCCGACGAATTGAAAAAGGGTCACGCAGGGATCGAGCAGTTGACGATCAGCTATCGTCGGCGAACCTACGTGTCGCTGACCGACCTGGACCTTGGCACCGGCCGTCAGCCACCGTTCAATGTCTTCGACGGCGCCGCAGACGTGGTCCGATACGAAACCGGCAAGCCTCAGCTACCCAAACGGCATGACAAGGTGATTTTTGACCTTGTCGGGCATAAGGCAAGGAACGGAAAGGTCAAGAATCAGGAAGCCTACCTGGGCCCTGACTGGGACGGCAAGCTTGACGTCAAATTGACCGCGGCCGTCTTCAATCCAGACGGTGGCCAGGAACCGCATGTCAGGGCAACGGGCAAGCTGCAGATTGACGCTTTAAACCTCGAAATAAGCTTTACTGACGACAAGAAATCGTCTGCGAATTTTCTCGAATTCGATCTTTCCGCTGTTCCGATCCTCCATCTCGAAGTGGCCAGACTTGCCGATGCACGCGACGCCTTGTCAGCCGCGACTGCAGACACGAAAATCCGCCTGTTGCTTGAACTTGAAAGGCTAGGCCAAGATAAAAAAAGAGACCTGCCGCTGGGCCCGCGCGCGCAAGTATTTTTGCCGCTCATGCTCGATCCCGGCATGCGACGCGTGGTTCCTGTCAAAACAACGACCGTCGTGTTTGCCGACCCGTCATACGACCGGCAGTTGGCCAGTCAGACCATGAGCGCATCGCGCCGACCGCCCGAGTTGGCGGGACCGTTTCTTGTCTCCTCGGACCGGCGCGAATATGACCTCGAACAAACGCTCTACCTTGCAGGTGGAGTTATCGACACCGCGCTTGGAACGTTCGCCGAACTGCAAGATATCCCAGAATTCAAGGTGGAATTGTTCCGGCTGCCTCCGCAGGGCGAAAGCGTAACGCAGCCACCGCCACAACAGTTGGTAACGGCAACCGGATCGCAGGCAAGTGGAAGCTACACTGTCGCCGCCGCCTCGGTCGTCGAGCTGCCGCTGAAGCAAATGGTCCTTAAGCCGAACGACAGCGGCGTAATCTCGCCCAGTCCACCCTGCGCGCTGCAGCCGGGTGATCGCTTGCAAATCGCCATAACACCGGCATCAGATAAGGTCCTCGACCAAAAACTGTTCGAGAGCTTTGCTCTGATCGTCGACATCGTCGCCGACCCGGTCATCGCGCCGCCGCCAGCGGTGTATTCCGTGATCGAGACAACTGCCGACATTTCACTGGCCCGAGTCAGGCTACACGCGGCAGGACCGTTGCCGCAAAAGATTGAGTTTCCCGATTTGCTTGCAGACCTAGCTCTCGAGCATGTACGGCGCAGGGCGCTGTTCGTCTGGCGCTATGCAAAGGCCGGCAAAAGCGATGACGGCGCTGGGTGGAAGATCGAACTGATCAAGTTCGATCGCTCGGGTGGTGCCCAATTGCCGAATGGGTAGGGCCGATTGGAACTTGAAGTCGTCAGGCAGCAGCTTTGGGCAATAGCAAAGGTCACCGGAACAGGGATCGAGGACGAAAGTCTGGCATCGAAGGAGAAACGCACATGGCAAAAGCAGCACAGAAAAAGCCAGAAAAGAAAGCCGCAACAAGAATCGTCCCAAAGAAAAAAGAGGCTTCAGGTGCATCGCGCACGAGGCATCTGCGATTGCGCTGCGACTGCTACCTGTTTCTAGACAAGCTAACCGCCAAAGGGCTCTCGATTGATGATCTTGATCTGGTGGACTATGCCAAGGATGGCGCCGTAGCGCTGCTGGCAGCGTATCCCGCAGATGTGGTCTTCACCAGTGGGCGACGCGACATTCAGGCTCAGGCGGACGCGATGGCCAACAATGTCGTGAAAGATCCGAAATGGATAGAGAAGACCTACAAGGCAAGCACGCAGCGTGATCAACTTCAGAAATGGGTGGATGACAATCCGGGCGCCAAAACTGCTGCCGAGATTTCTGCCGGTCTCTACAGTGTTATGTCGGCTTGGAGCGATGCAGAGAAAGAGGGCTTTTCGGCCCATTTCACTGGAAAGGCATTTGATATGTTGCCGCCAAAAAATCATGCGGAAGAGATAGAGAAGTTCATCAGGAAGCTTCCCTATTTCAAGCAGCTACTCACGAAGGAAGGCGGCCATATCATCTGGCACGTGGCCTTCGAGAAGAAGTAGGATACGAGCTTTTGGGCGGTACGCGGGCAGCTGTCAGTTGATCCAGAAAAAGAAAGAGCCGCGCTCAGAGGTCCATCCCTGAACCAATCGTCGCATTAACTGTCGGGAGGGATTAATGGACACACCGTTTGCTCCGTTTGAAGACGGAACGGCGTTTGAGGCGCTTAAGTCACTGGTCTCAAGCGCTCATCCTCCGTTGGCTGTTATCGGATCCGGAGCGAGCATCAATTCGGGTTACCCTAGTTGGCCGGACCTCATGATCGAACTTCGCAAGAAAGCGGGAGCGACGGCGCGGATTCATCAGCTCGCGGAAGCCCTCAAGGGCGATGCCGCTTGGGAGGCTGAATTTCATTCAAAGACACTCGGCAAAAGGACCTTTTCCGAATTTATCAAAGAGCGTTTTGGACCGCCGATCGTGCTCGCCGAGCCACACCAAACCATCGCGGCGATTCCATTTCGACATTTTCTGACCACCAACTACGACCCTTGCATCGAGCTGGCATTGCATCAGATGAATGAACTCGCGCCGGCCGTTCTTTGGGAGGACGGGAATGCGCTATCCAGGTTTCTGATCGGCCTTTCACGGACAGGCGAGCCCCGCAGCGTAGTCTACCTACATGGCCGATACAGCCGTCCTCAACATGCGATACTTACTGAGACATCGTATGTTCGACGCTACATCAAGAGCGATGATGCGCGCCGAAAACTGCTCGCTATATTTATGACAAATCCTGTCGTGTTTGTTGGGTTCTCGATGTCGGATCCTGACTTCGGCAATCTGATGCGTGAGGTTACCGCCAGGCTCCGCACACGCTCGCCTTGTCATTATGCACTCATGAGTTACGGTTCCGAACCTGAGCGAGAGGCCCTTCGCCATCGCATGCGGGGAAAATTTGGCGTCGAGCCCGTTTTCTATAGCCTGGCCAAGAGTGGCGAAGACAAATACGCCAACCTCTTGAACCTTCTGCAGGCGCTGTCACCGCAGACGAAAGGGCCCAAAAATGTCTCTGAACCTTTTGGGGGAGGGGGGCAACAGCAATTCTCAAGACGTCTGGACCGTGATCCAAATGACCCCGAAAAAGGTCAATGGGGCGGATTGGCTGAGACCGGAGGCCGTCGTCTGAAGGTTGTGCGGAAACCTGGCGGAAACCGCAACCAGTTTCTCGTCTTCAGTCTCGTGGTTGAATCGCTTCCGGATTCAGCGCCGCTCGAAGGCGATGTCATTTTCCACCTTCATCCGACGTTTGATCCGCCGGTCCGTGTCGTACACGCGTCGAACGGCAGAGCTGTCCTCGACAACTGTGTGGCCTATGGCGCATTCACAGTGGGAGTCGCCGCGGATGAACAAAGAACGCAACTCGAGCTTGACCTTGCGCTTCAGTCGAATCTACCGGATTGGTTCCGCCGACGCTAACTATGTTCTGTCGCCTTGCCGCGAAGCGACGTGGTAGAAAGAGAACTTAAATCCGCCCAGGAAAATCGGCAGCGAGCCGAGCTCTGAAGATTTCCATAATCTTCTTGAAGCCACCTCGCTTCGGATGAAGTTCATTGGCCCATTCTGATATTTTCAACGTTCCCTGTGTTTCGAGCAGAGTGAATCGGTTCGCCTTTTTGTTGGCGAGGCGGCCCAGCAATTCGCGAAAAAGCTTCAAGGCATCGGCCACAGCCTTCGTATTCGCAGTCATATCGGTTTGGCCACTGAATTCGAATGCAGGATGCAGCCAAGGTCCGATGCAAGCGGGATGAACATTGTTCGGGATCGCGAAATCATAGCAGTGCCCGTAGATCGGAACGTTCTTGGCGTACAAATTGCGAAGCTCGAATAGCTCTTCGTACGACGCCTCGATCATGCCCATGGCCTTTTTGAACCTCGCGTCATCGAGAGGCGGGTTGGGCGGATTGCTGATGAAGATGCAGAATGCGTCCCCAGCGATGTCATTTCCGCCTGCCGATATGAGAATCGCATCCGGCTTGCCGCGCCGGCCCCATTTGTCCTTGGTTTGGAGCGCTGTCTTGATGCGCTTCTGCATCGGTAGCGACAGCTCCACGACGGATGTGTAGCCCCAATGCTTGGCAGGAACGATGATCGGCTTGGGTGTGCCTACATCCTGCAACTGCTGGATAATGTCCGTGTGCTGGAAGGTCGGACCGTTATCGAGCAGCGGATAGTCGAACCAGGAATCTCCAATCGCCAGAAGGCGCAAGGGATCAGCAACCAAGGCCCTGCCGCTTCTTTGCGCGCGTTCGGCGCGGGCATCGGCTGCAGCAATGCGTGCCTCGGCGCGCTTGTCTTCAGCGCGCTGTTCGCGCTCAATCGCTTCTAGCAGTTTCAGCCGTGTCTCGTTCAGTTTGATGGCAAGCCTATCGCTGTTTCTCATTGCGAGCCTCCTCCAACGCTTAACGTGCGTACAATTCCTTTTTTGATCCTCAACCTCTAGGGCTCCCCTCAGTCACCCTCACCATCGCGCTGGCGCTATCATCCACATCAGGCTGTTATGCAAAATCGGTATTGGCCGTGGTAGATCGCTGAAAACGTGATTTGCCGGGCATGGATCGAGCGAGGCGGCCAAGCGCATGGCCACCCGTAAGCAGTCCGACGCGTGATACCGAGATGCTCAGCGCCGTCGCAGCAGAAGGTTGCTCATGCATACTCTACGTGCAGGCGGAATCCTTGCGTGGCAGCCAAGGCCTCCCTCAGTTTCACCGCGCAATCCTTGAGTGTGTCGCCGTCCTCGACAATGCCGACGCACCCGTGAGTGCCAGGCGGAGGGCCGTCGGGGTGAATACGGAAATCGCCTCGAGTGCCGGTCGGGATGACTTCGTCTATGTCGAACGTGAAACCTATGCCGTGGCGAGAACACCAGCTTTCAGAGCGTTTGCGGTAGTTGCTGACGACGAAGTAGCCAGGGGGCGTCGGACCATATTTGCGTTTGTAGTTCGCCGCAAATCCTCCCGTGGTTGCGTTGTATTCGCCAACGCGGTTGCCATCCATATCGTAGACAGCCAGTTTGCCGGTGTAACGAACCACATTCATTTCGTTGAGAGCCTGGTCGATCTTGAAGGTGGCCAATACCGGCAAACTCCGAACCAACGGATCCATCTGGTCAGTAGCATCCGAAGCCTGCTTGGAGCCTGCCTTCAACTGATTCCAGGTCAGAGGCGGCTCCTGAACCCCTGAAATAAACTCTCGTATCGCGAACACAACGTCGACAGACAGCGTTTCTAGTGCCTCTTCAAATTCATTTCTATCCTTCTGGTAGAGTTCGAGAGTAATGTTGGCAGGATCCTCGAACTGCGTATCCGAAACGGCCGCGAACACCGTGAGCCATTCACGGAGCTTCTGCGGGCCTGAACGCTCTAGGGTCGACCTTCCCAACGCAAGGATTGGAGCTTCTAGCCCGCTCTCATAAGCCTCCGCAACAAAGCCTCCGCTGTCGATAATCATGGGCAGGATGTCGGTGACCCTCACGCGGCGCGCTGGCACAGTATTCCGCTTCCGTTCGGCATCAATCCCGTTGAGGATCTGGTTGTCGCTGAAAGGCATGCCTCCTTGCGCCTCATGTTTGAACATGGCGTGGGCCAGCAGCAGCATGTCGGCGTTCGAAGCGAGCGATATGTTGGTGTTGCCGTCGAGCTTGTGGTCCGACCATTTGGCCCATCCATCCACATAAGCCTGGATCTCGGCTTGCGCAGCATGCGGCCCTGCATACTTCTTGGCCAGTGCCGTGATCGAGAAACTGCCGACGTTCCCGAAACCGTAGAGGTCGGCGATCAAGTAGTACCAAGCTGAGACCCCACATTCGGGGGTTTGAAAGATCGCAGTCCTGTTGCCTTTCTTGTCAGGAGGTGTCTCGCCGACATAGCCCGGCCGCTTCTGTTGCCACGGCCTGGCATTGAGTGCACCGGGATTATTGGTCCGGATCGACCGCCTTACAGCGACATCATCAGGCGACGCACTGAACCATCCGCCGTCAACTACGGTTCCGAAGTCGACCTTGTAAGAATAATTGTGGACCGAATTGCTCAGGGTTGAAATGAGTTTAGGCAGTGCTTTTGCCATGTCGGTCTCCTCCTAGACCAGATGTCGGCCAGCTTGCTTCAGGCAATCTCCACGCTCGGTACTTTTAAAGAGCGTCCTGCCTTCACATGCAGAAACGTGGCTTGGTCCTTTCGATCCCGCGTGCCGATCTGTCCGCGGAAACGATTGTCACGGCCGTCTGCTCGATTGCAGAGTAGCTGCGGAAAGGTAAGGGAACGTAGTCGCGTCGAGATATTGGCCCCCGGCGTATGGAGCGTGTCAACTTCTGCCAGTCGCGGTCGCCCTGCCTGCCATCGGTACCTAGCTCAAAAATTGTGTCGAGACAGATTTGACCACCGCGCAATTTGGCCAGAGGTTGCGATGATTTGACCAATTCCTCGCCAGGAAATGGGCACGCGTTGAGTAGATCCTTGAATCCATAGAATTCTTCGGCTATGTTTTCTCGGCTCGTATTGAGACGTCACATGAACTACATGCATGGCCGGAATACCTTCGGACCAAATAGCCAAACCAGCCTTGCATGAGCTGTGGCGAATTTCAACTGTGCCAAACAGAATTATTAATTGGCTACTTGCGTTCGGGTAGACACCCTACAACTCTGAAATCTTCAAATGCAGGGCGCAAAGGGCTCTGCCCCTCCCTTTCCCGACAAGCGCTATCGATGTGGTCGAACCCGAGGGAGATCGGCAGTCCCGGACGGAGCGACGTTTGGGTCGAAAAAGCCGAACTCGCTTTGACAAATTCACGACAAACGCTACAGCCTTCCACAGTCACAGTTTGCGCCGGATATCGCATAGGACGCGTGTGGAACCGCCGTCAGGTTCATGTCCTCTACAGGAATTTGGATCTGAACGTTCATGGCTCGTTCCTGACATTCAGATAAAGATGGTGGGCAGTATCGGCCGCTGCTGCACACGGCGAGGCAGGGACATTGTTTTTCACCCATGTAACGACGGCAGCGACGGCCGCGGCCGTTGAGCAAACTGAAAATAACGCCGGCGCCACCTGCGTTCGTGCGTCATAGACCTTGAGCCGATTGGCATAACTTGGTGTATCCTCGGCGGAGCGTTGCATCTGGGAATACTGGGAAGCGCCGGCAACTTCTGTGCCCTTGCCGCCTTAGCTGTTGTAGTTTCTTCCGGCTTACCCGTATTGTCCCGGATGCTCCGGGCCCACCCATGGGAACAGACACGGCTTTCCATCGATCGCTTGCCCGGAGCGCGAGCAGCACGGGCAGCCTGCTACTGGCTGGCCCGTTTTGACCATGCGAGACGAGTTGCGCGAGGCGCGACGAGGCTGCCATCCAGACGGACCAGTTGTTTTCCAGGTCTGACGTGGATGGCGCCCCAGAAGCGCCAACTTTCGCCTGGGCGCGGGCGCTACTTAGGTTGGCATTCGGTATCCACGGACATTATTCCTCTATCATCGACGAACTGAAACCTCAGCGCAGTCAGGTAGTTTCGAAGACAGCTGCCGTCGTGCGTTGCGTTAATCTGTGTCTCGAAGGTAAGTTCGGAGAAATTATCTCCGTTGCTGATAGAGAAAATCAACCGAGCGGAATCTGCATCCTCAACAAAAGGATTTAGTTTCAACAACATCCCGGGACTAAGGGGAAACTCCAGAACGCTTTGACCCGTTGGGGCTTCCAGAGAAAGATTTCCGCTTCGATTAGATTCATTGACAAGCGAAAATTCAGAGAACTGTATTGACACTACGTGCACTCCTTTCGATGATGATATAAGAAAGGCACGGCGCCGCTCAATGCTTCTAAACCGCTGAGCGAGTTCAATTTATTGTGCCGCACGTTGCTTGAGCCTGCCACCGTTTGATCATGGATTTCCTGAGCATGGAGTGGAGCGTCGTCACATTCCGATACCTACTTCTGAAACCGAATTCTTGTTACCGCAAGTTCCGAAATGAGAACCGCAGCACCCAAGAGTCCGACCAAAACAAGCATCTCTATTTTGTCCAATCTCAGTAGAACGACTGCAAAACCGAGCAAACCTACCGCGAGAAGGCAAGCGGCAATGTTGAACAAATTGTTCCAAGCTTCGCTCATTAAATCGTACAGGTCCTTCACGCTGCGTTTTTCTGTCCAGAAGTAACGCGGCATAAGCAAACGATCATATGCATACATCGCACGAAAAAAAAGAACGACTGCTATCGCTATAAAAATGACAGAAAAAAAGAAAGCATAGCGGTAGAAATTGCCAAGTAGATGGCACTGAGGAGCGCAGAAGCCATACTCGTCACCACCAATAATTGTTTCGAGTTTCCCTCTGTCGCTAATGAGGGCAATTACAGCAGTGAGGAGTCCTGTAAAGAACGCCCCAAAAGTTTTCGCTACATCCATCTTTGCTTTGATTTTTTCCCTGAGTGACTCAATGAGATATTTCTCATCTTCCGTACGATCTTGATCCCCGTTCATGACGTTCTCCATGTGCGGCAGCACCATTGTGACAATATCCTATATTTTACACCCTACTGCGCGGCAGGCGCCGCGCCAATGGTGATCAGATCCAAATATTAGTACATACTCCGAGCACGGACTTGGCGTTGACGTCTGCTGAGTGGGCCCCAAGCACCGGACGCGATACTTTGAGAGTTGGCGGCGTTGGCGAAATGACTTTCGAGCCTATTCGCAATGATCCTGGCTCCCTGATGAGAGTCTGTAGCGGGATGCCGTCGTCACGCAGAGCGACGACCAGAATAATTTGGAGACGGGCGCCCCGCCTTCGGCGAATCCTGTCTGCATATAGGTCTATGAGGTTTGAGCGATTGGCGCCTTAACGCACACCGTCCTCTACGAAATCACGATCAGCGAATGTCGGTATCGGTGGTTGCTGGTCCCCGCAATCAACGCATGTGTAATCCTGCGCCGTCAGCGTTGTTTTGATTTCGACAACTTGACGAGTCGGGCTGAGCTCATTCGGAGTCCTCGCCACTGGGTTCGCCACCAAATACGAGAACATACGAAGGATATGGCTCGGCTAACCACCCGCTAACTGATTGATTGTGTCGAAAAGACCACGTCCCTCCGGGCCTACCATGATTGTCTGAGCAATGCGGCTTGGTATCGTCAAATCGGCACGATCAGCGAATCTCGGGTTCGGTGATGCAGTCAGTGATTTTGGACCTAAGGCTTCGGATCGACAACCAGCGGGTTGGCCCATTCAGGTCGAAAAGGCGTTTCAACAAACTCACCAGATGATCCCGCTGGCGCCTGTCCCTTTCGCACGTCGTCGTGTCCGATCTGTACGAACATGCGCTTGGCCCGCTTCCTCAACGCTGCACGGCACCACATCCTTCACTCCGATGAAGCAATCGGTGAACAAGCGGGATGCCGCTGGGCCAAATGCCTGCACGCGTCGGGCGGTGCAACATGCGCTCGATCCTATGCTAGTTCGGTTCGTGGAAGCTCTTGCGATTGCCGATGCTAGGCGCGATCATCTCGCCGCGAGGCTATCTGCTTCGACATCTAAATGGGATGTCGAAGCAATTGGCCGTAACGGCGAGGTTCATGAATGACACGCGCAGCCATCTATGCCCGGTTCTCGACCGAGCTGCAGAACGAAAAGTCCACCGATGACCAGATAGTCCTTTGCCGCGCGTATGCTTCGCGGCATCGGTTTGATGGTCGCAGCCTACGAGGACAAAGCTCGCTCTGGCGCTTCGATGTTTGGCCGCGATGGCCTGATGAGAATGATGGATGCGGCGCGCGAACAAAAGTTTGATGTCGTCATCGTTGAGGCACTCGATCGCCTTTCGCGTGATATGGAGGATCTTGCTGGGCTTCACAAACGACTGTCATTCCTGGGGATCGAGATCCAAGCTGTTCACGACGGCACAGCTGACGCGATCTTGATCGGAATTCGAGGTCTGGTGGGCCAGATGCAGCGCGAGGACGGCGCAAAAAAAGTGCGTCGAGGAATGGCCGGAGTAGTTCGGGACGGACGCCATGCCGGCGGTCGCGCATACGGATATCGAGCAGTTCCTGGGAGCCCCGGTGAACTGGAGATCGTTAAAGAGGAGGCCGAGGTTGTTCGCCGGATTTTTGCGGCCTACACCTCTGGCCGGCCACCACGCGAAATAGCACAAGATCTCAATCGCGAAGGCGTTTGTCCGCCTCGCGGCACTCGTTGGAACGCCTCGACCATCAACGGCAATGCACAACGCGGCGCGGGGATGATTTTGAACGAGCTTTATTTTGGACGCATCGTCTGGAACAAGGTTCGGATGGTTAAGGACCCAGATACCGGCAGGCGTCTGTCCCGTCCGAATAGCCGCGACCAGGGGCAGACAATTGACGTCCCACAGCTGCGTATCGTTGATGAAGAGATATGGCAATGCGCGCAGGCCTTGAAGACAGAACGATCTCGTCTCAAATCGAGTGTGAAGCGTCGGCCGCCACACCTCCTCTCGGGCCTGTTACGATGTGGCGGCTGCGGTTCGGGCATGTCGGTGCACGACCGCGACAAGACTGGCAAAACACGAATTCGCTGCTCGACAGTTCGTGAGAGCGGCAGCTGTTCCAATCGTCGCATAGTCTATCTGCGGAACGTAGAGAATGCTGTATTGGATGGAATGCGTGATGAGCTGAAGGACCCGCGGCTCATTGAGATCTACGTGCGGAATTATAATCAAGAGCGTCAACGGCTGGCAGCCGGTGCGACCAATGCTCGGATCACCCTTGAGACAAAGATCGCACGGATTGAAGCCGAGCGACAACGCAACATTGACTTGGTAGTCAAGGGAGTCATTGGGGATGACGACGCCCGAGAACGCATTGCCGAACTGAAAGGTCGACGCATCGAGGCCGAGGCCGAACTCGCCAATCTTGAAGAGGCGCCATCAACCCTTGCCGTACATCCAGCGACGATAAAGAGGTATGTCAAAACGGTCGATGAGCTCGCTTCGGTCCTAGCTCATCACGCCGAGGCGAATGACGATCAGGGCGCGCTGGTGAAGAGCTTCCGCGCGCTCGTTCACAGTGTGACGGTTCATCCCAAAGGGGCGCGACAGGGTATTGAGGTCGAGGTCAAAGGCAAGCTTGCCGCCCTCATCGGCGGCAACACATTTCCCCAAGCGCGCTATGCTGGGGAACGTGCGGTGGCCGAGGACAGCCAAAGGCAAGATCCCACTATTACGTACGATAGTGGGTTTAGGGTGGTAGCGGGAGAGCGCTACCGCCAATACAGCGCTGCAACCGAGTTCGTCTGTTGAAGGGACTTCGCAAGCGAGGTCAGCAGATGCAATCCCGTCCCCGCAACCAATTTCATCATAAATCGATAACCGTCAAGGTCTAACCGGCGCGGTTTTTGCGTTTGGGCGTAACGCCGACTTTCATCTCCGGTCGTCGCGGTGCAGCAGAACCTAACCGGTGAAGGCCGCAGGTGCGCGTTTCCGGCAGCGATAAGCGCACTTGGGGACGGCGGAGATGGGGCAAACTTTCTTCGGGGAGATGCGATGTTCTTTGCGAAGAGTTCGATCTCCTCGATGCTTTCATAGACGAGGACCAAGCGCCTGCATTCTCGAGAGCAAGTTGGGGAATAGGCTCATCCATAGGTCTAGTCGAATAGGCGGTAGCGCACAGTTTACGCTAGAATTGGCTGCAAAACGGTTCCATTGACTGTCGGCTCAAAGGCTACAAACCTTGGGCAGAGAAAGCTAGCTCCCCCGGACCAGAACTGGCAACGAGTTATGGCTGCACTACAGGCGACAACCCCCTCAGTTGAAGGCCCAAGTCCCTGTAAATGCGATAGGTCCGCTTCATGTTGATGTCCCAGCCCTCCCGCGTGAGCATCACGTGCACGCGCCGGTAGCCATAGCGAACCCGCGTCGCGCAGATGTCTTTGATCCGAGCTTCGAGGCCGGCCTGGTCACGGCGGCGGGACTTGTAGTGATAGGTGGAGGTGTCGAACTCCAGAACACGGCACGCTCGCCGGATCGACACGTTCCAATCAGCACAGGTATCGGCCACCAGCTCGCGCTTGCGACCAGGCCTCACAGTTTTCGGCGGATCACGTCCTGCAGCATCTCCTTGTCCAGCGACAGGTCGGCGATCAGCTTTCTGAGCTTGCCGTTCTCGTCCTCGAGCTGCTTCAGCCGCTTCATCTCTGTCGGCAGCAGCCCGTCATATTTCTTCTTCCAGTTGAAATAGGTCGCCTGGCTGATCCCGGCCCTCCGGCAGATCTCCGCCACAGGAAACCCATCCGCTCCCTGCTTCAGAATGAACGCCTTCTGCGCGTCCGAAAACTTCGATGCTTTCATCGCTTCCGCTCCTCTCCCAGCCGGGAAACTACAGCGGAAAACTCCAATTCTGAACGGTCCAGTTTCGGGGGATCAGATCAGATTACTTTCATTCCTCCTGGAATGCCCGACTGATTTGGTCCGACAGCGGCTTCACAAAATAGGAAAGCGCCGTACGCTCGCCCGTCTTGACCATCGCTTCGGCCGGCATGCCGGGCACGAGCGTCAGGTCCTTGAGCTTCGTCAGTTCCGCATGCGGAACCGATAAACGCACCAGGTAATACGAAATGCCGTTTTTTTCGTCCGTCGCCAGATCGGCTGCGATCCGGCTGACATATCCGTTCAATTCCGGCGTGGTTCTCAGATTGAAAGCTGACATCCGCAGCACGGCCTTGTGACCAAGCTGGATTTGGTCGATGTCCTTCGGGGTGATTCGTACTTCAAGCGCAAGATCGTCGCCTTCCGGCACGATTAGCATGATCGGATCGGCGGGCGTAATCACTCCGCCGACCGTATGAACTGCGAGTTGTTGAATGGTGCCTGACTGCGGCGCGACGATATCGATCCGTCGCAGTTCTTGTTCAGCCGCCACCTTGCGCTCACCATACTCCCCGACCTGCGCCTGAACCTCTCTGAGCTCCTGGCCGACTTCGGTCTTGAAATCCTGATCGATCTGCGGGATCTGCAGGCGCGTTTCGGCTATGCGGGCTGCTGTCTGTGCCTGATCTGCGATCTTCTCACCGCGTTCGCCACCGAAAGTGGCAACCTGGATCTTCAGGCTGTTCAACCGTTGGTCCGAGACAATGCCTTGGTCGCGCAGCCCACTCAGAACAGCAATTTCCTTTAGGAGAACCTCGATCCTTTTTTCACAGGCAATTTCCTGCGCCTCGAATCCTTCGATCTCGTGGCGATACTGAGTAATGTGTTCCGCCAGTTGCGCCTGCTTTCCGTCGCGGGATTGTCTGCGGAATTCGAACAGCAGCGTCTCGCTATGTATTGCCGAAGCTACGTCCGGAACATCTCTTCGGGCGAGCAGCCAGTCCGGGAAGGCGATCTCCGCGAGATCGTCACGCTCAGCATCGAGTCGTGCCTGGTAGGCGGCGAGCTCATCGAGCCGCTTGCTGACTATGGCGAGATTAGCGCGCGTCTGGGTGGCATCGAGCCGCATGAGGATGTCGCCGGCTTTTACTTTATCGCCTTCGCGCACCAGGATTTCTCCCACCACCCCGCCGGTCGGGTGCTGCACCTTCTTGACATAGGAATCGACGACAAAGTGTCCGGACGCGACAACCGCACCGGAGAGATTCGTGAAGGCCGCCCAGGCTCCGGCTCCTCCCACAAAGATTACGCTCGCCAGGAGGCCCGCCACCAGGTGGCGGCGAATGGAGCTGGAAACGTCATTGTTCTGATGAATGCCGGACACCGGGATCCTCCATGTCAGCGCGCTCTCCCACGTTATCCTGTGTAGATTCGATGGCCTTGACGCCAGCGCCTCTTGCCATCGCTGTCCCCTTCAGGACTTTGGAAAGCGCTTCACCACGCGCACCGAATACTCGCTGCCGTCCACCTTCCATCACCAACACCAAATCCACGGCGCGGATGGCGCTGGGCCGATGGGCGACGACAACCGCAATGCCCTTGCGCTCGCGCACGGAGGCGATCGCCTTAACGACCGCAGCCTCGCCTTCCGAATCGAGATTGGCATTGGGTTCATCCAGCACAACAAGGAAAGGGTCTCGATAAAGAGCACGGGCAAGACCGATACGCTGGCGCTGCCCGGCGGAAAGTGCCGATCCGGCCTCACCGATTGGAGTTTCGTAGCCGTGCTCAAATCGGAGGATCAGTTCGTGCGTGCCCGCTGCTTTCGCCGCGGCGACAATAGCCTCAGGGTCAGGATTATCTTCAAAACGAGCGATGTTTTCGGCAATGGTGCCGTCGAACAGTTCAACACCTTGCGGCAGATAGCCGATATGACGGCCTAGTGCTTCCCGGTCCCATTGATCGAGGCTTGCGCTGTCGATGCGAACTTTTCCGGCGACCGGCGCCCATGCGCCGACGATGGCGCGCGAGAGTGTCGACTTGCCCGAGCCCGATGCACCGATGATCCCGAGTGCGCTTCCCGCCTGAATGGCAAACGCAAGGCCGGTCACGGTCGGCTTCCTTGCGCCGGGCGGAACGATTGTCACGCCTTCGAGGCGCAGTTCGCGTTCAGGTGCAGGCATTGGCATAACGGCAGCGGATTCAGGAACCTTTTCCAGGAGGTCCTCCAGCCGCGCCCAACCCTGGCGCGCCATGAGGAAAGGTTTCCAGCTTGAAATGGCCAGATCGACCGGAGCCAGCGCACGCCCCATCATGATCGAACTGGCAATCATAACCCCGGCCGTAGCCTCCTGTCTGATGACAAGGTACGCGCCGACGGCAAGAATGGCCGATTGCAGCAGCACGCGCAGCGATTTTGAAATGGCACCCAGCCCACCTGCCACGTCCCCAGCTTTCCGGTTGGCGGCCAGAAACTTGGCATTGGCCTTTTGCCATCGGGCAGCGATCCGCTTTCCAAGACCGAGAGCTTGCACGACCTCGGCATTGCAACGCGCTGCTTGCAGCAGACCATTGCGTGCCATGTTGTGGGAAACGGTATCGCTTATCGGCCGTTGCGAGAGAGTGTTGGCAAGGAGTGTCAGAGATGTGAGACCGCCCGCCCCGATAAGTGCCGTCATGCCGATCCAGAAATGAAGGAGGAAGCAAATGCCAAGATAAAACAGCATCCATGGCAGATCGAAGAACGCTGTCGGACCGTTTCCACCTAAGAAGCCGCGAACATTGTCGAGATCGCGAAGCGGCTGTAAGCCGTCGCCCGGCATGCGCGTTGAAAGCGGAAGGCGAACGATCGCATTGTGAACGCGTCCGGAAAACTCTCCATCGAAACGCTCGCCAATCCGCAGCAGCACGCGGGCGCGCAAAATGTCGAGCAAGCATTGGAACGCATAAAGCCCCGCAGCAAGCACGACGAGCCCCACCAGCGTCGATACGCTGCCACTTGCCAGAACGCGGTCATAGACTTGAAGCATGAACAGCGGCGAGATCAGCGCAAGCACGTTGACCACGCCGCTGATCAACAGAATTCCCCAAATAGCGGAAGTCAGAGGGAAAGGTCTCAAAGCTGAATCCTTCAAGGAATGGTTACTCACGTAGGTCTCCGTGAGGATCTGGCGACCCAGCTCCCTATATTGCTCCCCGAGCGGCAACCGACTCGCTGATTCAGGATCAGTGCTCCCGCCGAATATGTTTGGTTTGGCATCTAATGGAGCGGGTCAACAACAACACCGTCCGGCTGAAGGTTTGGAAGGGATTCATCGTGGCCGGCCGCAAGGGCCCGAACAGGCTTCCGCCTCCACGCCTTCAGGGAGATTTCGGTGTACGACCAGCGCGACGTGCAGGGCTTCGTCAAGCTGTACACGCTGCGACTGCTCCCGGGCGCCCCGGCCCATCGCAAGTAGCGGAGACGGGAAAGCGCCCGCCCAGGGGGGCGGGGCGCGGTTCCGTATCGGTTTTCTGGATCAAACGAAGGTGAAGTCCGACGCGGTCAGGCCTAGGTCGGCCACGGTGACCACACCGCCCAGGTGGGCGAACTCGTGCGCGCTGCCGTCGCCGGTGACATAGGCCAGAGTTGCGACTCTGTCGGTGTAGCTGCTTTGGTAGACAATGATGTCGCCGGCGTGCTCGCCGGAGATCGCACGCGCTGCCTCATCAGCAGAGTTGAAAGATTCGCCAGTGATTACCACGACATGTTCGCCGTTCGCACCCGAGGCCGCGCCACTGTAGAAGCTGCTCACCGGGTAGCCGGACTGTATACTGGCGTTGTTGACGAAGTTCGCGCCAAAACCGTCGTTGTAGAGGCCCACCGCATCGAAGGCGAACTTGTCCTCCGCCGGGTTGAAATCGGTGATAGTGGTAATGTCCGGCTTCGACCCGACACTCGGATCGACCCCAGGCACCGGATTGTGGAACTGGAACACGAACGTGTCATTGTCGGTGCCCCCGGTCAACGTATCCTGGCCGTCACCCACGTAGAGGACATCCTGGCCGGGACCGCCGCTGAGCCTGTCATTGTCCTCACCGGAGATGCGCGCGTTGAAGCGGCCGTTGTCGCCGGAGAGATCGTCCCAGCCATCTCCGCCGAAGATGCGGTCGTTACCCTCGCCGCCAAGGGCTCGGTCACTGCCCGGGCCAGCCGAGATCTCGTCGTTGCCGCCACGACCGTCAATCCAGTCACCGCCCTGGAAACCCTCCATCCAATCTTCACCCTTGGTGCCGAGGAGTGTTTCGGCATCCGGGCTACCCTCGATAATGTTTGCCATCGAAAAATACTCCTGATGATGCACCCTGCCTGACGCGTTCATATTGCTCATCGGGTAATTAGAGAAATCGATTGCTTGGATAGACACACATTTACGAAATGGATGCATTCACGTTCACTTCGCCCTTCCGCTGAGCAGTAGCGGGCTCGCAGGCGGCGGGGAATCTGGTCGCCCAAGCAATCGATCTGAAGATTGGACACTCAAACCGGACCGGGACAACACTTCGTAAGCCGTCCTAGTTCCGCCCCAAACTTCTCTCTGTTGCTCGGCGCCGGCATACCCGCACCGTAAGCGCTGGACGAGGACAAGTTCCGCTGGCCGCGGGTGGAGAACGGCGTGATCCGGCTTGCCGCGCCCAACTGATGGCGCTCGTCGAAGGCATGGACTGGCGCGCTTAAGCCGATCGGAGACGGCGTCCGACGTCGGCCGGATAGGCCGTGGCGAAGTGACTCAGGCGCAAAAGGCGGGCCTCTGGCCGTGCAAAGTAAGCTTTTGTCGGCGTCATGACGAGAAGCGCTGTGGCCCGTCTCCACGAAATCGTTCCGCTCAAGGCGATATTCGTCCCCATGGCGGCGAAGAAGGCCGAACTGCAACAACTCCGGAGCGAACACTCAAGGCCGAGATCGTCCGGATGGCGACACTCAACGAGCGTGCCCAGGAGAGGCTCGCCGACCTTCAGGGATCGTCAAGCAGCTGGAGCGCGCCGCTTCGGTCGCAGCTCCGAGAAGCTCGAACGTGCCCAGCAGGCCTTCGCCTTCGAATCCAGACCGGGCTCGGCGCGATTGAGTCCGAACTCGAGGCCGCAAGACCGCAAGACCGACAGGCGAGCCGCGACGTGCTGCGCGACCGCGCAAGGCGTTCCCGGTGCATCTGGAGCGGGTCGAGATCGTCATCCGGCTCGACCCATGGGGGAAGAAGCGCTCCCGCAGCCAATCGTCCAGTCCGTCAAACGCCGTCGGCCGCACGGGCTTGCGAAACGGAACAGTCCCGCCCTCGCTTAGATGCCGAGGCACGGTGTTGCGCGCGCACCCGAATTCCTTCGCCCGTCGGTTCCCCGCCAACCTCATGCCGCCGCAGCATCGCTGCCACCTCTTCAGGCTGAAGGATCTGCTCTCCCTGCATCGTTCTCGACAATGCAGGAATCGCCCAATCCCAATCGCCATCCATGCCTCCTCTCATAACCGAGGGGTCAGTTTCTCAATTCGGCCGACAACTGAGACGTCCGGTGCTCTTAGGCAGGGCAATCATACGAGATGCCTCCTGCAACATCATTTCCCGCATCCATAGGCTTGCCGGATCATTATTGTGAAGCGCAGGCCATTGGACGGCCTCCGTGAATGCGGCAGGAAGTGGCGGCGGAAGTTCGACAATCCGCAAGGGTGTTAATTTCGCGAAATGCTGCGCCAGCCGCAACGGCATGGTCCCGATGCGGCTGGTGCCTGATAGAAGGGGCGGGATCATGCTAAAGCCGTGTACGACGACCTCGATACGTCTCTCGAAACCGTTCTCGAGTAAATACCATTCCTCGATGGAGGGCTGCCGGGTGTCTCCGAATTTGAGCACAACCTGCCCCATCGACAAGTATCGGTCGAATGTAAGTGGCTCTGACAGCTGCTTGTTCGTGCCGCAGCCTACGCATACGAGCATATCTTCGAACAGGGCTGCGCGAGGATGTTTCGACATGAACACTTCCGGCATAATCAGAAAATCAACGTCGCCGCGCCGGAGAAGCTCCTCGGGGTCGTCGGAAATAGGCAGACATTCGAAGCGGACGGCGGGAGCTTCCCGCGCAGCACGCTTTACGATTTTCTTAAAAAATACGAGTGTGAGGTAATCGGAAAGGATGATGCGGAAGCGACGATCCGATCCGACCGGGTTAAAGGGGTCCCAGGAAATAATCGACAGCTGGATGTGCAGCAATGCCTCCCGGACTGCTGTGGCGAGCCCCTCCGCGCGCGGTGTCAAAATGAGTTCGCGGCCGTTCATCGTAAATAGCTCATCGCTGAAATAGGCGCGTAACCGACCGACGGCGGCGCTCATGGCCGGCTGACTCAGGTTAATACTGCGGGCTGCGGTGGTGACTTTACGCTCCCTGATCAAAGCGTCCAGCACAACGAGGAGATTTAGATCGAGTCCCTTAAAACGCATGCATTGACCTATCCGACGCGTCGGTATCGCCCAATTTCACGAATGGTGAGAGCGTCAACGCATCAGCCGACGACGAAACAGAGCAACCGATAGGAAGAACGGCAAAACCGTGTATATGCAAAGCGCGCCGATATGCAGGCCCATGCTGCCGGCCGGACGGCCAAGCATCGCCGGACGAATGAGGTCAATTGCATGTGCGAGGGGCAACAAGGAGGCGATGTCCTGAAAAGCGCCGGGCAATTGGTTGACCGGAAACATCGCGCCGCAAAGGAAGAGCATGGGTGTTATAACAAGCGTATTATAAAATATGAAATATTCATAACTGGGCGCAAGCGCCGTGACGACCATCGCTAGACTCGCGAAGGCGAGGCCACTGAGAGCGATGACTGGCAGCAAGCAGAGGATGGATGGCCACGATGCGTAGCCTAGCGTGGTGGCAACAATAGTGATTGCTGTGCCCGCCATCAGGGCCTTGGTGGCTGCCCACGCCAATTCGCCGAGTAAGATATCGCCGAGCGTCAGCTGAGTGCATAGCATTCCTTCCCAGGTGCGCTGGTCGCCCATGCGGCCGAAACTCCCGTAAACCGTTTCAGCGGTCGCCGATGCCATCGCGCTTGTGGCAACCATGCCAGCCGCGAGAAACGCAATGTACGAAGTGCCCTCAACAGGACCTATCATTGTTCCGATTCCAAAGCCGAGACCGAACAGATAGATCATCGGATCGGCGAGGTTGCCGAGCACCGATGCAAGCCCGATTTTCTTCCATCCGAGATAGTTGCGGCGCCAAACCGCGACCCAATTCCACGCATTGGCGGGCATGCCCGCCGCATAACGTTCGCCCATTGTTCAGTCCTCCATCTCGCGCCCGGTTAGCCGCAAAAACACATCCTCGAGATTGGGGGGACGCTGCAGAAGGCGTAGACCCGCGCGCCCGCGTAGCTGCGCCAGCACCTGCTCCGGATCGGGTGCATAGCAAAAAAGCGTCTCACCGCTCACCTCGATGCGCTGTGCGTACGGCCGGATCAGCGCACCCAGTTCATGCGGATTGCCGCCGTAGACCTCGACCACGTCACAGCCGATCTGCTCGTCAATGAGTGCGGACGGGCGGCCTTCGGCGATCTTGCGCCCCTCCTCCATAACGCACAGCCGATCGCACAGCCGCTCGGCCTCTTCCATGAAATGGGTAGTCAGAAGAATAGTCTTGCCCCGCGCCAGCAGCGATCGCAGCCGTTCCCAGATCAGGTGGCGGGCCTGCGGATCGAGGCCGGTGGTCGGCTCGTCCATCACCAGCAAGTGCGGGTCATTGATCAGCGCACGCGCGAGCGTCAGGCGCCGCTTCATGCCGCCGGACAGTTCGGCGACGCGCGCATCCGCTTTGTTCTCGAGGCGGGCGAACTCAAGCAGCGATGGTATGACCGCATCGATCTGGCGTCTGCTCATCCGGAAGTAGCGCCCGAACACCAACAGGTTCTCGCGTACAGTGAACGCGGTATCAAGATTATCGAACTGCGGGACCACGCCGATGCGCATACGTGCCAAACGCGCGCGCGCCGGCACTGGAACGCCGAGCACAGTAATCTTCCCCGCATCGGGCGATGTCATGCCGAGGACCATACGCGCAATCGTGCTTTTGCCCGCGCCGTTCGGTCCCAAGAGCCCGAAGCATTCCCCCGCCGCAACGCGGAACGACAGTCTGTCGACAACGAGCTTGTCATAAGTTTTGCTTACGTCAGTAAGATCGATCGCTACCATGGACATGGGTTCATTTTACCGAGAGGGACGCCAAGACTGGCGGTTGCTTGGTTGCCTGCCGGACCTGAAACTGTGACTCGTCTTCGCGATCCCAGCCGTCGATAACGAACTGATCGACATCACAAGGATTTAGCCCCTGTTCCGGTAAAGCGGCGACAATTGCGTAGAGATTATCGGTGGCTTGGTAACGCGGATCGTTGTGCCGCTTTTCCTGGTCAACGCAGAAGACGAGCCGTCCATCCTCGACCAGGGCGATCGCCCCATCATGGGTCAGCTTGATACCAAAGATGCGCATAGTGTCTCCAGGTTAACGGCGATAGATTCGATTCATCAGGAAGCGGAAAGCGGGTTTCGGAAACGGACGAGCAAGCAGTCTTCGTTGACCGACTCGCCCCGACACTCAAGACGCTCTACCTCGATCAACGTTTCGTTCAGCATGGCGATGACCGGCTCAGCACCAGCGGCGTGACCCCAGCGACGGCAATTAGCATCCCTTGCCGATCCGAAGATCAGATGCCCGCCAGGCGCAAGCACCCGCACCAGGTTTTTGACGGCCGCGCGCATCTCGGCTATGTCTTCGAGATAGTAGAGGACCTCCGCCACAACGATCAGGTCAAACAACTCGTCGGTCGAAAACTGTTGAACATCGGAGACTATCCAGTTGATGCGCGACGGCTCGTTTATCCGTTGACGCGCTCGAGCAATCGCTTGCGCCACGACATCGATGACGGTGAGCCCTTGGCAGTAGGGGGCTAGTTTTTCCGTGAATGCGCCGGCAGCGCACCCGACTTCGAGGGCATTTGAAATGGAGCCTTGGGCAAGCGCCAGCTGGAGCATTTGCGTGTGGCGCTTCCGCTCGAACGGATTGCCGTCGAGAAGCCACGGATCGTCTGCGGCCAATTCCCGATCAAGCAACTGATGATTCACGTTCTGGGTCAAACTCGTGCACCTCTCGTCCACTAGGTAATTAGCGATCACTCGTCGCCGCAAATGTTGCCCGACAGCACTAATTCCGAAGAATCCCGCGCAAGATTGAGCCTGCGAAGCGGAGCCGCATGGGGCGAGAATTCTGCCCTGCTGGAACCAGTGATCGGAGTTTGGGTGGGGGCCTGTTTTCCCCCAGTGTTCGATGTAGCGACAGCAGAGCCTCGCGACAGCCAATCGCTATTGCTCAATGTACACAGCGCGTAGGCTTTCAACGGAAGCAAGAGAAAGATGTTGATGAACGTGTGCAGCGAAAAGCCCAGAAATCGAAACTGTCGGGCACGAAATGCTACCACGCTGCATCGGAGCATGGTCATGGACACAATCATCAGTCCTGTCCACCAAGGCACAGAGCCTGTCAGTGCGAAATGTGCGAGGCCCGTTAATACCGATACGGCGAGGAGTAGCGCGCCGAGATTCTGTCCGACCACGTCCAACGTGAGATAGCTATTCAGGCTGGGCAGCAAGCGCAGCCCAAGCAGCGTGTCCCGGAATGTGCTTCGTGCCCAACGGAGTTGTTGGCGCAGATACGGTCCTAGTCTGTTCGGGACGACTGTGGCCGCGATGGCGCTCGGAACGTACTCGGTTCGAAAGCCTGCTTTCAGCATCAGGATAGTAAGATGGCGATCCTCACCGAAGTCGCTTGGCTTGCCCCGAAAAAACTGCGACTCGTACTGGTCCAGTAACAAAAGGAGCGCAGACCGGCGGTACATGGCACATGGGCCGCAACAGCACATAACGGCACCGAAGCGAGCCTGCGCCGCGCGCTCCTCGTTGCAAGCCAGCCAGTACTCCATGTCTATCAGCCTGGTCAGCCAGCTCTCGGTCCGGTTACTGGCCGTCAACTGACCCATGACTGCGCCGACCGCTGAATCTCGCATCTTCGGTACAAGCTTGGCAATGACGTCGGACGCGAGTAACGTGTCTGAATCAACGTTAAGCACCAGATCCCCTGATGAGCGGCGTATCGCGGCGATCTGCGCCTTGCGCTTTCCAACATTCTCGGGAAGCAAAATGATGTCGAACCTAGGGTCGCGCGCGTAGGCTTCGTGGACAGTTCCTAAGGCTTCGCGATTTCCAGAACCGTCATCAACCACATAGACCCGAAGTCTTCCGGCGTATTCTTGGTCGGCAATGGAAGCCAGGCACTCTGAAAGCGTGCGCGGATCCTCGTTGAAGCAGGGGACGATGACATCCACGCTGGGCAGTTGATCGGAGCCGACGAGAACCTCCAACGCCGATGAGTCGTTTGTCGGCAGAGCATAAAGCCCCTGCATGCTCTTATAAGCAGTCGAGAGCAGCGCATAAAGCGATATGGCCACAGTGCTGGTTGTACCAAGAAGAGTCATGGGATCTCGTTTGTTCAGTGATGTTGAGGAAGTGAGCGGATTACAAATCCGCGCTCACGCAATGCTGGAATCAGCCGGGACAGCGCCGTGACCGTCTGGTCGCGCAGACCGGCGTGAGCGCCCCGGCCCAACTCGCCGGGAGGGCATCCGTCGTGCAAGAGTACGATTGCGCCCGGCCGGACAGAGGCGAGCACTTTATCGATAATCGCGTCGACCCCAGGGCGAGACCAATCTCGAGGGTCGACGGACCAATGGAGGGCCGCCAGCCCCGCGATCTGTGACGCTGTGAAGACTTCTTCGCTCCAGGCGCCGTAGGGCGCGCGAACATAGCGCACCGAGGCCTGCGGGCACGCTCTCATGATGGCGTCGTTCGCTTCAAAGACCTCACGTTGCACTTCGCCGAAACCGCATTGGTACAGATCCGGATGAGACATCGTGTGGTTGCCTACCTCGTGCCCTTCTGCGATCATCCGTTGGATTAGATCTGGGTGCTCTAAGGCGTAGGCGCCGATGACGAAGAAAGTCGCCGGCACCCGCTGCTCTGCCAGCACATCGAGAATCTCCGGTGTGAAAAGTCGATTGGGACCGTCGTCAAACGTCAGATAAACGCTGCGACGGCCGGTGCCGTCAGAGCACTCACGGCGCACTTCGTACAAGCAATCGGGACGGCTCATAGCTCTGGTCCGTTCCGATCTATCATCGTGCCCCTGGGCCATTCGCTGATCGGCCGTCCAACCGGCAGAACAATGGTGAGTGCCTCATCGATGCGTGTGGGCGGCAGGTCGAGGCGGGCCTCTGGTCGGGTCGAGCGCACGCGAATTCCCGACAAAACGGCCAAAGGCCTGTATCGCCGCCCGAACCTCTCAACATGATTCCGCAGCGCGTCCCGGACCGTTCCGAAAGCGAATGGAACGCCAAGCTCCTGCAGTATTGGAAGCATGACATGGATTGAATGGGCGATTCCGAGACCCTCAAGGTCCGGGCGTACCCCGTACAGGCCCAGCTCAGCCACCAACAGGTCGACCGCGTCAACCTTGATGAAACGGCGCAGTATGCCCATGTGAGCCGCTACACCACTTGAATCATAGGCGATCACGCGGAGTTCAGGCCTGGCTCCGGCCCAGCTTCGACTACCTTCGAACGGTTCTGCGTTGGACGCCCCAGTCGGCCCGTACGTATCACGAAAGAACTCGGCGAGCTCAACGTGATCGGAGAGCTGCAACTCGTTTTCCCAGCACAACTTCCACTGCACCTGATGGCGCATTCAGGACCTCTCTTCATATTAGTTTTTTGCGGCCGCATTACCCGACCAAAGCGGCGCTGTTGGCTGCATTCAGCCGTTGTCGTTGGCGAAGGTGAGCCAGACGCTCTCTCGAAGTTCCGGCCCGTGTCGTCGATTTGAGCTTGACGTCGCTCATTAACGTTCCTCTAATGCATGGCTCGTAAATTCGTAAAATTGATTGTTTGAATGATACGCATCCACACGTTGGATAGAACATGACATGCGTTTCAAGGGACTCGATCTAAATCTCCTCGTTGTGCTGGACGCTCTGATGAGGGAGCGTAAAGTCACTGCCGCGGCTCGCAGTATCAACCTGAGCCAGCCGGCCATGAGCGCCGCCGTTGCTCGGTTACGCGCCTATTTCAACGATGAGCTATTTACGATGAACGGCCGCGAGCTCATTTTGACACCGCGCGCCGACGGGCTCGCCACAGCAGTCCGGGAGGCATTGCTGCACATCCAGCTATCGATTATTTCCTCCGACGCTTTCAACCCAGCCCAATCGGATCGTCTCTTCCGAATGATGCTTTCCGATTACATCACGCTCGTATTTTTTAAGAAGATCGTAGAGCGTGCTGCGCGGGAAGCTCCCGGCGTCCGCTTTGAGTGTCTGCCTATTTGCGACGACCCCGAGGAGCTTCTCCGGCGCGGCGACCTTGATTTTCTGATTATGCCGGAAGTGTTCATGTCGAAACATCCTCGCGCAGCCCTGTTCGACGATATGCTCGTATGCGTAGGCTGCGGCACGAACAAGCAGCTGTCAGAGCCACTTACATTCGAGCGATACTTGTCCATGGGGCATGTCGTGCTCAAATTCAGGCACACCCGGCAGCCCACCATGGAGGAATGGTATTTGCTCGAGCACGGTTTCGAGAGACGTGTCGAGGTCGTCGTACAGGGCTTTAGCCTGATCGCGCCCGTCCTGTCAGGCACCAACCGCATCGGGACCATGCCCTTACGGCTGGCGCAGCATTTCGCAAAAACAACACCCCTGCGGATTGTCCAACTTCCGCCGCCACTTCCTCCTCCCGCATTCACGGAGGCCGTCCAATGGCCTGAGCTTCACAATACTGATCCGGCAAGCATGTGGATGCGGGAAATGATGTTGCAGGAGGCATCTTGCCTGGCGCCTTTGCCTGAAATCAATGAGCGTCTCGGGCACGCCGATCCGACCTTGCGGTTGTTGGTACCGACTGCCACCTCGATTTCACGTGCGAAGTCCCGGAAGATGTTAAGCCCCACTTAAACACCGGGCCTTTGCCCAGCAGAGCGGCGCAGTTGCTTGTCAAGTACGAGGGCCAGGAACGAGCAGAACACACGCCCGGGGTTGCTACTGAATTGACTGCCGCCTCCGATTTTGCTTGCGGAGTCCCAGAAGATGCTCAGCCCCACTTAAATGCCAACGTCGCAGGCCTTGCCGCGGCTTTTCACGCGCGGCCAGACGAGGAGATGGCGGTCGACGTGGTCGATCCAATCTGTGCCAGCCTCGCTCGGCTACTGGCGTCGACGACAGTCCCCTGCACCGAGAAAGTCGGGCACTTGGCAATGAAGCCGGTCGAGCTTGACGCTGCGGACCCAGGCAATTGACCCCGCGCTTCTGCCTGAACGCGTGGCCGATCCGTTCATCTAATCGGCGCTACATTCTGCCCGGCTGAGGTCCGTGGGTGCGGCCACCCCGCGGGATGGGATCATCATTCAACTTTCTCTCGTGTATGAAAGGAAACTCCCCGCTCACGATAGAGCCCATGAGTTTCATATATTTTCCGGCAGATGGATGTCGAACGGGAGAAATGTCTGTCCGGGTGTTTCAGCGGTGCCGGTCTCGATAGCCCGCGTCATCAGCGTTATCAGCTCCCGGCAAAGTCGGCGCATTGGCGTGGCGACCGCCATCGTGACGATATTATCTGCGAGCGCCGCCCGAGACTCCGGCGTGATTTCATTCACGATCGCGACGAGATCGCGACTTTTGCCCTCTTCTCGGAGCGCGGAGATGGCGCCCTCCATGCCGCCGCCGGCGACATAGAAGCCGACGAGCTCGGGCTCTCGCTGCATGAGATCAAGCGTTGCCTCGTAGGTGATCTGCCGTTTCTCGAGGTTCATGACAGGATCCAGCACCTCGAACGTGGGCGCGTTCTCACGGCAATAGGAGCGAAAGCCGACGTCACGGAGCTCGTGCCCCTGGAAACGATGGCTGCCGACAAAAACCGCCACTTTGCCGGGCCGTTTTGCGACCTTCGACACCATCCAAGCGGCCGTGCGCCCCACCTTGCGGTTATTAAGGCCGATATACCCCTGTCGTACGCCGGCGGCGAAGTCGGAAAGCAGCGAGAAAACCGGAATGCCTTTGGCCTTGAGGTCCTCAACCGCTGCTGTAATTTTCGGGTGGTCCGGTGCCACCATCGCGATCGCATGGCAGCGTGCGCCCAAATCCTTGAGCCGCGCGATCAGGTCGCTCGGCATATGTGACGGGGCGAATTCGACGAGCGGAATGCCGTGGAAGGACTGGGCCAAATTGACCGATGCTTCGACCTCGCGCGCAAAATCTTGGTAGAAATGCTGGGCCGGTTTTCTCAAGATGAAGCCCAGACGGTAGTGCGGTAGGTCTCGCCGCAAGCGCTGCTTGATTAGCCCGGCAGCATGATAGCCAATCGCGTGGGCGGCGTCGTGGACCCGCCGCGCGGTCTCCTCGCGCACCGGATGGCGGGCGTTCAGAACCCGATCGATCGTTGCTACGCTGACTCGGGCTTCGCGGGCGAGATCGGCAATTGTGGGGCGCTTGGTCATAGGTCCTATTCTGATCGGTTTTTGACGCGGGCCGGCTCTCTGTCGCCTGACGCGTTTCGGTTTCGGGTGGCAAAGTGAAGACGTCCCATACGAATGGCCAACAGCGTGTTGGACAACATCATTCCAGACGTAAACCGGCCGGGTATACTGAAAGGCTCATTCGCTTAAAGGGCGGTGACGGTTTGCACTCACACATTTAGCGCTTCGGCTACATGGTCCGTGAGGAGCCGTTTAGAGGCTGCGGGTCGGTCGTTCAGTTCATGTGACCAGCTAGGCGACTTAACAGGTCGTGGGCCGCCCACCTTATTGGGAGGAGGATAACCGGTTTGATGCCTCGGCAAGCTGATGACCGCAGAAGGCGGCTTTCATCTGTGCTCGGTCCAATTCTCCTTCCCAGCGGGCGACGACGAGGGATGCCACTGCGTTGCCGACGCAATTCGTCAGCGCCCGGCATTCGGACATGAAGCGGTCGATGCCGAGTATCAGTGCCATCCCAGCAACGGGAACACTCGGAACTACGGCGAGCGTAGCCGCCAGGGTGATGAAGCCCGCGCCTGTGACACCTGCAGCGCCCTTGGAGGAAAGCATTGCTACGAGCAGCAGCAGCACCTGATCGCCGATGGACAGATCCGTGTTCGTCGCCTGCGCGATGAAGAGGGCCGCCAGCGTCATGTAGATATTCGTGCCGTCCAGATTGAATGAGTATCCGGCCGGGATGACGAGACCCACAACCGAACGCCTGGCGCCCGCCTTCTCCATTTTCTGCATCAGCGAAGGGAGCGCCGCCTCCGAGGAGGACGTTGCGAGGACAAGCAGCAGCTCTTCCTTGATGTAGCGAATGAGAGAACAGATCGAGAAGCCGTTGTAGCGACAGACCGCGCCGAGAACCCCGAACACGAAGAGGAAGGCGGTGAAATAGAACGTCGCGACCAGCATCGCGAGGTTGACCACCGAACCGATGCCATATCTGCCGATGGTGAAGGCCATTGCGCCAAAAGCGCCGATCGGCGCGGCCTTCATCAGAATTCCAACGAGCTTGAAGACAGGCGCGATGAGCGCCTGAAGGAAGCAAACGACAGGCTTGCCCGGCTCTCCGGCCATCGCAAGCGCCATGCCGAACAGAACCGAGAAGAACAGCACCTGCAGGATGTCGCCTTCCGCGAAGGCACCGACGATCGTTGGCGGGATGATGTTCATCAGAAAGCCGGTGACCGACTGCTCGCTGGCTTTTGCGGCATAGGTATTCACGGCCTGGACATCGAGCGAGGCCGGATCAATGTTGAGGCCGGCGCCAGGCTGGACGACATTGGCCACGATGAGGCCGACGATCAGCGCGAGCGTCGAGAAGGTGAGGAAATAGACCATTGCTTTACCGGCGACCCGGCCGACCTTATGAAGATCGTTCATGCCGGCAATGCCGGTGGCAATTGTCAGGAAGATGACAGGCGCGATGATCATCTTGACCAGCTTGATGAAGGCATCACCCAGCGGCTTCAGGCTCTCGCCGGTCTCCGGATAAAAATACCCAATTGCGACGCCGAGCGCGATGGCGGCAAGCACCTGGGCGTAGAGCTTGGTGTAGAAGGGTTTGCGGGGCGCGGGACTCGCGCCGCGAACTTGTGCAGCTGACACTGTTTCTCTCTCCCTGACCGGATCGAGGTGGCGTGACTTCTCCCGGGCTTCTCCCTATCGCGGCGCTCCGGTCGAACGCTGCACCAACGCCTCCGCAATACCCATGCCAGATGAATCCGCATGACCTGAACTGACGTGGGCTCGCCAAATTAGAGGAATGCGGTGTCAGACCAGCGGGATAGGCCGCGGTCCGGCACGCCCTTGATGGTCTCTGGCAGAGTGCTGCCGGTCGATCCCTCTGGCTAGCGGTTTTGCTGCACAGAGCGTGGTGGGTTCCTCGTTTGAGCCTGCTCTGGACCGGGCCGCATCGCTGGCGCCAGCGCGTACCAAATAGGTCGCCTGTTCATAAGCCCGTCCAGATGACAGGCTAACTTACCCCTGTTCGGAAGCGCTCGTTTCTGGACAGGCTACGCCTATGCAGCCGCTGCAATGCACAGAATAATTCGGATGGGCCTTTGGACGACCCGTTTTGGCAAATCAACGCCCGCAGCAGGGGCAGCCGCTTCCAAGCGGTCCCATCGTAATCTGTTCAGACTTTTCGATACGCTCATTGAGTGTGCCGATTTCGGCCCCAGGCCGGGTGATCCGTGTTACAAACTCTTTCCGATCACCCAGAGACAACTTCGTATATCCCCGGATAACCTTGCGCAGTTCATCGTTCATCATCTTCTCCTTATTTAGTTTCCGCCGCAAACGGCGCATTTCTTTTTTGGCCACCAACGCAAACGTCGAGAAATGGGGATTTCGTTACACACCGCACATAACCTTCGATACTCGATCAGCCCGTTTCGCATGCCTAGGTTCTTTTCTTCGGACGTTATGTCCTTCTCGATATCATGGGAATCTATGATTTTTTGTTGATCGGTCCGCATCCTGAATTCGAGAGCGATATCGTCGACTCGACTTTCGCCGATTGCACGCCAGGCCTCCTCCATTTCATATGAATCGCGCATGGCACGTGAGCTATAGGCCAGATCGTCGTCCCATCGGCTGAAGACTGCCCAAAGAGCGAAAAGCAGTTGGATTACGGCGGCCACCGCGAGACCAATCTTAAGCACCGTCAGGTAAGTCGCTGGCAGTCCGAATGCGTCTGAGCCCGCAATAGCGCCAAGAATGATGGGAATTGCGAACGCCCAGAAATCGCGCAGCCTCGTAAGAAGCTTAAGTCGCCTCAGACGGCGCGAAAAAACGGTATATGTGCCATGGCAGTTCAGCGCAGAATTCCACGCTTTTGTGCGCATCTCAGCTTCAGTGATCATGTCGGCTCGATGACAAAACATTAACTCAGCGGGAACTGCCGGTCGGCCGCCTCGAATAACATGTGGAAGTGAAGCACGGTAGGTTGTGAATGGAAAAATTATCCGTACTTTACTGCTATTCACAGAGGATAAATCTTCATGACAAAGAAGCCTGACAGAACCGTTTATCAGCGCCCTGCCGACAAAAAGTGGGTAGACAGACGAAATGACGCCGATCGCGGCTTCGTGCATGATACGCAGAAGGACGCAATTCAATCCGCCAAGGAAAAGATCACCAATCAGGGCGGTGGCGAACTGACGGTGAAGGGCCGCGACGGAAAAATTCGTAGCAAGGACTCGGTCGGCGGCGGTAACGATCCCAATCCTCCGAAAGACAAAGAACATTGATGGCTTCCACGCTGCGACGCCGCAGGCCTAATACGGTTGCTTTTCCAGGTCGCCTGCCTGCACGGCAGGTGAGCATCATATTTGCCTGAATTGGCACTACGCCAATTCGCTTGGCGGGTATAGGTTTTCAGCATCGACGCATCCTGCCCTTGCGTGTTCCTCAGGCACCTCCGTTCCGGCCATTCCGCCGCGGTTGTGACCACGGCTCTAGCGAACCCCTGACGGGCTTCCGGACATCGTGTGACAATCCCTTTTGTAAGAGGCGAGTTCCTCTCGCCGGAACGCCTGCGCCACATGGCGCAAATCCGTTGGTCTAGAGGAGGCCGAGAGCTTCGCTTTCCCTGACTACCCGTGGCACCCATGATGGGATGAATGCGTTGGCACAAGGCGGGAATGACGAGGGTCCAGCACGACCCGTTGATGTTCACTGACAGAGTGCTGCCGGTCGATCCCTCTGGCTCGCGGTTTCATCGGTGGCATCAGAGCGGAGAATTGCTGTGCTCTTTGCAACGCTCCCGCGCGACGTCGAGACGTAGAGATTGACGCCGTTGGTGCTGACCACGACGATGCGATTCAGAAATTGCGAGGCACCGCCTACGAAGCCGTACTCGACGCCAGCTTCGCGCCTTCACACGCGACACCGCCGCCGCATGATCAACTCGAGAAAAAAATGGCGGTTGCCGCAACCGACCAGTGTCGTTGGCGGTTATTATCGCTCCCGCCCCTCCTGGGCGCTGGTGAATGGCACGGCCCGGCATTTACACTCGGCGCGGTCAGCCGCTCGGGCACCGCATCGCCGGCGCAAGTATTTCCGTCGTTCAACGGCAAAAACAGAATTGATGAATTCTATCATATGCCGCGAGGTTTCCTTTCACGAATGAAAGAAAGCTCGATTGACTATCCCGCCTCGCTCCAGTCTGTTGAAAACAACGTGTGGTTGCCTTGGTGCAAGCCGAGACCATGGCCAAGATTCGTGGAGGGGAGAGCCAAGCGATGCATCAGGGTTCGATCCGCTTTGCACTCGACCAAACGGCGGCGGCACGAGTTCACGTCGGAGTATTTTCGCGCTTGCTCGCGACGTCGCGGGCGCACATGCCGCCGGCCTACGTTTGATGGCGCGAGATCGAGGATCACATGCACCACAACATTCGCAAATCAGAACAAAATGCCAGCGAGTGCGGCATATCGCTGCCGGATGCGATAAGGGGTTGTCCAACGTCCGAGACGAATCCTGCGAATGGGGCATTGCACGAGCGCGCCCTCACCGGAATCTTCGAAATATCGAAAATACTCACCGGTCCCGCCCGGCTCGAACTCACGTTGGCCAAGGTCGTTGATCTCCTGCACTCGTTAGTGCAGATGCGGCACGGCATCATCACTCTCTGCGATGCTGAGGCCGGACTGGACATCACCGTGGCCAGCGACTGCGACACGAACAGCAATGAGCCCTCCCGGTCGCGCGTGCCGCGCAACGCCATCGATCAGATTGTGACGACGGACACGCCGCTCATCGCCGAGGACATAGCGATGCATCCGGCCTTCACTGCCGCTGACATCGAGGTGCTTGGGGCCTCCGACACCGTGTCCTTCATCGGCGTTCCCATTCGTGTTGATGGGAACGCCGTAGGCGCGCTGACTATGGACAGGGCTTTGGAAAGCAGGTCAAGCTATCGGCTCGATTACGATGTCCGACTGCTCACCATGATTGCCAACATGGTGGGACAGACAGTCAAGTTGCATCGTTTCTCCGCGGGCGACCGCGAGCGACCGCCGGAGTTGGAAGACCGGCTGCAAACGAAATTTTCTGGTGTTAAGCACCCTGCACCCCGACGCAAAAAGGTTCATGTCGAGGGGATGATTGGTGACAGTCCGGCGATAAGCGCGCTGCTGGAGAAGATCGCGGTCGTAGCCAAGGCAAAAACCACCGTTCTGTTGCGAGGCGAGTCCGGTACCGGAAAGGAGCTGGCTGCCAAGGCAATTCACGAGTTGTCGCCGCGCGCCAAGCGGCCCTTCGTTAAACTCAATTGTGCAGCGCTCCCAGAGACAGTTCTGGAATCCGAATTGTTCGGTCATGAGAAGGGTGCCTTCACAAGCGCATTCAATTCCCGCAAGGGGCGCTTTGAGCTCGCTGACAAGGGGACGTTGTTTCTGGATGAGATTGGCGAGATCTCGGCCTCGTTCCAGGCAAAGCTACTGCGCGTGCTGCAGGAGCAGGAGTTTGAGCGCGTCGGCAGCAATCAGACCATCAAGGTCGATGTTCGCGTGATTGCCGCCACGAACAGGAACCTGGAAGAGGCGGTTGCAAGGAATGAGTTCCGCGCCGACCTATACTACCGCATCAACGTGGTCCCCTTGCTGGTACCAGCATTGCGCCAAAGGCGCAGCGATATTCCGCTCCTCGCAGCTGAGTTTCTAAAGAACTTCAACGACGAGAACGGCTGTACGCTCACCTTCGACCCGCGTGCGATTGAAGTGCTGATGAAATGTGAGTTTCCCGGCAACATTCGCGAGCTTGAAAATTGCGTGCACCGGACAGCGATCCTGGCCGAGGGACTCTCAATCGGGAGAAACGACTTTGCCTGCTCCCAAGGCCAATGCTTTGCCGAGGCGCTGTGGAAGTGCAGATCGGGCATGGCCGCGCTGCAACCAGCGCCGATCCTGCCGGAGTCAGCGAATCCGGCCACGCCGCCGGATGCGGCAGCGACTACAGTCCCGCGTGCCGGTGCAACACACCCAATTGGCGCGAGGAACCCCGACATAGAGCGTGTCATTGCTGCCATGGAAAGATGTGGCTGGGTGCAGGCAAAGGCAGCGCGCCTCCTTGGACTGACCCCGCGCCAGATTGGCTACGTGCTAAGGAAATACGGCGTCGAGATCAAGCGTATCTGAAACCGAGGAGATGAGCTGAGCTGCTTAGCGCCTTGCGGCAGCGATGCAGATCCGCGTCCGCGTCCACTCGATTCACCGAGGACAGCCTGGCCGAATTCCCGTGTCTGCGTTGCGACCATCGTGTGAGAGGCAACGCTTCCATCGTCAATCCTGTCCGCCATGTTGCTCTCGTTGCGAGCTCATACGGATGCCCCCTGTGTGACTGAAACGGAGTTAAATATGTCCGATGCAAAACTGCAAACTGTGCTTTCGGCTCTTCCGCCAGTGACGCGACAGTTAGATGCTCTGCCGTCCAACGGACCAGCGCCGGACGGAAATTTTGTCAAGCTGAATACGAATGAGAACCCGTTTCCGTTGCCGCCAATCATAATGCAAAGTGCAGTGGCGGCCCTCAAGTGCCAGTATCTATATCCGGATGACGATAACATCAGCTTGAGGGAAGCGGCGTCCAGCACCTATGGCGTTTCCAGGGATCAGGTCATCGCAGGCAACGGGTCGTCTGAACTGCTCGGACTCATCTACAGAGCTTTCCTCGCGCCTGGCGACAAGGTTGCGATGATGTCGCCAGGGTTTTCGTTCAACCGCAAACTTGCCATGATTCAGGGCGCCGAGTTTCTCGAAATCGGATGTCAAGCTCATTCCCTTCCAATGGAGCAATTGCTTTCCGGTCCGGCAAAAGACGCCAAGTTCATTATGTTGGCCAATCCAAACAATCCGACCGGAACATTCCTCCCGATAAGCGATATCGAACGCCTCGTAGCACAATCGGACCGCTTGGTTGTCCTTGATGAAGCCTACGTCGACTTTGCACCCGATCATGGCCTGCGTCTTATCAACCGGTATCCGAACGTTCTGATCTTGAGGTCATTCTCGAAAAGCTATGCCGCCGCCGGCATTCGCGTCGGTTTCGGTTTCGGTCACCCTGAAATTATTGGCAGGCTGCGAAACATCCAGAACGTCTTCAACATGAACGTCATCGGGCATGCCGTTGGTATCAGCGTGCTTGCGCATCGCGGCGCCTACGCAGAGAACCACAAGCACATCAAGGATGAACGAGAGCGAGTGACATTCGCGCTGTCGCAACTCGGATTTTCCGTAACGCCCTCCCGCGCAAATTTCTTGCTGGCCCGTGTGCCCGCGGGACAGGACGGCTCATGGTGGCAAGCAGCATTGGAAAGGCAAAAGATACTTGTCGCGTTTTTTCCGGACAAAGGCTTGGAACACTGCATCCGCGTCAGCATCGGCACAAAAGAGCAGATGGATGTATTTCTTGCTGCCGCTGGCGACATTGCTGGAAGCTTAACGGTGCCAAGCTCCAAGGGCAGGGAAGCGTCAGGCTCTGCTTCTTCGTTACGCTGACGCTAATCGGCGATCACACACATCTCTTCCGACTTGCTTGGTCATCCCAGCAAGAGAACAGCCTGCTTTTAAAATCGGGGACTTATCGAGTGACAAACGTCTTTCCTTCAAACTTAGCGTTCGGCATCTTCGATCATCTGGACGAGGATGGCCGCGACATCGGTCGGCAATACGAAGATCGCCTGATGTTAGCAGAGGCGTGCGATCAGCTGGGGTTCTATGCCTATCATCTCGCAGAACACCACTGTACTCCCCATGGGAGAGGTCCATCGCCGAATCTGTTCTTATCGAGCGTCGCCCAGCGCACCCGGCGCTTGCGTCTCGGACCCTTGGTGATGCTGCTTGCGCTTTATCATCCGCTGCGTGCGTTCGAAGAGATCTGTATGCTGGACCAGTTGAGCGGTGGCAGGCTCGAACTGGGCATAGGGCGCGGTGCTCTCCCGATCGAATTGGGCTACTTCGGGATCGGTGCGGACGCGGTGCCGGGCCGTTATGCCGAAGCCAGCGAAATCCTCATGGAAATACTTGTTAATCCGATGAAGGTCGGCACGCTATGCTATCAAGGCCGCCATTTTGATCTCAACGACGTTCCTTTGACGCTAAGACCTCATCAGCGTCCACATCCGCCGACATGGGTCGCTGCCAATCGACCCGAGTCCGCAGCTTGGGCGGCTGCGAATGGAACAAATATCGCGTGTGTAGGACCCTCCTCTTCTGTTCGCAAAACTACTGATGCGTTCCGCGCCTATCGAGAGGACAACGCTGGCGCGGGGGATCAGGCGCAATTTATCGGACTGCTCCGCATGGTCGTGGTTGGGCGTTGTGACACACATGCCTATTCGCTCGCGGCACCTGCTTACGAACGCTGGCTCAAGAGCTTCCAATTCCTTTACGAGCTTAACGCTATCCCCACTCCACCAAACCTGCCGCTGACCTTCGATGCGGCAGTCGAGAGTGAATTGTGCGTGGTAGGATCAGCAGAATCTGTGCGAAAAGCTCTGTTAGGTCAGTTGGAAGTGGCAGGTGCCAACTACCTGCTTTGTCAACTGGCATTTGGAAATCTGCCACTAGATGCTTCCCTGTACACCGCGACGACCATTCAATCCGAAATCATGGCTCGATTTGGCTGACCATGAAATTCGCAGTCTGAGGTTGAATCGTTGTACAGCGCTCCCTCACATCCACGTGCTCTAGCGTGCACGTGGTGGGGACGGGGAATCGGGAGGGAGGCCAAACTGACGACGAGCCGGCGGCACAGAATACCAGGTTTGTGCGTTGGCTGGCGTCTGGGCCATCTTGTGAACCTGCATGATCCTAAGGAGAGATGGCCGAGCGCGTCACGATGCAGGCACGCGTCTGCTCGTCGCGCTCGCGCTACCCGTCGCCATAGCCCGCCGCAGAGGTTCTTCTCGCCTGGGGCGGCGTCGGTGCGGCGCCTCCAGCTTCATCAGCGGCCCGGCGGTAGCAAAGCCGCCACTCGCTACGGCGCTGTTGAGGGCGCGCTCGCGAGCGGCTTTGCTACCCCCAGCCACCACCAGGAGCGAGCTCGCCCGATGATGGGGGTGCACTGCGGTCGGGATACGATGCTGGAGGAAATCGTTCGCAGCCGGTCTTCACGAACTGCGAGGAGTGCTTGTCCTTGAATGCTGCCTGCTAGCCGTCTGCGGTGGCCTGAGTGGTCCGCCGACACGCCCGAAAGTCAACGCCACTACCACAAGGCCGCCAAAAACTCAGGTCTGGGAGCCAACTTGGACGGTGGTCTCGTGTTCGGGAATGTCGTCGAAGGAGGCGTAGTTGAGATAGTAGAGTTTGGAATACAGGCCGCCCATAGCTATTAGCTCATCGTGGTTGCCAGTCGCAACAACTTGGCCATTCTGAAGCACGATGATGCGGTCGGCCCCCCGGATCGTGGCGAGACGGTGGGCGATCACGAGGCCAGTCCGCCCTTCAAGCAGCTTGATCAGAGCCTTCTGAATCTGCAATTCCGTGTAGCTGTCGATGTTGGCGGTCGCTTCGTCGAGCACGAGGATCTTGGCGTCAGCGACGAGGGCGCGGGCGAAACTGATAAGCTGGCGCTGGCCGAGAGATAAGTTGTCGCCGCGTTCGCCAAGTTGGGTCTCATACCCGTCGGCGAGGCTCATGACGAAGTCATGCGCGCCGACCGCCTTCGCCGCCTCGATCACCTTGTCGCGCGTGGCGTCCGTCTTCTGGTATCGAATGTTCTCGAAGACCGTCCCGGTGAACAGGAATGGCTCCTGCAGCACCATGGCGACCTGGCGGCCGAGCGATTCCTGGGTGAGGTCGCGCACATCATGCCCGCCGACCAGCACCTGACCCTGCTGAACATCATAGAAGCGGTGGACCAGGGCCATCGCACTCGATTTGCCAGAACCGCTCGGTCCGACCAGTGCGACCGTCTCGCCGGGATTGACCCTGAAGGAGACATTTTTCAGAACCGAACGGTTCGGATCGTAGCCGAAGGTGACGTGCCTAAACTCGACCGAGCCGTCCATTTCGGGCGAAAGCACCTCGGCATTGGGTTTGTCCTGAACATCGATCTTGACGTCGAGCACATCGGTCAGGCGCTTGCCTGAGGCCATGGCGCGCTGCATGATCGAATATTGCAGGGTGAGTGAGCGGATCGGGTCAAAGAAGCGCTGGATGTAAAACAGGTAGGCTACCAACACGCCCACATCTACACGGCTATTCACGACCATCGAGCCGCCAACCACAATAACGGCGGCCAAGGCGAGGCCGGTGAGGCCATCGACGATAGGCACCATGACCAGTGCATATCTGGCAGCGATCAGTTGGGTCCTGAGGTTGGCATGGGCCCGGTCGTCGAAAAGAATGAAATTCACCTGCTGGCGATCCATCGACTGTATGGTCCGCACGCCGTGAATGGCTTCGGCCAGCGCGCCATTGACGACGGAATTGGTTTCGTGTGCAGCCATGAAGGCGTCGCGGGCGCGCGGCAGCCAGACAATGCGGACGATCACCAGGATCGGCAGAACCGACAGCGTCAGGAGGCCGAGGCGAAAGTCGAGCCACAGCATTACGAATACGATGCCGAAGAGAAGTGCAACATCGCCTAGGGAATATACCGAGGTTTCCAGGAACTCCTGTATGGAGTTAACGTCCCCTTGCAGGCGCGACATCAGGCGTCCGACCTCAGTCTTGTCCATGAAAGAGAGCGAAACCTTTTGCAGATGGCCAAACATGGCGCGGCGGATGTCGAACAGGACAGTTTCGGCAATTTTCCCATCCAAGGTTTCCTGCATGTAACCGGCGGCGAAATTGACCAAAATCGCCGAAAGGAACGCGCCGACGGCCGCAAGCTGGGCTGAGCGATCGCTCCCTGCCGGGTTCATGCCGTTGTCGATCGCGTAGCGGATGATCAAGGGGATGAGAAGCTGCGTCCCGGTGAAGATCAGCATCGCGACAATCGTGACAACTACCTTTGCCCGATAGGGATGGACGAAGCCCCAGATCCGGCGGAGGATGCTCTTGTCGAAAGCCCGGCCGAACATCTCCTCCTCGATCCGGTGCGAGCCGACGACCGCGCGCGGAGGGCGTCTGCCGTCGTCACGTTCGGCTTCGAGTTCGCCGGGGCCTTGGTCCATCAGCGGGCGCCCCCATACTGGGTCATATGATATCACCTGGGCGCGTCTGGAGATCGTAAAGGGCTTTGTAGCGTCCCCGCTTCGCCAGAAGCTCTTCATGCTTGCCGCGTTCTACGATTTCGCCGTTATCCACAAAAAGGATCTGATCGGCATGCATAAGCGCACTCAGCCGGTGCGCGATGATGATCGTCACCCGATCCTTGGCGAAGCGCCGCGTCGCCGCGCGAATGCGCTGCTCGGTGCCGGCATCGATCGCGGCCATCGAGTCGTCGAAAACGACGACAGAGGGGCGCAGCATCATGGTGCGGGCAATCGTGAGACGCTGGCGCTGGCCGCCAGAGAGAGAGACGCCGCGTTCTCCCACGACCGTCTCATACCCTGCTGGGAGCCCTAGAATGTAGTCGTGGAGCTGGGCGAATTCGCCAGCGTGTTCAATTCGCTGTCTCTTCGCCCAGGGGTCGCCATAAGCGATGTTGTTCTCGATCGTGGTGGTGAATAGGAACGCATCCTGCTGTACAACGGCAACCGCCTTGCGAAGGCTCTCGAGGGTGACATTGCGTATATCCTGGCCGTCCAACGTGATGGCGCCACCGGTCACGTCGTAAAAGCGGGGGATCAGATGAGCCATCGTCGATTTGCCGGAACCCTGCGGACCGACGATCGCGATCGTCTCGCCTCTCCGGGCCTCAAAGCTGAGGTTCTTCAGAATGGCGCGGTTTTCGACATTGGGGTACGCAAATGAGACATTGTGGAAGCGCAGAGTGCCGACGCTTATCTCAAGCGGTCTGGCCTCGAGAGCATCCCTGATCGTGATCTCCTGATCGAGGAGACCGAAAAGCCGCGAACCGCAGCTGGAAGCGCGGGCAAAGGCATTGACCATCAGGCCGATCTGGCGGACTGGCATTTGCAGGATGGTCATGAAGGTCAGGAAGGTCGCCATCGTTCCGACGCTGATCTCGCCAGCGACGAGCTTGTTGCCACCGATCCAAAGCACCAATCCCATTGCGAAAAAGAAGGACAAGGTCATCGCCGACGTGCTGGGTACGTAGATGTCAACGAGATCCTTGGCGAGGCCGAGCGCGGTCTTGGAAGCGCGGTCGAACTTCAGCATCTCATAGGATTGAGCCGCAAAAGCGCGGACCACGCGGATGCCTGCGAGATTTTCCTTCATCACGCGGCTTAGTACCGAAAGGCGCTCATAGAGGTCGAGCCAGGTGGCGCGCAGCCTAAGCTGTGTGGTCGATGAGCGCCAGGCGACAAAAGGCACGAAGCTCAGCGCGACCAGGCCGAGCATGGGATCGGTCGAGATCATCATGTAGGCGCCGATCCCGATCAGCATGGTGAGCAGGACCACGCGAACGAGCGCGGTGGAAAAATACATCCGCACGCCTTGGAGATCGAGCATTCCGATGGTGATCAGATCGCCTGAATGGACCCGGTCGTGAAAGGAAAAGCTGAGACGCTGGATCTTGTCGTAGTAGGCGAGCCGCAGTTCGTACGCGACATGATGCCCGACGGCTTCGGCAAAATAGTTCTGCGCCATCGTGAAAAGGCCGCGTAGCGCGCTGACGGCGAGCAGCAGGAGAGCCGGGGTCCAGAGCGCTTGTCCTGCCGCGCTCCCGGCGACACCGCCCCCGATGGCTGTCTGGGCCTGGTCGACAGCCCGGCCGAGAAGCTGGGGAATGAGCAACTGGAGGATTGCCGCCATGATCGTCGAGCCCATAGCGAAGGCGACTTGCCAGGGATGCCGAAAATTCATACGCGTTATGCGCAACAGCGTACTCAAATCCCGGCCCCAGCGGGCCGCTTCAACATGGGTCAACGAATTCAGAGCGTTCGTTGCGCTGCCGACAGCATCACTGTTCACGGGTGTATTCCCGACTGCATTTTGCGCCTTCGAGGAAAGCCGAAGGACGCATCATCAAAGGCGACCGCCATTTAATCCCGTCCTCAACCTGCAGCCGTGCCCGTTCCCAGAAGCCGAGCCGCCGCTTGACTAAGTGGCATGTCGATCACCGTGATTCCGCTTGCCGCAAGGAAACGCGCTTCGTTTCTGGTCAGGGTTTCCGCGTCCATTACAGTGCAGTAGGGACCGCAGGAGCGCTTCATGATCTGTCTGGCGTAGGTGCGCAGCATCTGATCGTTGAAGCGGCAGCCAACGAAGAAAAATCCACGGGTGATGCGCCGTTCCTTCACCACGTCTGGGATCGGTGTCTGGATATCAATTTCGGTCAGGACTTCGACATAGTCGGAATCTGCGACGAGAAAGTTTTGCGAGGGCCTACTACTCCCGTGAGGTGCATAGAGGACCGTCTTTGCCCCCGATCGAGCGTCGAGCTCCCTCCCGGACAAATCGTAGGTTTTCGTCCAAATGTTGCCGATTTCGTTCGCCCGCGTGACGCCTTGTATCTCAACGACGTCCGTTCGGCCGGTCTCCACGAGAGCCGTGCGCATCGCGCTGTCATACCAGCTGTCGATGATGAGGGAGAGCGGCAGCCTTGCGAGCCAGGCGTGGAGGAGGGTTGGCCTCACCGGCGCTGCGAATATCTCGGTCATCCAAGCTTGAAGCGTCCGGCGATGCCGGCGCTGTTCGATGAACTGCGCAACCGACCACATATTGGTGCGGATCCTGGAAGGGGCGGGCGCCCGTGCATTGAGTGCCGCGGCAACGACCTCCGGAGTATGCGGCACTGGTGGTTCCGCACAGTTCAACCCAAGAAGACCCGGACCGAGATAGGGGATCACCTCATCGGCGGCGAGCGCTTCCTTCGCCAAGTCAAGCAGCTTATCGGCAAAACTGTCCCGCACGATGACGAGGTGGTCCGATGTCAGGATCGTGTTCATGCTCGTTTCCTCGCGACGCACCTAGGGGCAGCATCAGTCCTCTTCGGAAACCTTCCTTGCCTCGACAGTGATCGGCAGACGCGTATCCCGTGGAAGATCGGGTAGGAGGAGCCGCCACCCGTTCCTGAGCGTGACCGTTCCGCCCCACAACTCTTCCTTCTCGAGCTTGATGATCGGCTCTTCGAGGTCTTTTTTGGGGACATACGCCGACAAGCCAGCATCGGTCCTGCGGATCATGACTTTCATCTGGCCGTCCCTTCATTGGAATTGCTTTCAGCACTGCAGAACGCCTCGGCTTTGTCGAGGCTCATCAGTTCACGCGCTCGCATGCCGACGACGGTGCCACGGTCGATCCACTCGACCGCATAGATGAAGAACTGCTGGAGAAAGGTGCCGATGTCACGCACATATCCCTCATCGCCCTTCCGCACGAGATTTTCGCCGATCTCCCTGCCAGGATAGGTGCCGTCATTCTTTATGTGGCGAGTAGCACGTACCCGCTCTCCCGGCATGAATCGTGGCGGCCTGCGGATTTCGATCTCCTCTTCGCGTCTGAGCGACATGTCCGTTCCCTGATTTCTCTTGCGGCTGCAGGTTGTGAACAAGGCGTTCCAGGCGTCCTGCGTAGGCAGCCCCAACCATGTCGGCCATGTGGTCACGCAGGAACGCAGGTCTTCGGCACCGGGCATACCGAGGCACATTGCTGCGCATCGAAGACCCCCTCGCATTCGGTGCACTTCTGTGACTCGATCACGTAGCTCTCGCCTTTGAACTTGATCGCGCCGGAAGGACATTCGAATTCGCAGGCGCCGCATTGGGTGCATTGGGATGCGATGATCTTGAAAGCCATTTTAACTCCTGGTCCGAATGAATGAGACAGCTCAGGCCGTCGCCGCGAGTGCGGGAGTTCCAGATGCGGCGGCGCAAATCGCACTGATTGCGGTCTCGATATAGTCATGGGCATAAGCATCGGTCGCTTGTATTCCAGCCTCCGCGAGGTGATCCTGCGGGCAATTTCCAATCTTGGCGCACAGCACGATGTCTACGCCTTCCAGCGCTGCGATGACGCCATCGAGGGTGGCCTCTGCGCTCCGGCCGCCGAGACAATACTGCTCGACCTTGCGATGCCCGACAAAGCTGATGCCTCTCGGCGAGGCTTCGTAAACCTGGAATTCCTTCGCATGGCCGAAATGTTCGTTGACGCGGCCGCCGCCCTTGGTCGCCACCGCGAAGAGGACGGATTTGCCGGGCCTCGCTGCCTTGACCAATCCGATCGCTTCACTTCTGGCCGCCACGTGATCACGGCGCTCCTGCGCGACCAGCTCCCGATAGGCGTTACGCTTGCTGGCATCGTAGGTGACCTCGCCGGGAATCCGGTCGGCCGTGAATTCTTGGCCACGATCCTCGCCAAGCATGCCGACGGCATCTGCCCGGCACTGCCGGCAGTGGCGCATCAACTGGGCGCCGCCTTCGACACGATCCTGAAGAGCTTTCATCTCCATTGCGTTTGGGCCGCGCTGCCCGCTCAGTCCGTAATGCGTGCCGTGTCCCGGGTCCGAAATCAGCGGCATGAGGTTGTGCAGGAACGCGCCTCGCTCCTTGACCCATCTATTCACCTCGATCAGATGCTTATCGTTCACGCCAGGAATCATCACCGAATTGATTTTGGTGAGGATGCCGCGCGCGGTCAGCATCTCCAGGCCCAACATCTGCCGCTCGTGCAGGATCCGGGCGGCTTCGATGCCGACGTAGCGGCGATGGTCGTAAAAGATCCAAGGATAGATCTTTGCACCAATCTCAGGGTCGACCATGTTGATGGTGATCGTCACGTGATCGACATTCATGTCAGCAAGCTCATCGACACGGTCCGGCAGCGCGAGCCCATTCGTGGAGATGCAAAACTTGATGTCTGGGATTTCCCTGGCGACCCTGGCGAAGGTCGCCTTCGTCTTCTTCCAGTCGTAGCAGGCGTCGCCCGGTCCGGCGATGCCGAGCACGGAGAGCTGCGGCACCTCGTTGGCGACCGCGATCACCTTGCGTAGCGCCTGGTCGGGCGTCAGCCTTTCGGAGGCCACCCCAGGCCGGCTTTCGTTGGCGCAGTCATATTTGCGATTGCAGTAGTTGCACTGGATGTTGCAGCCCGGCGCGACCGCGACGTGCATGCGCGCAAAATAGTGATGCGCCTCTTCTGAAAAGCAGGGGTGATCCTTGATCTTCTCCCAGACAGCCGGATCCGTGTCGTCGGGCTTTGTCGACGAGCCGCAGGACGAAGACGCGCAGCCCCCGGGTTTCATGGTGCCAAGCAACTGGTCACCGAATGTCGTGCTGAGGCTCTCAAGCGAAATTGCCGGTGCAGACATGAACGGCTCCGTTGCTGCGTGATGTCGCAGTTCAAAGCGCAAGAGCTATGCCAGCTCAAAGAGCTGTTTCGGTTCACGAATAGGCTTGTCGTGTCAGATTCCTTCGGATTGCTCCGACACACCTTTGTCGGGCTTACGACAGTGGACAAGCAAATAGGGTCGCGAGGCTAGCAGCCTCGGGCGCGCAGAGTGTGAGCGAGACCACTCCGGGCTGCTTACGGTTGACGTCATCACGACGTCTAGAATTTCTTCACCACGATACCATGCCGACGCAGGGCGTAGCCGACTTGCCGCGGCGTGAGGCCGAGGATACGAGCCGCCCTGGCCTGAACCCAACCGGCCTTGTCCATCGCGTCGATCACCCGGTCGCGTTCCGCCAGACGCGGGGGACAAGCGGGATCGTTCGGATCGCCGGCCGTAAGGGGAGATATCTTGCCTGCGGAGGCACCGATGCAACTGGCCGGCAGCCGCAATCCGACCGGCACTGCGTTGACCCGTGCGAGATCGTCGATGGCATTGCCGCCATTCGAGCGGTCGGCTCGCTTCCAGAGGAGCCAGGAAAGGCACTGGCCCTTTTTACAGGCGAAATCGGATGGAGTGATCGTCCTTGAGCGCGCAAGTGTGGCCGTCCTTTGGACGCAGTTCTCCAGCTCGCGGACGTTACCAGGGAAGTAACATTGCGAGATCAGGTCAAGCGCCGGCGCCGCGAAGGCTAGTGCGCGATCGTTCTCCTTGTTGAACCGGTTGAGGAAGGCGTTCGCAAGGCGTGGAATATCGCCGGGTCGCTCTCTGAGCGGCGGCAGGATAATTGGCACGACATTAATGCGGTAATAAAGGTCGGCCCTGAACTCCCCTTTTATGACGGCCGTCTCGAGGTCCTTGTTGGTGGCGCATATGAGGCGCACGTCGACCTGTAGCGTTTTGTTGCCGCCGACTCGCTCCAACTCGCCTTCCTGCAAGACACGCAACAGCTTGGCTTGAAAGGCCGGCGAAATCTCGCCGATTTCGTCAAGTAGCAGCGTTCCCTCATTTGCCAATTCAAAACGACCGGCGCGCTGGGAGATAGCACCCGTGAAAGCGCCCTTTTCATGCCCAAACAGTTCTGACTCCAGAACGCTTTCAGACAGTGCGGCGCAGTTCAATTTGACGAAAGACTTCTTCCTCCGACGTGAGAGCTTATGGATGGCCTGCGCAAAGAATTCCTTGCCGGTGCCGCTTTCACCCCGCAGAAGCACGGTGGAATTGGTCCCTGCTACGACCGAGACGGTTTCGAGCACCTGCTTGAGTGCGGGGCTTTCCCCGATGATCCCGTCGATTTTGGCATCCGCATGCCGGGCAGGGCCGTAGGTCCTCCCCTCGTTGGGCGATTTCTCCGGTCCCGATTGCTCATGGCCACACCGCTGACGATCTGTACTCAGGGCGCGATGGAGGCGGATGGTCCGGCCGACAAGGTTGGCGACCATCGTCAGGAAATAAATGTCCTCGTCGTCGCGAAAGTCGGTGGCGCCGTCTCCGGCGCGGTCGATCGACAATGTCCCAAGGATCTTATGATCAGCCTTTAGCGGGATACCGATAAAGGCAATTGGGATGGTTCCGATGCTCGAAGACGTTTGAAGGTCAGCCTGAAATAGTTGGGACTTGCGCACGTCCGGTATGAAGAGCAGCGTCCCCGTAGCGACGATTTGATCTGTTACGGCCTGTGGTATGACGCGGCGAGTGCCTGAATGACGTACGTGGGTATTGCCGGCAGTCGCGGCAATCTCCAGCTCTCCTTCAGCGTCCAGGACGACGATTGCTCCGTGACGCATCTGCAGAAATGAAGGCAGGACGTTCACGACATTGGCGAGCGTAAACTCCAGCTCGCTGGGGGCGGTCAGCACCTTCGATATCTCGTAGAGTCCTCTGAGCGCGATATCTGATTGGGGCATGCTTTTGATGGGCGGTTCAGGGCGGGTCTCCCGAGGTCCAACCTCGTCGACCCGATCTTGCGGTCCGTGGGTCATGGAAACACCTCAGGGGTTGTGGTCCAGAGTGCTCCTCCTTTTTTATCTGAATTCTGAAAGCACAGTATTCACGAGCTTCTCTTCGTCAAAGCGACGATCGAAGCAACGAAGATAGACTTGGCGTTGGGCGAGACCTAAACTGTATCAAGATCAACCCTCTTAATACGTGCGTGCGTCGGTCATCCGAATTTGAAGAGGACTCCGAAACCGCCGCGTGGATAGTTCCACTCGATCTCGCCACTGGTCTCACACAAAATCCGGCAGGTGCCGCACTCCATGCAGCCGTCAGCAGTGATCTCCACTTGACCTTTGTCGTTCAACTCATAACATTTCGCCGGGCAGACGTGGGTAAGCGCGAGCAAGTTCGCGCTTGGCCTCTCGTGCGGTCGCACTTTGATATGCGGACGGCCGGAATCCACCAAGTAGCGGTTCTGGTAAAGCTTGTCCTCGACACGTGACTTTGTCACTGCGATCGTCATTTCGTCTCCCTTCAGCGCCACGCCAATGCAAGGCGGACCGCGTCGCTGAGCAGCCCCCAACGCGAGCGCGCCTTGATGAAGGCCGCCGTGGTCGCCTTTTCCTTCTCGATCTTCGGCGTGCCGTCGACACGCATGAAGTTCTGCGCGGCTTGCGACATCAACCGCGGATAAGTTGTGAAGTAATTGCAGGAATTGGTGTGGAGCAAGGCCGGCATATCTTTGTATTTCTTTAGGTCCTTGACCACGAAGGACTTGTCCAGCATGGCTTTGTAAAGAGCGAGATTTCGTTTGGTCATAGGAGCGTTGCGGCTGTTGACCTCGATGATTGCCTCAGCCGCGATGCGGCCGGAGGTCATGGCGAGGTTCGAACCCTCGCGGTGAATGGCGTTGTTCAGTTGCGCGGCATCGCCGACCACGACCCAACCATCGCCAAAGAGCTGCGGAATAGCCTTGTAGCCGCCTTCGGGAATGAGGTGTGCGGAATATTCTTTCACTTCCGAGCCGGCGATCAGCGGCCGGATCGAAGGATGGCTCTTTAAGGCGTCGAGGAGAACGTAGGGGCTCTCGACCATCGCGGCGAAATCGGAGACGAGGCAGCCAATGCCCAGTGAGATCGACTCCTTGTTGGTGTAGAGGAAGCCGAGCCCGGCCATGCTGCGGGAGGTCGTGCCCACCGCCTCGATCACGCAGCCTTCATCGCCCTTGACGCCGAACCGCTGCTCAATGACCTCTTCGGGCAGGAAATGCATTTCCTTAACGGCGAGCGCCACGGTTTGTGGCTTCGGCATCTGCCGCAGGCCGGCTCGCGTGCCAAGCAGTCCGCAGACACCTTCTGCGAGAACGACCACGTCCGCGTAGATGGCTCCGCCGGCCCGGTCTGTGCGCACGCCAATCACCCTGTCCTTGGCGTCACGGATGAGCTCCGTCACGGTCGTCTCGCACAGAACCGTCGCGCCGGCCTCGCGCACCTTACGCGAAAACCATTTGTCGAACTGGGCACGGATGATTGTGTATCGGTTGGGCTTGGCCTCATTGAAGTCGTCCGACCGATAGTGAATCCCGGTATGGGATGTGTCGTCCATCACCCAAAGCCGCTGTTCAACCAAATGCCGCTCGAGAGGCGCATCGTCCCTGAAATCCGGGATGATCTTCTCCAGCATGTTCGCGTACATGATGGCACCTTGGACATTCTTGGAGCCCGGATATTCACCGCGCTCCAACTGCAGCACCTTTAGGCCATGGCTGGCCATGGTGTAAGCAGCTGCGTTTCCGGACATGCCTGCCCCAACAACAATGGCGTCGAAGTTTTCCTCGATCATGTCCGTCCCTTAGCTCGCAAGCTTATCGCGACTGTGGGGCGACAGCCGCCGGGTGAAGGCTTCCGTCAGTGCAGGCAGGAAGCGGATCGCGTCGGTGACGATTCCGAGGTGAGCGAAATCGAAAATCGGCGCGTTCGGGTCGGTATTGATGGCCACGATGAGATCCGCCCCCTCGACGCCAACCCGATGCTGGACGGCGCCGGAAATCCCGGCCGCTATGTAAAGCTTCGGCCGGATGGTCTTGCCAGTCTGGCCGATCTGCCGATCAGCTGGCATCCAGCTCTTCTGGACCAACGGGCGCGAACAGCCATGCTCGGCGCCGATTGCTCGCGCGAGGTTCTTCACAAGCTGCAGGTTCTCCGCCGCGCCAAGACCAAGGCCTCCCGCAACCACGACGTCGGCATAGGCAAGGTTTGCCTTTGCCGACTGATTGTCCGGCAGGAAGCCGAGGACTTTGGTAGCGATCTCGTCCTCGGCAAGCGAGAGCTTGTGCCGGATGACACGCCCGACCGGTTTATCCGTCCGCTGCGGCATGGGCATGACCCTTGGCCGCACTGTCGCCATCTGAGGGCGGAAATTGAGCGTATAGATCGTGCACAACAAGGAACCGCCGAAAGTCGGACGCGTGGCGGCGAGCGAACTGTCGGTATCCACATCGAGTTCGGTGCAGTCGGCCGTGAGCCCTGTCTGCAAGGTCGTCGCCACGGAGCCGGCAAGATCCCTGCCGAGTGTGGTGGCACCGAGAAGAAGGATTTCGGGTTTGTGGGTATCGACCAGATCCGTCATCGCCTTGGTGAAAGGCTCGTTCCGATAGTCGGCGAGCAGGGGCGCCTCGGCGATGTAGACAAGGTCAGCACCATAAGCGAATGCTTCGGCAACGGCGTTCCCGACGGCCTCTCCCGGCGGTCCGAGCACGACGCCTGCAAGCTGGACCTGAAGCTTGTCTGCTAATTTGCGGCCTTCGCCGAGCAGTTCGAATGATACGGGATGGACCTGGCCGCGTTCGAGCTCGATGAAAACCCAGACGTGCCGGTAGTCCTTGAAATGGGCGGGCAGCTCCTTCTTTATGCCGGCGCGGCCGGCGGCAGGGCGAGGGGTTTCTCGGTTCGCGGTCGACATCGTTTTACTCCTTGCCGTCACGCGCCGCCGTTGAAGGCGAGCTCATGTTCCAGCGCCGGCTGGCGGGTGAAGATTGCGGTGATGAGTTCGTCAGCGACATCGCGCAAGGCCTTCTCGGCGGTGTCGATTAGTGCCGCCTTTTCAGCTCGCGCAGCAGGGGCGAAAACACGCTTGACGACCGTCGGTGAGCCGCGCAGGCCGCATTTGGTGAGATCCTCGATGCCGGCGTCGGCCGCGCTCCATTTCAAGACCTGGCTGCGCGCGGCGCACAAGGCGTCGTGGATCGAGCCCCGGCGGATCTCGTTTGTGCCTTCTAGCATGGTGATGAGACAAGGCAGCCTGCTCTTCAGCATCTGTGTGCCGCCTTCGGAGCGGCGCTCGACCTTGATCTCGCCTGCAGCAAGGTCAATAGAGGGGATCTTCGCGACATAGGTCAGTTGCAGGAGTCCGAGGCGCTTGGCGATGCCGGGCCCGACCTGGGCGGTGTCGCCATCGATCGTCTGCTTGCCGGTGAAGACGAGGTCTGGCGTGCCGAACGTCTCGCCGACCTTCGCGATTGCCTGGGAAAGGGCGAACGAGGTCGCCAGCGTGTCGGAGCCGGCAAAATAGCGGTCGGTCAAGAGCACCGCTCGGTCGGCGCCGTAGCCGAGCGCCTTGCGCAGCGCGTCCTCTGCCATGGGCGGACCCATGGTGAGCACAGTGACTTGCCCGCCATAGGCATCGCGCAGTCTGAGCGCTTCTTCGAGGGCGAACAGGTCGTAAGGGTTGATGATGGTCGGAACACCCTGGCGCATGATTGTGTTCGTCACCGGATGGACCCTTATCTGTGCCGAGTCCGGCACCTGCTTGATGCAGATTACGATGTGCATTGGCGGTTTCTCTAGGCTCCTGTCCGGGTGCGGGCATTGCGGTTATCTCCTTGATCCGCATAATTCGTGCCAAGTCTCTTGCGCTGCCCCCTTCCTACAACTTCGGCTGGTTGCTTCTGACGGCGCTGTGGTGATGACCGGATTTGTCGGCTGCTCGACATTGTCGCGTCGCAACCCTTGTCGCCGCTCATTCCCGTCCGAACCGCTTCAGCACCGAGTCGAACGGGACAAAGGTGTGACCCGGCGCGGCAGGTTTGTTCGGATCGTGGTCTTTGAGCACCTTGAAGACCCGATGCGTGAGCGGCGAGGAAATCGCAAAGTCCTCGTAAGCGCGTTCGAGCGTCGCGCGCACCCTCGCGGCAATCACCTGGTCGGGCAGACCGGAGAAATCTTCTTCGGCAAGGTATTGGCCCACGCGCTTCATTATATGGAGCCGCGAGACATTCAGCACCTTGGGGTCATAGGAGACGCCAAGGACTGAGAAGAACTCCTCCGCGGCCGACAGGCGCTTCAGTCGTGCGAGGATGTCTGTGACATCGATGGGGCGGCTGTCAGCGGAACAATTCATTGCATTCTCCCTGGTCGCAAAACTGTGGCCTTTGCGCGCGCGCGCACGGCTGACCTGGACCCGCACAGCTCGAAGAGGGACGCCTCGCTGCACATTTTATCGTAGAGCTCGACCAGTTGAGTTGCAGTGAGCGTCGATTTGGTCTCGGCCGCCTCGCGCCGGACGCGGGCCACCATCGCGGCTGCCAGATCCGGGTCGAGATCGCGACCGCTTTCGCTCAGCACATGGGCAATCGCAGTGGCGCCGGAATGCTTGCCGATGACGATCCGCCGGCAGCGGCCCACCAGAGCCGGATCAAGCCCCTGATAAGTACGCGAGTCCTTCAGCAGCCCTGCGACGTGAATGCCGGATTCGTGGGTGAAAACATCGGCGCCGACGACCGGCTTAGTGGCCGCGGTCTGCCGGCGGGCGGCCCAGGCCACCTCGGCGGCGAGGCCGGGCAATGCGGTCAGCTCGATGCCGGTATCTGCGCCGCCGAAGACCGCCATCGCGGCGGCCACCTCTTCCAGCGCGGCATTGCCCGCACGCTCGCCGAGCCCCAGGACGGTGACGGAGGCATGGCGCGCGCCTGCGCGGATCGCGGCTAGCGTGTTGGCGCCAGCAAGTCCGAGATCGTTGTGCGCATGAAATTCAAGGTCGATTGGAGACTGCACCACGAGCTGGGCGACAAGTTCGAAGGTCGAAAACGGGTCGAGAACACCGACTGTGTCGGCTAGCCTGACGCGGCTTGCGCCGGCGCGTGCGGCCGTCTCGATGACGCGGGCGAGATGATCCCGATTGGCCCGCGAGGCATCCTCGCAGCCCACCGCGACGAAGAAGCCGGCGGCGGCGGCGCGCCTGACCATATGATCGATGACCTGGAGCGCTCCCGCCTTGTCGAGGCCGAGCTTGGCGGCAAGTTGGATGTCCGACGCAGGCAGCGACAAATTGACGGCTTGGACGCCGCTCTCGATCGCTGCATCGAGATCCAACGACGTCATCCGGCACCAGGCCATGAGGCGAACCGGAAGACGCCTCGCTACCACGGCGCGAATTGTTTCGATCTCGTCGACGCCCATGACCGGCGTGCCGATCTCGATCTCTGTCACGCCGGCCGCCGCAAGAGACTCAGCGATCTCCAGCTTTTCCGTCGTGGTAAAGGCTACGCCCGGCGCCTGCTCGCCATCGCGCAAGGTCGTATCGTTGAGAGAGACATGACGGGTCATGACCGGCAGCCTATTCTTCTGCCGCTCACGCATAGACCGGATTACCCGGCCCAGAACCGAAAAAGCTGCGCAGCTTCCCCACGATTGCCGGCATGACCTCGAGCACCCGGTCGATATCCTCTTCGCTGTTGTCCCGCGCCAAGGAGAAGCGGACTGCCGCGTGCGGCGTTTTCATCGCGCTTAGGACATGGCTTGGTTCCAGAGAGCCGGAGGTGCAGGCCGAGCCAGAGGAACACGCGATGCCAATGCGGCTGAGGAGAAGTGGAATTCCATCACTGTCGACATGTTCGAAGGAGATGTTCGCGGTGTTGGGCAACCGTTGCAGGGGATCACCAGTGACACAGGTGCTTGGGATGCGCTGGAGGATCCCGCCCTCCAGGCGATCGCGGAGCGACTTTACCCGTGTGGTCTCGTCGTCCATGAATTTCAAGGCGAGTTCGGCCGCCGTGCCGAGCCCGGCTATGCCGGGCGTATTCTCGGTGCCAGCACGCCGGTTGTGTTCTTGGTGACCCCCCTTGATCAGCGAATGGAAATTGACGCCACGTTTTACGAAAAGCGCGCCGATCCCTTTCGGCCCGTGCAGCTTGTGGCCGGAGAGCGACAGCATGTCGATTGCGGTCGACTTCAGGTCCATCGGAAGCTTGCCGACCGCCTGCACAGCATCGGTATGGAATAGGGCGCCCACTTCCTTGGCCAACTCGGCAAGCCTGGCCACGGGGAAGATCACACCAGTCTCGTTGTTCGCCCACATTATTGATACGATTGCCACCTGTGGTGTGAGGGCGGCCATATAGGCGTCGAGGTCGAGCCGGCCACGACAATCCACCGGGATCCTGTGCACCTTGACGCGGCGGGTCTTCTCAAGATGCGCGCAGAGCGTCAGCACGGCGGGATGCTCGACCGCGGACGTAACGATCTCGGTTCGGTTGGGCGCCGCCTCGAGCGCTGAAAGAAGCGCTGCATTGTCGCTTTCTGTCCCACCCGAGGTGAAGGTGATCTCATCGTCGAACTCCGCGCCGATCAGCGCTTGCAACTGCCTCCGCGCCTTTGTCACCGCCGCATTGACTGAGGCGCCAAGAGCGTGCGCCGACGAAGGGTTGGCGAATTGATCCCTAAAGAACGGCAACATCGCTTGCAGGACCGCAGGATCGACCCGTGTGGTTGCGTTGTTGTCGAGGTAGACAGGCTTCATAGGTGCGATCCTCAGTTGACCAGAATGACGCGGCGCGGACCGACTCGTTGAGCCTCTGGCGCATGCCGTTGATGATAATGGGCCTGAACTGGCAGCCCGCGCAGACGCCCGGAGTGTTTGACGCAGACCGGATCTCCGTCGAGATGGACATGTTCGCAGTGGCCGCCGTCAGCCCGCAGGTAAGGACGGCCCGAACGCGATAAGGTCTTCGATGAGCCGAATTTGGCACAGCAGCGCGATCTGTCCGCAAGCAGCTCGGGTGACACCAGGACCCGAGCTGTTTCGGGAGGCGGCGTTCTTTGCACCCTACCGGAAGCGAATGGCGGTCCCGAGATCCGTTTTCCTTGTTCTTTAGGACGGGGACATCTGTCGTGCCGGCCATATAAGTCTCCTCTGCCGCAAAATCAGTCTGTCGGCCGCACAGGCGCTTCGGGCGTTTAACTGAACGACTTGCCGCAGCCGCACTTCTCGCGCGCATTGGGGTTATCGAAGACAAAGCCGGAAGATTCGAGCCCGGTGAGGAAGTCAACGGTCATGCCGGCGACATGTGGTTGGGAACCCGCGTCCACGAACAGCTTGATCCCATTTGTGCCAGTGATCGCGTCGCCCTCGCGCGACACGCTCTCCAGGCCCATTAAGTATTTGAAGCCGGCGCAGCCGCCGCTCTCGACCATGATGCGAAAGCCTTCCGCCGGCTCGCTGGCGCGGGAAAGAGCAGTCTTGAAGGCGGCAACAGCTTTGTCGGTGAGCGTAATCATGGCTCCATTCTCCTCAGTCCGGGACCTGCTTGCGCATCACGTTGCATGCACCGTGCCAAAGCGAAGAAACGTTTCAACACAGCGCGGCATCTCTGACACTGCCGTGCTTCTTGTGAGTGCATTGCTGCGAAGCTGTCGGCCAACCGACACGTACTGTCGGGTTTGTCGGGATCGCCACGAGGGATGTTGGGCCTGAGTTCTTGGTTGAACTCACATCAGCAAATACAGAACCGTCTTCTGAGCTTGCTTCGGCGCAATTGGCACGGTTTTTGAAGCTCCGTTTAGGCGAGGCGGCAAGAGTATGCCGATCCACAATCATGCCGTGGGTGCCCTCGCGATGGATGGGGCGAAGCAAGGGGGCAACATGTCAGGACCGGGTCAGATACGCCTTGTTTGGCAAAGCAGCGCCGCCCGTGGCATCCGAATGCCCGCCTGGCCGATTGCGACAACACCCATACTCGCTCACCACCGCCCAGTAGCCGCCGACAGGCTCGATGCGATGCTGCCATCGGCATGTGCATGCTCGCCGGTTTTCGCGCGGGTGCGACGCCGTGCGCACGCTGTCCAGCGACACTTTGTTCATGGGCCAGCAGCAGATCAGGGGCGAGCATTACGGCCGCCTTATCGGCTGAAGATTCCCAGGCAGGGCAGCTGATCTTCACACGTAGGTGGAAGCAGGGGTAAGACATGGACCAGCGCGAGAAACCGTCGCCCGACGAAATCCGGCGGGCGTGCAAAGACAATCCGAAAATCCGGGAGCATGATCTCGCCGCTCGATTGGGCATTTCGGAAGCCGAATTGGTCGCGGCGCATTGTGGTCACGGCGCGGTGCGCATCGAGCCGCGCGTCGATGATCTGCTGACGGGCCTCGAAGCGGTCGGCGAGGTGATGGCGCTCACCCGCAACGAAAGTGCCGTGCACCAAAAGATCGGCGTCTACGACAAAGTGGTCACCGGCAACCAGCATGCCATGGTGCTCGGCGACGACATCGACCTGCGCATCTTCCCGAAAGCGTGGGCGTATGGCTTCGCCTTCGAGAAGCGCGAGGGAGCCGAGATCCGCCGCAGCCTGCAATTCTTTGATGCCGCCGGCGAGGCGATGCACAAAGTACATCTCAGGCCCGCCTCGAACCTGCACGCCTATCAGGATCTGACGGCAGAGCTCGTATCCTACGACCAGGAGCCGATCATATCGGTCGAAGCGGGCGGTGCGCGCGATAACGCAGTGAGTCCAGACCAAGCCGCCACGGCCGACGACCTACGCGAGCACTGGAGCCGGCTGAGCGACGTGCATCAGTTCTACCATATGTTGAAGACACTGAAGCTCAGCCGCTGCCAGGCAATGCGTATGGCCGACGAAGATTACGCTTGGCTGCTCGACAATGATGCCGTTGGCGCCCTGTTCCAACAGGCGGCCGAAGACGAGATGCCTATCATGTGCTTTGTCGGCAATCGTGGTTGCATCCAGATCCATTCCGGCCCGATCAAGTCGGTCAAGCAGATCGGGCCGCGGATCAATGTGCTCGACGAGACTTTCCATCTGCATCTGAGGACCCATCACATCCGCGAGGTCTGGGCCGTGCGCAAGCCGACGAGGGACGGTCACGTCACGTCCATTGAAGCCTATGGCGCCGACGGCAAGATGATCATCCAGTTCTTCGGCACGCGCAAGGAAGGCGAACGCGAGCGCAGCGACTGGCGGTTTCTGGCCGAGAGTCTGCCACGCATTCCCGGTCCGGGCGACAGGGATGTATAGAGTGTGCCGACAGGCCCTCGGATTGAACCGGCCGCTATAGGACTCGGCACCACGTTCCGACAGCGGCTCGCGAGGAAATTTAGGTCCACGTGCGATAGTGCTTGCCGTCGTAGCGCATACGCACGGTTAGGTGTGCGCGCCGGAATTGACCGCGTCGATAAAGGCAGGCTCGTCGTCGTCCGGACCGGTGCGCACGACTGCATCGCCGTCTGACGGAAATCCTTGCAGCGGCTACAACAACGCATATGCCATCAGCGCCGAACCGAAGCGGAAGCGCCGCCGGGTCTTATCGGACCGCACCCGAACCGTGCGCTGGATTGCGTCGTTACTCAATCCAGGCCGTGCGAGCGATCTTCTCGCCCGTCACCGGAAGGCAGTGCAGCAGCAGCCAGGCCGAACAGGCCGATGTCGCGGACTCGAAACCGACCGTGGATGTCGGTTGTCGGACGCTGTCCTGAGAATGGTGGACAGGTGATCATCAACTTAGTGGCGGCGGGCCCAGTGCTGGCTGGCGTCGCTTGGCGCAGGCTAGGGGTAGGCCTATCCGGCACGCGACTTGCTTCGATAATTTGGTCAGCGGGGCGTCAGCAGTGCGTCACGGAGCTCAGCGGTGATTGACCACCTCTCAACCCTATCGGGGATAAGCGGCGGCTTTGCTTCATGACCGCAGCGCAGCGGAGATGCCTTTTGATTGACTTCGCAACCGATCTCATCCGCACTGGCAGTGGGCTGATCGGGCGACAGAATCTCGAAGGCGCCCGACACGAGACGCACCCATGCTGGATATCTTTATGAACAGCGGTGCAATCTCGATCGAGCCATGAACGCCAACGTAGAGAAAGCAAAATGGCAACCAACCCCGTTCCAAATCATGTCCCGCCCGAAATGGTGAGGGATTTCAGCCTGTTTACATCGCCAGGGATGCCACCAACACTCAACGGGGATCCACACGCAGCTGTCGCTCGCGTACATGAGGGGCCTCCGATCTTTTACTCCCGCTACAACACGCAAGATGGCCGGGGTACCTGGGTCATCACCCGTGCCGCGGACCAGCGGAAGGTGCTGCAGGACGCAGAGACTTTTTCCAGCCATCGCAGCATCTTCTCCTCCATACTGGGTGAAAACTGGCCGACGATCCCGCTTGAGCTCGATCCACCGGCCCATGGCGTCTTTCGCTCACTGCTCAATCCGCTGCTTTCGCCAAAGCGGGTGTTGGCTTTGGAACCGGCTGTCCGCGAACGGGCGGTCGAGCTGATCGAAAGGATCGCCGCGTCGGGCACAAGCTGCGACGTGATGAAGGATTTTGCATTTCCTTTCGCGGTGAGCATCTTTCTTCGCTTTCTGGGGTTGCCCGATGACCGACTCGATACATTCGTCGGCTGGGGAAAAGATCTGCTCCACGGCGACGATAAGGAACGACCTATGGCTGCCCGAACGATCGTGGCATTCATCGACGAACTTGCAGCCATGCGCCGCCAGGAGGCGGTTGACGATTTCATGACCTTCATCGTGCAGGCACAGGTCGAGGGCCGCCGGCTGACGGACACCCAAGTCCGCGGCATCGGCGTGCTTGTCTTCGTCGCTGGGCTCGACACGGTCGCAGCAGCTATAGGCTTTGACTTGGCCTACCTCGCGCGCAACCTCAAAGATCAGCAATTGCTGCGGAGCGAACCGGACCGCATCCCGCTCGCAACCGAAGAATTGCTGCGGGCCTATCCGCCCATTCAGTTGATCCGCGTGGCCACGAAGGATATCGACTTCGAAGGCGCGCCGATCCGGAAGGGGGACTATGTTTCCTGCGCCACCATGATTGCCAATCGTGACCCGGCGGAATTCGAATGCCCCAACACGATCGATTTGGAGCGGGAGGACAACCGCCACGCCGCCTTTGGTTATGGTCCCCACCGTTGCCTTGGCTCACACCTTGCCCGGCGGGAGATTGTCATTGGCCTGGAGGAGTGGCTGGCGCGCATCCCGGCTTTCAGGATCAAGCAGGGTACGGCACCGATAACCTCTGGCGGCCATGTGTTCGGGATCGAGAATTTGATCCTAGACTGGTCCTAGGCCCGCCCCGAGCCGGGGCACCGACAATGGAGGCAGCGCCATGCGCATCATCGTCCAAAATGCCAAATGCCAGGGTCACGCGCGATGCGCGGCGCAAGCGCCGGACATCTTCAAGCTTGATGACGAGGGTTACATCCTGCCTGGTGACATTGAAGTTGCGCAAGGGGAGGAGCTGCCTGCATCGCGAGGCGCGCGATCCTGTCCTGAACGTGCGCTGGAACTCACCCGCTGCGCGTTTTGAATCGGACTCATTCAACCGTGAGTCTGGCGGCTTGAACCATGTGGCCGCACTCAGCACGCGACCTCTGTCCCGCACGGTTCACGTCCAACTCTGCGGGGGCATTCCGGCGCCTGTGTTCCCCGTGAGGCGCAAACGGCAGGGCCGGGGTTCGCGAAACGCCTCCTTCCAATCACAGAATTTGCGACAGAGCCGAGTGGACCAGACGAAAATTTCCGAACTACTCGACCGCGAGGCGATCCGCGACTGCGTACACCCGAAGAACTGCCCGACCCATGTTGCGGCAGGCCGGGTCGCTGCATGAATTGATAGGGACAAACCAGGAGAACGCACCATATTTGCTCAACATTATGCCCGGCTCAGCACCGGCCAATCGCCGCAGATCGAGCTGGACCAGCATATGCTTGCCTGTGTGCTTTCACGTGCGCTCGAGGAGATCGAGGCCGGCGAGGCGACTGTGACGGAGGCAACCGGACTTTCGCGCGCCGAGCTGCGCGATGTCCTGTCCCGCTGTTTTCCTGCTATTCCTATCAACGCGTTTGCCTTGAAAGAGGTGAGCGAGCCCGAGCCGGATGTGGAGGAAGAACTGCTGCATGGACTGCTGTTGGCGCATGCCCGTCCTGGCGACCCGACGAGCGCCCGCTTCGCCAGGATCATCGCCCGGCGTGCCATGCGCAATGACCACCTCTGGCAGGAGCTTGGCCTTTTTAATCGGACCGAGCTCGGCCGCCTGCTCGCCTCGCATTTTCCGACGCTGGCGGCCGGCAACACCCAAAACATGAAATGGAAGAAATACTTCTACCGCAAGCTCTGCGAGGCCGAAGGTTTTTCGCTGTGCAGCGCGCCCAGTTGCCGGGAATGCAATGATGTCGAAAGCTGCTTCGGCCCGGAGGAAGGCGAAAGCCGCCTCACACGGATCAAGAACGGCATCGCCTCGGATTGAGAACCGCTTTCGTCTGTCGTACAGCCGCAGCGCTCGCGCCGCGCCATATGTCTCTTACGAACGTAGACTGACGCCTTCGGGGATTGAATGCTGTGCCTGCTGTCCGATTAGTCGCCATGCTCACTTCGGCGGGCGCCGTCATGATGGCGGTGCGGGATGCGACCCGCACCATCGCCGCCGAGCAACTGGTGTTCTCCGGGCCGTTGCTGCTCGCCTGCCTGGCGGTTGCGGCGCCTGGGCGGCCGCGGTTCACCGCCGTCATTGTTCGCGCTGGTGCACAGTTTCGCCTCGATCACCCATTGGGGCGGCCAGATTGTCTCCGGCGTCGCCATCAATTTCGTTGCTGCCGGCTCCGCCATCATTCTCGGCCAGGTTCCGGCGGCGCGCGCGCTGGGGTTCCTGGAAGCTTTTCGAACTTTCTGCCTTGCGCCTCCAGCTGAATTTCGCGCGCTCATGAAGGAAGTTGACGGCCCTGGACATACAGTGATGCAAGCACGATCGAACCGCTTATTCGGGGGTTCGAGTCGGGAGAGGGCTACCGCCAATACAGCGCTGTTGTTGAAATAGTCTGCTAACGGACCATTCGCGGTGAGTTAATGCGATTAGATCTCGTTTTGCTTCAACCGAGTTGATGCGCTGATATCAAGGGGTTCAGATAGCCGCATCGGCAGAATTGCCTCTGTCCGCGCACCGTTCAGCTCGTTGCTATCTCATTCGGATGTGTAACGAGCGCCTACTCATCAAGGTTGGCCATGGAGCCTATCGCGTAACGGATCAGGAGGCGACATGACCAAGGTTCGGGGTGACGCGCAAGCAGCCAACGTGACGGCGACAGGCCCTAGTGATCGGAGCGAGCCGTGGGGATGAGATCCAGAGGCATCAGAAATTCGAACTCGTCCAGACAGCTATCGAAATCGCCATTGAAGGTTCGAACTGCTCTATCTTTGCCCACCAAGACGATCTGATATGCGTTCTCTGCCGGGTCAAGCGCCCACCAATAGCCCTCGCGAACTGTCGATGGATCGACGGCGCCCTCCGTTGGCCAGAGGCTGGCATCAAGCCATTGCAGTAGCTCGAATTCTATCAAGTCGAATGGATCGGCATCCCCAACACGATTGGCCATTTGGCCAAAGGAATAAGAACCTACGTCGATGATCTCGGGCCGATCATCCTCCTGCCGAATGCTAATCGCCCACCAATAGCCACTCTGTATCCGCATGACTCCATCTCCAAACGTGTTCGTTCGGCCGCCGACTGCGTGAGCAGGTCAGCGGGCCAGTTGATGTGTTCAAGGAGTTTTGTTGGGCAGCTGCTGCTCGTTGTCTACGACGTAAGGGCTCCCCCATCGTCGGTTATCACGCGGCTTAGCCAAGATGCCCAGGGCCGCTTCTCTCAAGGCACGGCATGGAATTTATCCGGCGCGGTCAGGCAGTCAAGAGCGCTACAAACCTAGGCTATGAAGCCAGGGTTAGCTGTCGCTTCGTTCCACAGCTTTCATCCACCGGCACACCTGACCAGCATCTAAAGGCGCGCTCGCGGGGCAGAGCTACTGGGCGACGCCCGGTGGAGGCTTGCAGCATGGGGGAGACGTTCGAACAGGCCGCAATCCGCGAACTGCGCGAGGAAACCGGAATCCTTGTGGATCGCGTCGCGCCCCAGGTGTGAGAGCGAGAATTTGTGCTTCATTTGCCCGACGGCGAACATGTCATCGCCGAGGAGCGATTCTTCCTGATACGGGCCGATAGTTCCACAGCCGAGCGGGAGTTCATTTGCGAGAGCAGCTAAGGCAGCTTTGAGTCTCTTGGTGCTCGGTGCCGTGGCGCCGCCAACAGGATTGGCGTAATCCGCATTGCGACGTGGGAACGATATGCCTGCTATTATCAGAGCCGCCACTATTGCCGACTTGCCGCGCATGGTCGATCTCTTGTTGGAGGATGCTAGGCAAAGACACGCTCTCAACCCGACACTCTGGGCGATTGCAGATGATGCACATGAGAGGGTGGAGGAGGCGGTGAGATTCGCTTTGGAGGCGGACAAGCAGCCATTCCGGCAGAAATGGCTCGTTGCCGAGGGGGATGACGCGCTCGCCGGTCTCCTTCTTTGACGGCATCGAAAGGTCAGGGGAGCTAGAAGGCGCTATTTTGAAGTTTGTAGTAGGGTCGACATTTCCCGACCGGCTTTGCACTGCCTAAGCGTAACTGCGAATCGGAACCTTGTTGAACCACGCGCCGCTGGCGGTCGACGGGTGGCATCGTTAGGGTTTGGCGAGACTCACTTTCTTTCCAATATGATCGCGCCATAAGCCGAGCCGCTTTATTCGATATTCAACAAGTTCCGGTGAGGTCCCGAAGAAGGATGCGATCTCGGGGGCACTTTTGCCATCCGAGACCATACGCTTGATCGCGTCTCGTGGAAGCAAAGTTGCCGATGCCAAGAAATAAGCGTCGTGCTCTTCAGCGCTATCATATGTTCGACCGAAGCAGCCAGCAATCTTAGCTATCTTGGTTAGCTTGTGCCCGGCAAGAATATGCCAATACTCCTCAAGTAGCGTCACTCTTTGTCTCTCAACGGTATGGTAGTCGTTTAAAAAGACAACCCAGCTATCCTGATCGGAATTCAAGGGAACGCTCATAGCGGACCACTCGCCGCGCGACGGTCCAGCAAGCGTGTTTTTTGCCTTTCCGGAAATACAGGTGGATTCCCGCAATCGTTCTACCGTAACAGAATCAACAACCAAATAAAATGGATCCAGCGGATCGCTTTTCTTCAACCCTAACTCTTTTCGGAAATCTTCGGCCGTCTGCTCTAGCTCCTCCTTAGACATGGCGATAACTTCAGCATCTATCGGCGCGCTGCTCGGTTCTGATATATCACCCTTAGTGTAGTGCTGACGAAGACACACGGCTGCGTGCAGTAGGGTTTGCACAGTCCCGGAGGACGCGTTTTTGCCAGCGCGGAAGTGGACGAATGCCACCCGATCAAAGCCAAGCTCGTGTTCATCGGCATCAGGGCCGAGCCACTCGAGCAGCCTAATTTTGGAATTGTTGTCGGGCGATCCGTCGCCCCGCTCGATGCGGGCCAGCGTGGAGAAGCTGATCCCCACAATCCCCGATAATGCCCTTATACTAAGACCTTCGCGTTCCCGCTTCTCGCGGACCGCCCCGACGAGCTTTTCTTCGAATTCGTTCATGTTCACCATTGTGCGATCAGCACACCTTGACACACTCCGCTCCAGAATGCATCCTGTGCTGGTGACACAGATTCGCACATCGGCAAGCAAAATGGAAGTGTTGTTGACCAACGATGCGCGGGCTGAGTTGCAGCGGATTGGCGACGGTTTGGACGCGCGCCAGCCCGTGGGGGTAAGGGACCGGGGAATCGTAATTCTCGGCCCACAGCCCACATCACCGACTGTCCAGGAGAAAAGTAATGAGCAACAGCAAGGAGCGGGAGGACCCGCAGCCCGATCACGGCAAGGGTCCACCAGACGGCAAAGGTCGTCCGATCGATCACGGGCGCCCCGTGCCGGATCACGGATCGTCGGCCTCGCCGGCAACTACGCCGGGCAGCTAGAGAATGTGCAACGGGCATACCCCGGAGCAACTCTCCTCCCCGATGACCATGGAGTATGGCTTCTCGCTCGCAGCCAAGTCATAGATGGTTTAGCGCGAGAAGCCATATTCCTTATTGCCTTACCAGAAACACCAGCGGTCGAGCCGCGTGGATGGGGGTTCTGGGAGCAAGATGGGCAGGTCGAATGGATCGGCCCGCGACATACCAATTTCCCTGACGGCTCGGTCTGCGCTTATCACCCCATGCTCGACAAAGCTTGGTCGCCAGGTGGTGATTTGTGCACGTTGCTCGACCTTTATAGCGTATGGGCGCTTCGTCACCTTCATTTGGTGGTGTTTGATCGGTGGCCGGGACGCCAGTATGCGATGCCTGATGAACTGGGCCAATCTGATCCCTATTATCGGCTAACTCAGTTTAAGGAGGCCGAGCTTTGCAGCTGCGGATCAAATCGGCGCTATGGCGAATGCTGCCGGCCGCATGACCTGAAACTGCCCTTTCTGTCAATTCTGCACGCCTTCAAAAGGCGTAATCTCGGTCTCGGCATCCTTGGTCGAGCGCCCCCCGCCGAAATTCCAGCGTTGATCGCCCAAGGAGGACAAAAACCTCCACCTTCCATGTTAGAGGTTCACTCTGCTCTGCGGGCGCATGTCGCGGACGTCAGCCGGAATCCGTAGCTCTACATCCCGTAAGAGATGCACGATCGGGTCAGAGGGGGAAGCATGCCGCTCCTGACGAATCCCCAATGCCAGGTGCCGACGACTTCCGAGCCCTCGAACCAAGTCGAAAAGTTCAGCTTCGGAAAATGCAGCACGCGGGCCGCCCATCATATTTTCTCAATATCGTGGTCGCCTGGACCCTTTGCCCATGGGGTCCAGCCCTTGCATAGCCGTTGCGCCAATTCGCTGTTTCGCATCTTCATTCCTACGGAATGATGGATAAAATAATGGGGTATATCCGTCGGAATAGGGAAGTCTACGAACTGCCAGCAGGTGGAATTTGGCAGAATTTACCAGATTTGTTCATCACTCTTGCACCAAATTCAACTTTAGGAGATGCTAACTCGGCCTTGGGAGGGCTGGGGGATGAGAATAAAAGCATTTGTGGCACTTGGTGCCACGGCAGCGCTGGGCGGCTGCCAAACAAGCAATCAAGCTGACTACATGCAAATAGGCTACGGGCCTAGTTTCGACGTCGCCCACGCTCAATGCGAAATGCATAAGGGGTCGGTTGACCAAGGCTATATTGCTATCGGGTCCCCGGGCTTTGTTGCGGGGGCCGGAATCGGCAATGCCCTCGGCAACTTGGCTGCCGAAGACCAGTATATGAAGAACTGCCTCATCCTAAGCGGGTGGAAGCGTGCCCCGCATGGCCAGAGTGCCACGGCAGCTCCAGCCGTTGCTGGTGGCGCGCCACCGACACCCTATGGGATCCAGCGCGCACCTGGCAGCTGGATCAATACGGCGCTGCTGGACTGGTCAGACGCGAATAACAAGTGCGTCGCCGGCGACAAGGCCGCGTGTGGGACTCGAGCGAAGCTTGGTGCGCAACTGAGAGCCGCCGGCATAAACCCGGCGCCGGTCTAGGGGCCATGCAGTGGAACCTGGCGATCTGCCTTGGCATCGTTCTAGCATTGAGCGGCTGCGCAGCGGATTATCTCAATCACTACGACAGCGTGACGCTCTCTGCCGGCGACGCCAATCGCGCCAATAGCCTCGCCCAGACAGTCGACCCGTTCAACCCGAACAGTCAGAACACGCATATCGAGGGCGACGGCCAGCGAACAGCTGGAGTCATCCAGGCCTTTCGCGGAATCCCGCTGACACCGCCAGGCCAAGGTGCGCGCCAAGGTGGCGGCGGGGACTCTGGCAATCATCCATGCGATCTGCGCAATGGGGTTGACAGCCTAGGCCGGGCTTGCGGTGAACGTGCCGCCGAAGCGAAACCGGGCGGCCGCACCGGACATGAGGCGAACTAGCAATGCTGCGTAGAATGCGATCGCCTCGCCGGAGGCCACTTGGCGTGGTGCAAAGGCGCCTGATCTTGGTGACGGTGGCCGCGGCTGGCGCTCTGGCTGCGCAAACGGCCATGCAACACAGCGACCGCATACCTGAGTTCCATCTGCCGAACTGGACCAGCGCGGGCTTGGCGACGATTGCCGGCGTGGCATCCGTCATCGACGGCGACACGATCGAAATCCACGGACAGCGCATCCGCTTCAACGGCATCGACGCGCCGGAGAGCCAGCAGCTTTGTAAAAATGCGAGCGGGGCCGACTATCCCTACGGCCGGCGATCGGCACAGGCGCTTGACACCTTCCTGGCCGCGTCGAAGCCAGTGCAATGCACATTCGTGACCTGGGATCGCTATCACCGCTTTGTCGGCGACTGCCAGCGTGCCGATGGCGCCAGCGTGGGCGCTTGGATGGTCGAGCACGGCCAAGCGATCGACTGGCCCCGCTACAGCCATGGTGCCTATGCAGCGCAGCAGGGGAAGGCGGAAGCGGCGAAGGTCGGGCTGTGGGTCGGAAAGTTCCAAGCGCCGTGGGAATGGCGCGCCGGGCATGGAGACAATGCCCAACCGGCGGTGAGCCAACCGCTCGGCACCATCAGCCGTCAACAGGTAGCGCAAAGCTACTCATGCCAGCCGCGGCGGAAATGCTCGCAAATCAGCTCGTGCGACGAGGCTCAATGGTATCTCAGTAATTGTCCGTGGGGCGGCAAGCTCGACCGGGATGGCGACGGGCAGGCGTGCGAAACCTTATGCTAGGAATGGCGACGATGACAGCGAGACTAATTGGACTGGCTGTGGCTTTGTGCCTGCCCTTTCAGATGGTTGCGCTTGCGGCGGGAGAACCGACTGTGGTCTCCTGCAAGTTTGAGCACCTGCCTCCGATGCTGCTAACGTTCCGTGGCGGGATGGGAGCTAACGACAATACTCTGCAAGTCGGACAAACCCCGCCCGTTTCGTTAAGCGTCGGATCAAGTTTGATGGTTGCCGAAATAGGGGCACAGGAGCTGACGTTTGGCGAGTTCCGCGCTTAGGGCGTGAGACTAGGCAGCGCGATCAATATCGTGACCTTTTCCGCCACCTCTTCAAGGGTGGCGGTCAGGCGGTTTATCTGCGAAGCGGTTGCCAAGCAGCAAAACTGTGCGTCGACCGTGGGTCAACTGGCGATCGCCGCCGACTCGACGGCAAAATCTGCTCCTGTGAAGCAACGCAGGAGGCGAACGATGGAATTCTTTTGCGGACTGGACGTAGCGATGGACGAGACAGCGGTGTGCATCGTCGACGATCATGGCGTTGTGCATCTTGAGACGACGGCGGTGACAGATTGCGTGCTTGACCCCGAGGCGCTACCCGTCCGGCGAGGTCGATAATGACGGACATATCTCGCGCCGTGGCGACAATCAGTTGCGCGGGCTGCTATACGAGGCGGCCGCAGTCATCCTGAACCGGTCGACGGATACTAGCACACTGCGAACCTGGGCTTTGGAGCTGAAAGAACGGCTTGGCTTCAAGCGAGCGGCCGTGGCTCTGGCGCGCAAGCTGGCGGTGATCATGCATGCGATGCTCCGGACGGGCGAGCTGTTCGATCCGCACGGAGGAACGCCTGCCGCAGCCTGATCCTGCATACGCTTGCCGGCGACGATTTCCTCACGTCATTCAACCGATAGCGTTCTTCCAGGACGCACCGAGCTGTCCCTGCCGGGACGTGGCTGAGATCATTCCGCGAAGCGGGAAGCAACTGCCTCGGTAAGCAGATTGCGCCTCGGCCTGAGATGGCGCGACTGCCATTTGACTTGGCGGGAAGAGGCGTCGATCTGACCATGGAGTTCCGTTCAACGAGAGGAACTCGCCATGGCTACCCTGTCGACCGATGCACCAATCTCTCCGCTTCGCCAGCGCATGCAGCACGACATGCTCATGCGTGGCCTGGGCTCCCATACCCAGCAGGACTACGTTCGTCACGTCCGGCGCTTCGCTGTGTTCCTTGGTCGCTCGCCCGACACGGCGACGGCTGAGGACATCCGTCGATTCCAGCTGCATCAGCATGAGAGCGGCGTCGGCCCTGCGACGATCAATGGCGCGGTCTCGGCACTGCGGTTCCTGTTCATCGTGACGCTGAAGCGTCGGGATCTGGCGCGTGCGCTGGTGATCATGAGGTATTAGCGCAAGCTGCCCGAGGTGCTGAGCGTGGAGGAAGCGGCGCGGCTGCTCGAAGCCGCACCCGGCATCGAGTACAAGGCCGCGCTCGGCGTCGCCTATGGCGCGGGCCTGCGCGTGTTCAAGTTGCGCACCTCAAGATCGACGACATCGACTCGACACGCATGCTGATCCGCGTCGAACAGGGCAAGGGACGCAGGGACCGCAACGCTATGCTCTCGCTGCAATTTCTGGAACTGCTCCGGCTGTGGTGGCGCGAAGGCAGGTGGCGCGGGGTGATGCTCCCCCATGGCTGACTGTTCCCCGGGGCGCAGCTTCACCGCGCCGATCTCATCGAGGCAATTGCACCGCGCAGTCCAGGAGGCAGCCAAAGTCGCCGGCATCCGCAGCTCACACCTATGTCGGCCTCCGTTAACTTGCCGCGAGCTGGCTTAACTAGGACGTTGCTCATACCTACTCCTCGCATGGACGAGAGCATCTCGCCCCCATCGGTAGTCTTTCGCCGAACAGAGTGAGGTCAGCCGGCGCGTGCGGCCTTTGTGCGATTACGTCCACCTGCCGCTCTTTTAACGCTACGCACGGAGACGGCTTTGGGAGCCACGACGTCGCCGAGCCGCTCTATACGGAGGGGCGCGCGCGAGGGAAGGCGAACGACGAGTTCGAGTTGCCCCCCGATCGCCTCGACGTAGCTTTTAAGAGTAGACAAGTACATGTCGGCTTGTTTCTCGATCTTCGAGACCGAAGGCTGCTTGATCTTGAGGACCGAAGCGATTTCGGCCTGGGCCTTTCCAGCGGCACGCCGCAAATCGCCGAGACTCTCGACTTCTCCCCTTAACTCTTCGAAACGCGCGTCGACCCGCTCCCGACGATCCTCGGGGAGCGCAGCGATTAGGTCATCAAGCTTGCGTCCCATCACTTCTTCTCCTTCTTCGCCGCCGCCAAACGGTCGAGATGCCCTTGATAGCGCTTGTCCGCCTTGGCGATCAGACGTTTATAGAAGCGCTTCTCACTCACGCCCGACTTATCGCCGGCGACGAGCAGGATCGCCTTCCGCTTCCGGTCGAATGCGAACGCAACCCGCCAGACACCATCATCAGCATCGAAGCGAAGTTCTTTCATGTTCGCGAACGACGAGTCATTCAAGGTATCCGCATGCGGTCGCCCCAGCTGGGGCCCAAACACACCGAGCAGCTTAGCGGAGGCCAATAGCTCATCTTGGACTGTCTGGGGCAACGCCTCGAACTCCCCATCGAACTCATCGCCAAAAACGACTTCCCAAGTCATATATAGCTCCTAGGCTATGTGGTCAACATCATCAAGCTGCCGAACGATAGTCTGCGGCCGAAACAAGGTAGGCGCGGTCGACGATAATCCGGCCGCCGTTGACACGACTGGCAATTCGCGACCTGTCTGCGCTATCGAGCGGCATCGTCACCGGCGTTCTGACGGGCATGGCCGGCGCGTAGCTGTCGCTTGCCCATAATGCCTGCTTGTCGTAAAGGATATGACCGCCAGCAAGGGTTCCATCGCGCCGGCAGCGCTCACCGACGCCAAATGGAAACCGGTGCCGGCGAGGTTCGCGTGTCTGGCGGCGAAGGTCGCGTGGCCCGGAGGTGAAGCCGGCGAGGCGCTTGCGCTGGTCCATGCGTAATCGTGCGGAGGACCGCGCCGCGCTGTGCATCGCATCTCTCGTCCCGCTGCGCTGCTGAGGCCTCTTCTGTCAGGCGGTCTAGGTTTCGCGCTTCGGGCCGAGCACGAACACTATGAGGGCAGCGACGAACGTGGCAACAGCACTGTAGGCAATGGCGCTGGTAATCCCCGCATTCTCCACCAACAGTCCGCCGAAAATCGCGCCGGCGGCGATTGCCACTTGGAATACTGTGACCAGCAGCACACCGGCGCTTTGGGCCTGCTCGGGAACGGCCCTCCGTACCATCCACGTCTGCAATCCCACTGGCACCGCGCCGAAGGCAAACCCCCACGCGGCAACAGCAATCGCCGAGGCCAAGGCCGATGCTCCCGCCGTCAGCAGCGAAACAGCGGCTATCGCTATGAGCAGCGGTGCAAGGGCCGCGACTGCCTTGAGACTGTACTCGGCCAGAAGTCCGCCGGCCAGATTGCCGAAAAATCCGCCGATGCCAAAAGCAAGCAACACAAGCGAGATCGTTTCTGCATCCAGCGCGGGAATCTTCTCGAGGAAGGCGCGGATATAGGTGATTCCGGCGAAGTGGCCGGAAGCGACCAGCAGGACGACCAAAAGCGCAACCTTGACCATCGGAATCTTAGCCACATCCAGCAGGCTGCGGAAGCTAGCCACTCCAATCGGAGGCAGTCTCGGAATGGTTATGAGTTGCACCAGCAGTGTAGCCGCGCCGCCGGCTGCGGCGAGCATGAAGGCGCTTCGCCATCCCCAGATATCGCCGACATAGGCGCCGATTGGAGCTGCGCAGACGGTAGCTACGGAAACGCCGGTGAGGATGATCGACATGGCGCGCGGCAGGAGGTGGCTTGGAACGAGCCGCATCGCCAGTGCTGCCGACATCGACCAGAAGCCTCCGAGCGCTATGCCGAGCACGACGCGTGCAGTCAGGAGAACCGCCAGCGACCACGCGCCGGCCGCCAGAACGTCCGACAGGATCAGCAGCAGCGTCATGGTCCACATGACGGTCCTGCGGTCCAGGCGCTTTGTGATGATGGCCACCGTCGGCGCCGAGATCGCCCCGACGATAGCTGTCGCCGTCATCGCCTGTCCAGCCGCTCCCTCGCTGATACCGAGATCATGCGCGAGGGGCGTGAGCAGGCTGACAGGCAGAAACTCTGCCGTGACCAGCCCGAAGGTGCCCAAGGAAAGCGAAATGACCGCACCCCATGCGGGACCAGACGGTGGGACGGGCTTTTCTGGGTGCAGAACAGCGTCCATGACACCTGCTGCGGATTGGGTCATGAACGAAGTCTCCACTTTGATGCAATGCAACGTGATGTTGGCTGCCTTGACCCAAATCTAAAAACACAAGCGCATTTCCCGGCGGCGTTGCACGGAGGAGGGTATGTTCATTGCTTCGCGATATTTTGTGACGGTGCGGCGCGCAACATCGATGCCGGTTTCCTTCAGCCGGACAGCGATGTCCTCATCGGAAAGCACGTCGCCGGGAGATTCTGCGGCAATGATCGCTTTGATCCGATGCCGGACAGCTTCGGCGGAGTGCGCATCGCCGCCTTGGCAGGACGCGATCGCGACGGTGAAAAAATACTTCAGTTCAAAAACTCCGCGCGGGGTAAGCATGTACTTGTTCGAGGTCACCCGGCTTACCGTCGACTCGTGCACGCCGATCGCGTCAGCGACGGTTCTAAGATTGAGAGGCCGCAGGTGGGCGACGCCGTGTTCCAAAAAGGCATCCTGCTGACGCACGATTTCAGCCGCAACCTTAACAATCGTCTTGGCGCGCTGATCGAGGCTGCGGATTAGCCAGTTCGCGTTTTGCAAGCATTCGTCGAGAAATGCTTGATCTTTCGAATTTTGGGCAGTTTGACGCGTGACTTCGGCATAATAGGTTTGGTTGATCAGCAGCTTTGGCAGCGTGGCGGGATCAAGTTCGATCTGCCACCCGCCTTGCGGCGAGGGCGTGACCCAGACGTCGGGTATGATTGATTCAGACGCACCGGATTCGAATCTGTTCCCAGGCTTGGGATCGAGCGCCCGAATCTCATGCATCATGTCGAGAAGGTCTTCTTCATCGACGCCGCAATGCTGCTTCAGTGCCTCAAAATCCCGTCGCGCAAGCTTTTCAAGATGGGCAACCAAAGCTGCCATTGCCGGGTCGAGCCGATTTCGCTGGCGCAACTGAATCTCGAGGCATTCTCTGAGACTTCGCGCAAAAACTCCCGGTGGATCAAATTGCTGCAAGGTTCCGAGAACCCGTTCCACAACAGCCTCATGGACATTCAGGCTCTCGGCCAGCTCCAAAAGGTTTGCCCGAAGATAGCCAGTGTCTTCCAGATCGGCGGCAAGCTGGCCAGCGATCAGCCGCTCCTGTGGTGTGAACGCAGTGAGGGCGATCTGACGAGCGACATGGTCGTGCAATGTTTCGGCGAGGGTGGCATACTCGTCGAGGGAAGGGCCATTGCCGGGCGGGTTGTTGGTCGTGTTGCGAAGTGATTTCCATTGCCCGAGCCGTTCAGGCGAACCTCCCCCGGTCGGTCCTTCAACGGCGTTTGCCCTAGGGCCGACAGGCTGATCCGCTCCCGAAATCGAAACGTCGTCAAAAGGCCCGCCATCGCTTGATGCAGATTCCAAGAGCGGGTTCTTCTCAATTTCCCGCTCCACGAACTGATGCAGTTCAGTATGCGCCAGTTGGAGCAAGCGAATCGACTCAATGAGTTGAGGCGATGCCACCATGGATTGCTTCTGGCGTTGAAGCAGGCTTGCTGAGGATTGCATGGTGAGCGCGATAATCCTGTCGAGGAGCCTCTTGGGGCCGGCACTGGCACCAGTGAGACGTTTTCTAGGTCAAGCGGCGGCTTTCAGCGTTTCGAGAACGTTTTGCGGGGATGAGACGCCATAGGGGTCGGCCTCGCAGTTGTCGGAGAAACCTTCCTCCTCGAACCAGTGCTCCACCACGCCATTGTTGATCAGGGCGGCGTAGCGCCAAGAGCGCATCCCGAAGCCGAGATTGTCCTTGGCGACCAGCATGCCCATTTTGCGTGTGAACTCGCCTGAGCCATCGGGGATGAGCTCGACCTGCTTCAGGCTCAAGGACTTCCCCCACGCATTCATGACGAAGGCGTCGTTGACTGAGAGGCAGTAAATCGCGTCAATTCCCTCCTTCTCAAACTCATCATAGAGCTCTTCGAACTGGGGCAATTGGTAGGTCGAGCAGGTTGGTGTGAAGGCGCCAGGCAGCGAGAACAGGATGACCCGCTTGCCGGCAAAGTAGTCGTCAGATGTCTTTTCTTCCCAGCGATATGGATTTGGCCCCTGGACTGACTTATCGTGAACGCGCGTGAGAAAGGTGACGAAGGGAACTTTCTTTTGAACTGTCATCAAGTTGCTCCTAAAGAAGAAAACTGCCGTTGAATTCTGGCATAGGCTGGCGCAATTCCGAGCAAAGGCTCGTATTGGGCACGGAATGAGGGCCTCGGCGGCTCGCAACTTCCTTTTCCATCCCGACGTATGGGAACGTCTTGGCGGCTGGTCTTGGCCACGCGAACGCAATCGATCTGAGCGAGCTGGAGACCGTCGAGCCGCTTGCTTTCCACGGCTATGGCGCCGGAAGCGGGATCGGTCACCCGCGATCGTGCCCGGGGAAAAGGGATAGCGGCCGGAAGTAGCCAATATCGCAAGCATGTGGCGACCTGAAATGTCACTTCACGCAGACTCGGGTCACTGGACTGGTTCAGCGTGTTGTCGATATGTGGCAGTGACCCGCCGGCCTTGGCTTGGGTGACCCTTTGACGGGGCCCTTCGGCACTCCCATGCTGAACAGAACCGGTAAACGGCATTTGCGCGAGCGGCCCGTGTTGGCGTGCCGGCATCGGACCAGCCATGCGCAAAGCGGCCACCGAGAACGGCCTTCCGGAGGAGACGATGTCCCGATGTTCAGCGGGAACGGGCACCGTCTCCTCAGGCCACTGTCTAGAGCTTCGCGCGTCGGGCATGGTGCAAGTCGCTTTCATCGTAATTTGATGGTGCTCTAACCAGGAGCAGCAAGCTGCGTGCCATTTCAAATAGAGGTGCTGTTGGACCGCCCCCTTCTTCTCGGAGGCCGTGTCTTAGAAGACCGGGAGCGCGCTATGCCGCCTCGTCACATAGGCAACAACGATGCTGTATGGTGCGGATATTCGGCGCTTCAGCCCCGGCTGGGCAAAGAAGAACCGGAAGCCGAGCCGATGCACCACCTGAGGCTGGCGGGCACTCCAGTCGTAGCGTGTGCCGCTAGCGTTCATGGGTGCGCAGCACGGCTATCGCGAACACGCGCCTCTCGCAGCAACATGAGCGCGCGGTCTTGGGCAAGCGCCCTGGCGCCGTGAGGATCGAATTCCCCAATCGTGTCTGTTTGCCGCCCTCTTATGTTCGAAACTGGACCAGAATGTCGCAGGCCCGACCTAAAGGTCGCCCGAGACGTTCTGTCCGACACTGTTCCGTCGCCTTTGTTGGCCCGCGACACCGGCTCTTTTCGCCTAGCTCTTCTCTGGCCTCAGGCTAAGCCGCTGAGAAGCTGCCACGATTTTTTTCTGCTGCGGCCAAATTGGCACGAGATTTGAAGCACCTTCGTTGCGGGCCGGGAGCCGCCGACCGACTTTCATTTCGTGGATGACACGAATGGAACGAAGAAAGAAAAGCAAAATGTCAAATCCGCGTCGGATAGCGTCTATGGGCAGGGGGTCCTCGGCGAAACCGCCCTTACCCAACAGCTCGCCGCCCTTGTCGACCCTTGCGCAGGAAATCTTGGCCGGCGGCGAGTCAAAGGCTGACCACACCGACTTTATCCTGACCCGAAGGTACAGGATAACGTTCTGCATCTCGCCGCGCGTTTGCCTAGACAGTTAAGCGTCAGCCGATCCTGATAATCGGTCTGCCTTCCGACGACGTCGTCTACATGCCGTCTGAGGTCTTCTCTACCGCAGCGCCCGCCGGTCACCTTCCGCCCTTCCATCGCTATAGAGTGAAGTGCCACCCATGTCCGAACAACCTTTGCCGACGCTGCCGATGTGGCGCGTCGATCACATTGAGCCCTCGCCTGAGATGTTGGCCTTACGGGCCAACGGTCCGATCCACCGCGTGCGCTTCCCGTCCGGGCACGAAGGCTGGTGGGTGACAGGCTATGACGAGGCCAAGGCGGTGTTGTCCGACGCGGCGTTCCGGCCCGCGGGAATGCCGCCGGCGGCATTCACCCCGGATTCGGTGATTCTCGGTTCGCCAGGATGGCTGGTCTCGCACGAGGGGGGCGAGCATACGCGGCTACGCACGATCGTGGCGCCGGCCTTCAGCAACGGCAGGGTGAAGCAGCTCGCGCAGCAGGTCGAGGCGATCGCCGCGCAGTTGTTCCAGACGCTGGCGGCCCAGCCCCAGCCCGCCGATCTGCGGCGCCACCTCTCCTTTCCGCTTCCGGCCATGGTCATTGGCGCGCTGATGGGCGTGCTCTACGAGGACCACGCCTTTTTCGCCGGGCTGTCCGACGAGGTGATGACGCACCAGCATGAAAGCGGCCCGCGAAGCGCGTCGCGCTTGGCCTGGGAAGAACTCCGCGCCTACATTCGCGGCAAGATGCGGGACAAGCGCCAGAATCCGGGCGACAACGTGCTGACGGATCTGCTCGCGGCGGTCGACCAGGGCAAGGCGACCGAGGAAGAGGCGATCGGCCTGGCGGCGGGCATGCTGGTGGCGGGGCACGAGAGCACCGTCGCGCAGATCGAATTCGGCCTGCTGGCCATGTTCCGCCATCCGCAACAGCGCGAACGCCTGGTCGGCGATCTATCCCTGGTGGACAAGGCGGTGGAGGAAATCCTGCGCATGTACCCGCCGGGCGCCGGCTGGGACGGCATCATGCGCTATCCGAGGACCGACGTGACCATCGCGGGCGTGCATGTTCCCGCGGAGAGCAAGGTGCTGGTCGGCCTGCCGGCGACGTCATTCGATCCGCGCCATTTCGACGACCCGGAAATCTTCGACATCGGACGTGACGAAAACCCGCACCTGGCGTTCTCCTACGGGTCGCACAACTGCATCGGCTTGGCGCTGGCCAGGCTGGAACTCAAGGCGGTGTTCGGTTCGATCTTCCAGCGCTTTCCCGCGCTGCGCCTGGCCGTGGCGCCCGAAGAACTGAAGTTGCGCAAGGAGATCATCACTGGCGGGTTCGAGGAGTTCCCGGTGCTCTGGTGATGCGCGGACGCCACCAGGAATCGCGATGTTCTCCGAATTGCCGGCGCGCCTGCCGCGCGCCGATCAGATCAGCCAGCCAACAGGTGACCAAGATGGACGTGCAAGAAACCACGGCAGCATGCCGGGACGCCTTCGCCGAACTGGCGTCGCCAGCGTGCATTCAGGACCCGTACCCATTCATGCGGTGGTTGCGCGAGCACGATCCGGTACATCGCGCGGCGTCGGGCCTCTTTCTGTTGAGCCGCCACGCCGACATCTACTGGGCGCTTAAAGCCACTGGCGATGCTTTTCGGGGGCCGGCGCCAGGCGAACTGGCGCGCTATTTCCCGCGTGCGGCGACCAGCCTGTCGCTAAGTCTGCTGGCGTCCACTTTAGCGATGAAGGAACCTCCAACGCATACGCGTCTGCGCCGGCTGATCTCGCGCGATTTCACCATCGGCCAGATCGACAAGCTGAGGCCGACCATCGCTCGCATCGTCGCAGCGCGCCTGGACGGCATGGCGCCCGCGCTGGAGCGCGGTGAGGCGGTGGACCTGCATCAGGAATTCGCGCTGGCCTTGCCCATGCTGGTTTTCGGCGAACTGTTCGGCATGCCCCCGGATGACATTCTCGGGCTCATCACCGGCATCAGCGCCATTCTGGAAGGCCTGAGCCCGCACGCCAGCGATCCCCAGCTCGCCGCGGGGGACGCGGCCAGCGCCAGGGTGCAGGCCTACTTCGGCGACCTCATACAGCGCAAGCGCACCGATTCCCGCCACGACATCGTGTCAATGCTGGTCGGCGCACAGGACGACGATGCCGAGACGCTGTCGGATGCGGAATTGATCAGCATGCTCTGGGGCATGCTGCTGGGCGGCTTCGCCACCACTGCCGCGGCCATCGGCCATGCGGTCCTGGCGATGCTGGCGTATCCCGAACAGCGGCACTGGCTGAAGGGAGATGCCGTGGGGGTGAAGGCTTTCGTCGAAGAAGCCCTGCGCTATGACGCGCCCGCCATGTTCAGCTCCATTCCGCGTATCGCCCAGCGCGACATCGAACTGGGCGGCGTGGTGATCCCGAAGAACGCGGACGTGCGCGTGCTGATCGCGGCCGGCAATCGCGACCCGGACGCCTTCGCCGATCCCGATCGCTTCGATGCCGTGCGGTTCTACGGCACCAGTCCTGGCATGTCGATCGACGGGAAGATCATGCTGACCTTCGGCCACGGCATCCACTTCTGCCTTGGTGCGCAACTGGCCCGGGTGCAGTTGGCCGAGAGCCTGCCGCGGATCCAGGCGCGCTTCCCCACGCTGGCATTGGCCGAGCAGCCGACCCGGGAGCCCTCCGCGTTCCTTAGGACGTTCCGCGCGCTGCCGGTACGGCTGCATGGGCAGGAGGGCTGAGATGCGCGTCCTGGTCGATCAGGATCTGTGCGGAACGACCGGGCAGTGCGTGCTGACGCTGCCGGGCACCTTTCGCCAGCGCGAACCGGACGGCGTGGCCGAAGTGTGCGTTGCGACGGTCCCGCAGGCGCTGCACGCCGCGGTGCGGCTTGCGGCGAACCAGTGCCCGGTCGCCGCCATTCGGGTCATCGAAAGCGACGCTGGCCATGACGAGTGCGCCAGCGCCTACCCGGCGCCTTCTCCGACGCAGGCCCACGGCATGCCGCGAAAGACCAATGCAATTCAGGAGACACGATGGGAAGGTTTGAAGGCAAGGTGGCCGTGGTGACCGGCGCTGGCGCCGGCATCGGCAAGGCATGCGCTCTCGCCATCGCGCGCGGAGGCGGCAGAGTGGTGGTGGCCGACATTGATGGCCCGGCGGCCATCGCCTGCACCGCGCAGATCGCGGCCGAAGCAGGCCACGCGCTGGCCATAGCCATGGATATCGCCGATGAGCAGGCGGTGGCAGTGCTGTTCGAGACGGCGGAGCGGCACTTCGGGGGGGTCGACCTGCTGGTGAACAATGCGAGCGCCATGCATCTGACCCCGCGCGACCGCGCCATCCTCGACCTGGACCTGGCAGTCTGGGACCAGACAATGGCGACCAATCTGCGCGGCACGCTGCTCTGCTGCCGGCAGGCCATCCCACGGATGATCGCCCGCGGCGGTGGCGCGATCGTCAACATGTCGTCGTGCCAAGGGCTCAGCGGTGACACGGCGCAGACGTCCTACGCCGCGTCGAAGGCGGCGATGAACATGCTCTCGGCTTCGCTCGCCACCCAGTACGGTCACTCTCAGATACGCTGCAACGCGGTTGCGCCGGGTCTTATCATGACCGAGCGTCTCCTCGCCAAGCTGGACGAGTGCATGCAACGGCATCTGCGCCGGCACCAGCTCCTGCAGCGCGTCGGCCGCCCCGAGGATGTGGCCGCGCTGGTGGCGTTCCTGCTCTCCGACGATGCTGCGTTCATCACCGGCCAGCTCGTGTGCATCGACGGCGGCATGCTGGCGCATGTGCCGACATATGCCGACGGTGGCAACAGCTGCGCCGCGCGCCCTGCAGGCGACACCGAATCGGCGGCGGCGGCGCGCTGCTGATGGACATGCTGCTCAACCCGCTCAACCGTCGGCACCGGCTGCGATGCGACATCCCGGTCATGCCTGGCGCTTTCCCCCTGGTCGGGCATCTTCCCGCCATTGTCTGCGACCTGCCGCGCCTGCTGCGGCGCGCGCAACGCACGCTGGGCAGCCACTTCTGGCTGGATTTCGGCCCTGCCGGACATCTGATGACCTGTGTGGATCCGGACGCTTTCTCACTGCTCAAGCACAAGGACGTGTCCTCGGCGCTGATCGAAGAGATCGCGCCCGAATTGCTTGGCGGAACGTTGGTTGCCCTGGACGGCGGCGCGCACCGGCAGGCGCGCGATGCCATCAAGGCAGCGTTCTTGCCCAAGGGACTGACCCAGGCCGGGATCGGCGACCTGTTCGCGCCCGTCATCCAGGCGCGGGTGCAGGCGTGGCGCGCCCGCGGCGAGGTAACCATCCTGCGCGAAACCGGGGACCTGATGCTGAAGCTCATCTTCAGCCTCATGGGAATCCCCGCGCAGGACCTGCCGGGATGGCATCGCAAGTACCGGCAATTGCTGCAGTTGATCGTCGCGCCACCGGTCGACCTGCCCGGACTGCCTTTGCGGCGCGGCCGCGCCGCCCGCGACTGGATCGACGCGCAGTTGCGCCGGTTCGTCCGCGACGCGCGCGCGCATGCCGCGCGCACCGGGCTGATCAACGACATGGTGAGCGCCTTCGACCGCAGCGACGGTCCGCTCTCCGATGACGTCCTGGTCGCAAATATTCGCTTGCTGCTGCTTGCCGGTCACGACACCACTGCCTCGACGATGGCCTGGATTGTGATCGAGCTGGCGCGGCAGCCTGTGCTGTGGGACGCCCTGGTTAAGGAGGCGCAACGCGTGGGCGCGGTGCCAACCCGGCACGCGGACCTGGCGCAGTGTCCGGTCGCCGAGGCGCTGTTCCGCGAGACACTGCGCCTGCATCCGGCGACCACGCTCCTGCCGCGTCGCGCGCTGCAGGAATTGCAACTCGGCCAACGGCGCATTCCCGCGGGCACCCATCTATGCATCCCGCTGCTGCATTTCTCGACCTCGGCGCTGCTGCACGAGGCGCCTGATCAGTTCCGCCTGGCGCGGTGGCTGCTACGCACAGAGCCGATCCGGCCGGTTGACATGCTGCAGTTCGGTACCGGCCCACACGTGTGCATCGGCTACCACCTGGTATGGCTGGAAATGGTGCAGTTCTGCATCGCCTTGGCGCTGACCATGCACAAGGCAGGGGTGCGGCCGCAGTTGCTGAGCGACGTCGAAAAAGGCCGGCGCTATTACCCGACCGCACATCCGTCCCTGGCAATCCGCATAGGCTTCTCATGAGCTGGCATCGCATGCCCTGTGTGGCAAGGCAGCGGCGCCGGCGGGGCGCGGCATTGCTGCACTCAGCGCACGCACTCGTGTGACGCCGGCAACACCGTGACGACTTGCGCTCGCCGTGGCCGTCTCAGCTACAAGGACATGACACAACATGCAGACCGGTTCCACTCCACGCGACCGAATCGGCGTTTCCGCATCCGGCGGATTGGGCGCGCAGGCGCGCGGCGCATCTGGCGGGCTGCTCCCGGAGATCTGGATGCAGGACGGCGCAAAGCGGGTCGAACAGGCGCTGGCGCGTCTGCTCTGCGCCGAAGACGACGGTAAGACAGAGCTGATGGCGGCCATGCGCTACGCCACCTTGCATGGCGGGAAGCGCACCCGCGCCTTGCTCTGTCTGGCTGCCGGCGCACTGGCGGGCACGCCGGCGCACCTGCTCGACGACGTCGGCGCCGCCATCGAGATGATGCACGCCTGTACCCTGGTCCACGACGACCTGCCCGCGATGGACGACGACGTGCTTCGCCGCGGCCTTCCGACCGTGCACGTAAAGTTCGGCGAAGCCACTGCGATCCTGGTCGGCGATGCGCTGCAGGCCCACGCCTTCCTGACGCTGGCGAGCCTGGATGCGCCGGGCGACAACCGTATCGCGCTCGTGCGCGAACTGGCGCAGGCGGTGTCCGCCGAGGGTGCCGCAGGCGGGCAGGCCATCGATCTGTCGCTGGTCGGAAAGCACGCCGGGCTGGACAGGATCCTGGCGATGCATGGGATGAAAACCGGAGCGCTAGTGCGCGCGTCGGTTCGCATGGGCGCGCTATACTCCATCACGGACGATGCCGCGCACGCTGCGCTGTACTGTGCGCTCGATCGCTACACCGCCTGTTTTGGCCTGGCTTTGCAGGTGGCCGACGACATTCTCGACGCGACGGCGGATACCGCGACTCTTGGCAAGACCCCCGGCAAGGACGCGGCGGCGCAGAAGCCGACCTGCGCGTCGATCATGGGGCTGCAGGCAGCGCGTCAGTTCGCACTGTATTTGTTGCACGACGCCGGGGAGGCCATCGCCCCTCTGGGGCCGCGTGCGGAAGGGTTGGCGCAGATGCTGCAGCGGGCCAACGTCTATCTGTCCGCGCCATGCGCATGAGCGCGCCCATCCGTAAGGACTCGCCCCTGTGCTGCTGCGATCGGCCGGCGGGCGCTGCATGCTGCACTGTGTCCGTGTCGGCGGCGACGTGCGCGACGTCTGCCCGTTTCTGTTCTCGTTAGCCCTCTGCAGAAGGAACATCCCGCGTGAACGCGCTGTCCGAACAGATCCTTTCCGAATTGCGTCACCTGCTGAGCGAGATGAGCGACGGTGGCAGCGTCGGTCCGGCCGTCTACGACACGGCGCGAGCTCTGCAGTTCGACGGCAATGTCACCGGTCGGCAGGACGCATACGCGTGGCTCATCGCGCAGCAACAGGCCGATGGCGGATGGGGAAGTGCGGACTTCCCGCTGTTTCGCCATGCGCCTACGTGGGCGGCGTTGCTGGCCTTGCAGCGTGCCGATCCTCTTCCCGGCGCCGCCGACGCAGCCCAGGCTGCAATCCGGTTCCTCGAGCGCCAGCCCGATCCCTACGCGCATGCGGTGCCGGAAGACGCGCCCATCGGCGCGGAGCTGATCCTGCCGCAGTTGTGCAACGAGGCCGCATCCTTGCTGGGCGGCGTGGCGTTTGCGCGCCACCCGGCGCTGTTGCCGTTGCGGCAAGCACGCCTGGTCAAGCTGGGGGCAGTTGCGACGTTGCCGAGCGGCCATCCGTTGCTGCACTCCTGGGAAGCCTGGGGGACGTCGCCGGCCACCGCATGCCCGGACGACGACGGCAGCATTGGCATCAGTCCAGCGGCCACCGCCGCGTGGCGTGCGCACGCCGTGACACAGGGAAGAACGCCGCAGGTCGGGCGCACCGACGGGTATCTGCAGGCGGCATCGCGGGCAACGCGCACCGGCATCGAAGGTGTCGTTCCCAACGTCTGGCCGATCAATGTGTTCGAGCCATGCTGGTCGCTGTACACCCTGCATCTGGCCGGTCTGTTCGCGCATCCCGCGCTCGCCGAGGCGGTGCAAGTGATCATCGCGCAACTCGACGCCCGCCTCGGAGTCCGCGGTCTGGGCCCTGCCTTGCACTTCGCGGCCGATGCGGACGACACCGCCGTTGCGTTGTGCGTCCTTCGCCTTGCAGGCCGCGACCCGGCGGCCGACGCGTTGCGCCAGTTCGAAACCGGCGAGCTCTTCGTCACCTTCCCCGGCGAGCGCAATGCCTCGGTGTCGACGAACATCCATGCCCTGCATGCGTTGCGAATGTTGGGAAAGCCCGCCGCCGGCACCAGCGCCTACGTCGAGGCCAATCGCAACCCGCACGGTCTATGGGACAACGAAAAATGGCACGTTTCGTGGCTGTATCCCACCGCGCATGCGATCGCTGCGCTCGCGCAAGGCAAGCCCCAGTGGCGCGACGAGCGCGCGCTGGCGGCGCTGCTGCAGGCGCAGCGCGACGACGGCGGCTGGGGCGCCGGTCGCGCGTCCACATTCGAGGAAACCGCCTATGCGCTGTTCGGGTTGCACGTGATGGACGGGAGCGAAGAGCCGGCAGGGCGCCGGCGCATCGCGCAGGCGGTGGCGCGTGCGCTGAAGTGGATGCTCGCCCGCTACGCGTCGCATGTATTGCCCCAGACGCCGCTGTGGATCGGCAAGGAACTGTATTGCCCCACCCGGGTGGTGCGCGTGGCCGAACTCGCCGGGTTGTGGCTGGCGCTTCGTTGGGGGCGGCGCGTCTCGGCCGAGGGAGCAGGAGGGGGGCCATGATCCAGACCGATCGCGCGCTGCAGCAGGTGCTGGAGTGGGGGCGTTCCCTGACCGGGTTCGCCGACGACCATGCCATAGAAGCGGTCAGGGGCGGCCAGTACATCCTGCAGCGCATCCAGCCGAGCCTGCGCGACACCAGCGCCCGCACCGGCCGCGATCCGCTCGACGAAACGCTGATCGTGGCGTTCTATCGCGAACTGGCGCTGCTGTTCTGGCTCGACGATTGCAACGACCTTGGCCTGATCGCGCCGGAGCAGCTCGCCGCGGTGGAGCAGGCGCTGGGGCAGGGCGTGCCGTGCGCGCTACCAGGATTCGAGGGCTGTGCTGCGCTGCGCGCTTCGCTCGCCGCGCTCGCCTACGATCCTCGCGACTATGCTCAGCTTCTCGACGATACCCGGTGCTACTGCGCGGCGTTGCGCGCCGGACACGCGCAGGCGGCAGGGGCGGAACGCTGGTCCTACGCCGAGTACCTGCACAACGGCATCGATTCGATCGCCTACACGAACGTGTTCTGTTGCCTGTCGTTGCTGTGGGGGCTGGACATGGCGACCTGGCGCGCGCGTCCGGGGTTTCGCCAGGTCCTGCGGCTCATCTCCGCGATAGGGCGCTTGCAGAACGATCTGCATGGACGGGAAAAGGATAGATCGGCCGGCGAGGCCGACAACGCGGCGATCCTGCTGCTGCAGCGCTATCCGGCTATGCCTGTGGTGGAGTTCCTCAAGGACGAGTTGGCCGGCCACACACGCATGCTGCACCGGATGATGGCGCAAGAACGCTTTCCTGCGCCGTGGGGACCGTTGATCGAAGCCATGGCGGCGATCCGCGCGCACTACTACGAGACCTCAACCAGCCGCTACCGCAGCGACGCTGCGGGCGGAGGCCAGCGTGCGCCGGCCTGAACGGGGGGGAAACGGCGGCGGGCGCGCGCTGCCGTCGGTCAGACCCGACGCAACGCCGTCGCCCGATGACGCGGATCGAGCGAGCATCAGCGACACCAACTTGAGCCGGCGAAAGGACGACCACCTGGACATCGTGCTGGATCGGCGAACGGCACGGGCCAAGGCCGCCGCCGGCTGGGAGTACATTCGTTTCGAACACTGCGCATTGCCCGAGTTGGACCTGACGCAGATCGACCTGAGCGCCTCGCTGGTTGGCAAGACCATGCGCGCGCCGCTGCTGATCAGCTCCATGACCGGCGGCATGCCACGCGCGGAGTCCATCAACCGCCATCTGAGCGAGGCAGCGCAAGCCTTGGGGATCGCCATGTGCGTCGGTTCGCAGCGCGTGAGCCTGCGATCCCCCAACTCCCATGGGCTGACGCGCGCGCTGCGCCGCCTGGCCCCAGACGTTCCATTGCTTGCCAATATCGGCGCCGCGCAACTGCGCGAGGCCGACGGCCTGGACCTGGCGCGCCGGGCGGTGGATGCACTGGAGGCCGATGGACTCATCGTCCATCTCAATCCACTGCAGGAAGCGGTACAGCCGGAGGGCGACCGCGACTGGCGAGGCGTCCTGGCGCAGATCGCTCGCGCCGCGCGCAGCGTCGGCGTGCCGATCGTGGCCAAGGAAGTAGGGTCGGGCCTCTCGGCCTCGGTGGCTTGTGCGCTCGTTCAGGCGGGCGTGGCGGTGATCGATGTCGCCGGCGCCGGCGGCACCAGTTGGGCCGCGGTGGAGGGCGAGCGCGCCCGCGATGCCGCCGACCGCGCAGTGGCGATGGCGTTCGCCGATTGGGGGATCCCGACCCCGGCCAGCGTGCAGGCGGTACGTCGGGCGATGCCAGCGGTGAAGCTGATCGCGTCGGGCGGGATCAGCGACGGCGTCGACGTGGCCAAGGCCATCCGCCTGGGCGCGGACATCGCCGGGCAGGCAGCCGGCGTGCTGCGCGCGGCTACGCAATCCAGCGAGGCCGTTGTCGCGCATTTCGAGATCGTTATCCGCCAGTTGGCCGTCGCCTGCTTCTGCACCGGCTCGGCTGATCTGGTGGCGTTGCGTCAGGCGCGCTTGTTGCCCTCGGCGCACCTGCCCGCCGGTTGACGCCGGCGGCGCCCGTACGTGCGGCGGGCGCTACTCTTACTGAGTGAGAAAGTCTCGGAAGCGGGGGGATTGCCTGGTCGCGGGTTTGTTCGGGTGCTGCTTCGTGATCGGGGAGGCACCCCGCCATGCCCCTAACGGACAGCCGAGAGTAAAGCGGTATTCGACGGCTATGTCGATGCTTGATCAGGGTGACCGGTCACGCAGAGCGAGAAGCCCCTAAAAGGGTCGGAACACCAGGTGCGGTGGGAGACCGGCAGGAGCAGATGGTACAAAGCCATTGCCATCAAGGAGTGGCGATCACATTGACCCCGAGTCAGCGCGGTCGGCCGTATGAACGAGAAGAGGGAAGCGATTTCAGCTGCCGGACGCGCCTTGATTTAACATTTCGAATTTCGGAGGGCTGATCGGGCGTCAGTTTCGGACGACGTTCACCGTCGGGCGGCGCCAAATGCAGGATGATTGATCTCTTTATGTATCATAAGGCTGATAAATGATACGCAAACAGATCCTAACGTGTTGACTCGATCATTGGATAAGATACTCTGCCATATCATCTAGCATTGGAATGGATCGTTTACATATCATATGGACCCTCAATCGGAAATTCTACGGGAAATCGGTGGGCTTTTCAGGCAGGCGAGGCTGGCCGCTGCGCTGACGCAAGAGCAGGTCGCTGATTTGGCGGGTATATCCCGTCCCCGGTATCGCGACATCGAAAAGGGAGCCGCAGCCGCGCGTGCAACAGCGCTCATGAATATCGCTCGCGCGCTCGGTCTGGAAATGATGCTGGTTCCGCAAGTCATGGTGCCGGCTGTCCAGGCTCTATTGCGTCCGCATGATGATGACGATCGACCCGCCTTTGTTTCTCAACCTGACGATGACGATCATGCCTCCAGTCTTTCGCGCACCTAAGACGATCCCGTCGCTGGACGTGCTCTTGAACGCAGTGAAGATCGGCACGATCGTCAGGACGCCGGGCGATTTCAATGCATTCAACTTCGATGAGGCCTACCGCGCGACGGGCGGCTTTCCGGTTCTCAGCCTGTCGTTCCGGGCAGCGACGGGAGGATTGCGGAAAGATCCGAAGCCTCTGGCAAGCGCCTTGCCCGCTTTCTTCGCGAACCTCCTGCCGGAGGAGAAATTGCGGGAGGCGATGGAAAGGCACCACGAAGGCAATGTGCGGCCAGGCAATGACTTCGATCTTTTAGCGGCACTAGGCGCCGATCTGCCGGGAGCCGTACGGGCGTTGCCCAGTGACGGCGCGATAGCGGTTTCGCAGGATGCTTCAAAGGATCAGCCCAAGGCACGGTTCTCGCTTGCCGGCGTGCAGATGAAGCTGTCGGTCATGAAGAACATTGGAAAAGGCGGCGGCCTTACCTTGCCGATGGACGACGAGCAGGGCCGGTACATTGCCAAGTTCCCTTCGACGGCCTTTCCGGGCGTTTCCGAGAACGAATTCGCCAACCTGGCGCTGGCAGCAGCAATCGGCATGGACGTTCCTGAATGCGAACTGGTCGAGAAGTCCGATTTTGAGGGCGTTCCCGAAGAATTCAACACGCTGTCTGACGGCAAGGTCCTTCTCGTCAAACGCTTCGATCGCGGCGCCGGTGGCGAGAGGATACACATCGAGGATTTCGCTCAGGTCTTCGGTGTCTACCCTTCGCGCAAATATGAGGGGGCTGCTTATCACGACATAGCCTTGGCTCTTGGCGTGGCCGTCTCGCCTACGGCGGCTCTCGAGTTCGTCCGCCGCCTGGCACTGACCGTCATCAGCGGCAATGGCGACATGCACCTGAAAAACTGGTCTTTGATCTATCCCGGTAACGGCGACAAGCCGGCGCTTGCACCAATCTACGACCTCCTATCCACCGTGCCATATATTCCCGCCGACGCCATGGCGCTGTCGCTTGGAGGAGAGCGCTCGTTCAAGGCGCTGGCAGCACCGCGATGGAAAGCATTTGCGAACCGTGCACGGCTTCCGGAGCCAGCAGTCCTGAAGGCAGTGGTCGAGACGGTCAAACTCGTCAACGAGTACTGGTGGCGTCTGCCTGAGCGCGACGTTGTCGCAGCGAAAGTGCTCGAGCGGATCGACGGACATGTGAAGGCGATGACGCCGATACTGAACTCCTGTGCCGACAAGTGAGCCGAGACCCCCGAATTGCTGATATAGCGGGACCATCCGGCTGTGGCACCGGATGAGTGGCCGCGGACCGATGGTATGCCAGCGTCGCGCGCAGGATTCTACGCAGTCTCGACGAGGACACGCGAGACGAAGCACGTCAGCTCGCTGGCACAGAAAGTTTCGCAGCTTCCCGCAAGTAGGTTGAGATGCTGTTCGTCAACTTCAACATAACGACGCGGTGCAAACGAATTCGGTGACTGAGGATCGCGATCCGACGCTTTGTGTCGCCAATGTCGCGTCCGCTACACGGGCTGTTCCGACGATCCTTTCTTGGAACTCAAGCTAAACCCCTGAAAAGCAACCATGAAATTATTCTTCTGTTGGATCAGCCAAATTGGCATGAGTCTTGAGATCCTTAGGTGCGAGGCGGCTAGAGCTGCCCGACCGGCATTCAAGTCGCGGCAGCCGCGATGAATGGGAACGAAGGAAGGAAAGCTACATGTCAGGTTTGCGTCAGATCGCCTTTTACGGCAAGGGCGGCATCGGCAAGTCCACCACCTCCCAAAATACGCTCGCCGCCCTGGTCGACCTCGGGCAGAGAATCCTCATCGTCGGCTGCGACCCCAAAGCCGACTCCACCCGCCTGATCCTGAACGCGAAGGCGCAGGATACGGTCCTGCATCTCGCGGCAGAGGAAGGTTCGGTGGAAGACCTGGAACTCGCGGACGTGCTCAAGGTCGGCTACAAAGGCATCAAATGCGTGGAGTCGGGCGGACCCGAGCCAGGTGTCGGCTGCGCCGGCCGCGGCGTGATCACCTCGATCAACTTCCTCGAGGAGAACGGCGCCTACGACGATGTCGATTATGTCTCCTACGACGTGCTCGGGGATGTGGTGTGTGGCGGTTTCGCGATGCCGATCCGCGAGAACAAGGCCCAGGAAATCTATATCGTCATGTCCGGCGAGATGATGGCGCTCTATGCCGCCAATAACATCGCCAAGGGCATCCTGAAATACGCCCATTCGGGCGGCGTGCGGCTCGGTGGCCTGATCTGTAACGAGCGCCAAACCGACCGCGAGCTCGACCTCGCCGAAGCGCTGGCTTCCAGGCTCAATTCCAAGCTTATCCACTTCGTGCCGCGCGACAACATCGTCCAGCACGCCGAGCTCAGGAAGATGTCTGTGATCCAGTATGCGCCGGACTCGAAGCAGGCCGGGGAATACAGGGCGCTGGCCGAGAAGATTCACGGGAATTCGGGCCAGGGCACCATCCCGACCCCGATCACCATGGAGGAGCTCGAGGACATGCTGCTCGACTTCGGCATCATGAAGACCGACGAGCAGATGCTTGCCGAGCTTCAGGTCAAGGAAGCGGCCAAGGCGGCCGCACAGTAGCGACCGCTGCCGACATGAGGCGCCGCCTTACCTGGTGCGCCTTTCAAAGAACGGCGCCTCGTCGGTGAGGCGTCACCCTGAACCTTGAAAGGGGTCCCATGAGCCTGGAATACGAGAATGACGGTGCCCTCCATGCGAAGCTTATCGAGGAGGTGCTGTCGCAATATCCTGACAAGTCGGCGAAGCGCCGCAAAAAGCACCTCAGCGTTGCAAAGAGCGGCGACGAGGCTGGCGAGGAAAGCGAGGTCCTTTCCGAATGCGATGTCAAATCGAACATCAAGTCCATCCCCGGCGTGATGACGATTCGCGGCTGCGCCTATGCCGGCTCGAAAGGCGTGGTGTGGGGTCCAGTCAAGGATATGGTCCATATCTCGCACGGGCCGGTAGGCTGCGGGCAATATTCCTGGTCTCAACGCCGCAACTACTACGTCGGCACGACCGGCATCGACACGTTCGTCACGATGCAGTTCACCTCCGATTTCCAGGAGAAGGACATTGTTTTCGGCGGCGACAAGAAGCTGGAACGGATCATCGACGAGATCGAGGAACTGTTTCCGCTGAACAAGGGCATGACTGTGCAATCCGAATGCCCGATCGGCCTGATTGGCGACGACACCGAAGCTGTGTCCCGCAACAAGGCCAAGGAGCACGAGAAGACAATCGTGCCGGTGCGCTGCGAGGGCTTCCGCGGCGTCTCGCAATCCCTCGGCCACCACATCGCCAACGACGCGATCCGCGACTGGGTGTTCGAGAAGAAGGAAGTGGAGTTCGAGTCCGGCCCGTACGATGTCAATGTGGTCGGCGACTACAATATCGGCGGCGACGCTTGGGCTTCGCGCATCCTGCTTGAGGAGATGGGCCTGCGCGTGGTCGGCAACTGGTCGGGCGACGCTACGCTGACCGAAATAGAGCGGGCGCCAAAGGCGAAGCTCAATCTCATCCATTGCTACAGGTCGATGAACTACATCTGCCGGCACATGGAGGAAAAGTATGGCATCGCCTGGATGGAGTACAATTTCTTCGGCCCCTCCCAGACTGAAGCCTCTCTGCGCAAGATAGCCAAGCACTTCGGGCCGGAAATCGAGGCCAAGGCCGAGGCGGTCATCGCCAAATACCGGCCCTTGGTCGATGCCATAATCGCCAAGTACCGGCCGCGCCTCGAAGGCAGGACGGTGATGCTCTATGTCGGCGGGCTGCGCCCCCGTCACGTCGTCACGGCATATGAGGACCTGGGCATGGTGATCGTCGGCACTGGCTACGAATTTGGCCATAACGACGACTATCAGCGCACCGGCCACTACGTGAAGAAGGGCACCCTGATCTATGACGACGTGACTGGTTACGAGCTGGAGAAGTTCATCGAAGGGATCCGTCCTGATCTCGTTGGCTCCGGCATCAAAGAGAAGTACCCGGTCCAGAAGATGGGCATACCGTTCCGTCAAATGCATTCCTGGGATTATTCCGGCCCGTATCACGGCTACGACGGCTTCGCCATCTTCGCCCGAGACATGGACCTGGCCATCAACAACCCGGTCTGGAACCTCTACGACGCTCCCTGGAAGAAAAAAGCCGAGCCGTCGGCGGCGATCGCAGCCGAATGAAACCCTGGCCTCCCGGAAGCCGGGAGGCAGTGAACGCCTGTGGCCGCTTGTCCGCGGGAGACCTGAAACGTTTCGACGTCCCTGTGCCGCCCTATGGCGGGCCAGATGGAAAGAGGTAACCACCCATGCCGCAGTCGGCTGAAAAAGTTCTCGACCACGCGCCCCTGTTCCGCGAGCCGGAATACAGGCAGATGCTAGCCGAGAAGAGGCTGAATTTCGAATGTCCTCACCCGGACCAGATCGTTACCGACCAAGGCGAATTCACCAAGACGTGGGAATACCGCGAAAAGAACCTTGCTCGCGAAGCGCTTGTCGTGAACCCCGCCAAGGCCTGCCAGCCGCTCGGCGCGGTGTTCGCGGCCGCAGGCTTCGAGCGAACCATGTCCTTCGTCCACGGCAGCCAGGGCTGCGTCGCCTATTACCGCTCGCACCTGTCGCGCCATTTCAAGGAGCCTGCTTCGGCGGTTTCCTCCTCGATGACCGAGGACGCGGCAGTGTTCGGCGGCCTGAAGAACATGGTCGACGGGCTCGCCAATACGTACCAACTTTACGACCCAAAGATGATCGCCGTCTCGACCACTTGTATGGCGGAGGTCATTGGCGACGACCTGCACAGCTTCATCGAGAACGCCAAGGACGAAGGCTCGGTCCCGCGCGACTTCGACGTGCCCTTCGCCCACACGCCGGCCTTTGTCGGCAGCCATGTCGACGGCTATGACGTTGCGGTCAAGGGCATTTTGGAGCATTTCTGGAAGGGCGAGGAGCGAACTGAAGCCGAGGGAACCGTCAACATCATTCCGGGCTTCGACGGGTTCTGTGTCGGCAACAACCGGGAACTCAAGCGCCTGCTCGATCTGATAGGCGTGTCCTATACCTTCATCCAAGACGCCTCTGACCAGTTCGACACGCCGTCCGACGGCGAATACCGCATGTACGACGGCGGCACGAAGATCGAAGAGGTGAGGAAGGCACTCAACGCCGAGGCGACGCTGTCGCTACAGCGTTACAACACCCGAAAAACACTGGAGTATTGCGAGGGGGTGGGGCAGGCGACTGCCTCGTTCCATTACCCTCTCGGAGTCCAGGCGACCGACGACTTCCTGATGGAGGTCTCCGCGATTTCCGGCAACCAAATCCCCGAGGCAATCCGCCTCGAGCGCGGTCGACTTGTTGACGCCATGGCCGACAGCCAATCCTGGCTGCACGGCAAGAAATACGCCATCTACGGCGATCCTGACTTTGTCTATGCCATGGCCCGCTTCATCATGGAGACGGGCGGCGAGCCCACCCATTGCCTCGCCACCAACGGCACCTCGGCATGGGAAGCGGAGTTGAAGGAGCTGCTTGCATCATCGCCCTTCGGCAAGGGTGCTCAAGTCTGGGCGGGCAAGGACCTCTGGGCGATGCGCTCACTGCTCTTCACCGAGCCGGTGGACCTGTTGATCGGCAACTCCTACGGCAAGTATCTGGAGCGCGACACGGGCACGCCGCTGATCCGGCTGACGTTTCCGATCTTCGACCGCCACCATCACCATCGGTTTGCGCTCATGGGCTACCAAGGCGGATTGCGCGTCCTGACGACGATCCTCGACAAGATCTTCGACAAGCTCGATCGCGAGACAAGCGAGACGGGCGTGACGGACTATTCGTATGACCTTACCCGCTAAGCATGGCGGCCGGCTCTTCGGTTAGGCCGGTCGTCTTCTCGAGGGACTTGGAGACTGACGCAATGTCCTCGCTCAGAGCGAAAATCCAGGATGTCTTCAACGAGCCTGCCTGCGAAAACAACCGCGGCAAGGATGCCAAGGCGCGCAAGGAGGGCTGTTCCAAGCCACTGACCCCCGGAGCGGCGGCCGGTGGCTGTGCCTTCGATGGCGCCAAGATCGTACTGCAGCCGATCACCGACGTCGCACACCTGGTCCATGGGCCGCTCGCCTGCGAGGGCAATTCCTGGGACAACCGCGGTGCGGCTTCGTCCGGGCCAACGCTGTGGCGCACAAGCTTCACGACCGACCTCACCGAACTCGATGTTGTGATGGGGCAGGGCGAGCGCAAGCTTTTCAAAGCGATCCGCGAGATCAAGGAAGCGTATGGGCCGCCGGCGATCTTCGTCTATTCGACCTGCGTGACGGCGCTGATCGGCGACGACATCGAGGCTGTCTGCAAGCGCGCGGCGGCAAAGTTCGACTTGGCCGTTGTACCGGTCAATGCGCCGGGCTTCGTCGGTTCCAAGAATCTCGGCAACAAGCTTGCCGGCGAGGCGTTGCTCGAGCATGTCATCGGCGCGGTCGAGCCCGACGATGCCGGCCCTTACGACATCAACATTCTTGGCGAATTCAACCTCTCGGGCGAATTCTGGCTGGTGAAGCCGCTGCTGGATCGGCTCGGGATCCGGGTGCGCGCCTGCATTCCGGGTGACGCACGTTACGTCGACATTGCCGGCGCGCACCGCGCCCGCGCGGCTATGATGGTGTGCTCGACCGCTCTCATCAATCTCGCCCGCAAGATGGAGCAGCGCTGGGGCATCCCGTTTTTCGAGGGCTCCTTCTACGGCATCACCGATACCTCGGATGCACTCCGGAACATAGCTGAGCTGCTCGTGAAGCAGGGTGCTGATCCGGAGATCCTCGGCCGCACCGAGCTATTGATTGCAGAGGAAGAGGCGATCGCTTGGAAGAAGCTAGCGGCCTACCGGCCGAGGCTCGCAGGCAAGCGCGTGCTGCTCAACACCGGCGGCGTGAAGTCCTGGTCGGTCGTCCATGCGCTGATGGAGATCGGGATCGAGATCGTCGGCACCTCTGTCAAGAAGTCGACCGTCGAAGACAAGGAGCGGATCAAGCAGATCCTCAAGGACGACAACCATATATTCGAGCAGATGGCAGCGCGCGAGCTTTACGCCACGCTCTCCGAACACAAGGCCGATATCCTGCTATCAGGCGGGCGCACGCAATTCGTCGCTCTGAAGGCCAAGACACCCTGGCTCGACATCAACCAGGAGCGCCAACACCCTTACGCCGGCTATGACGGCATGTTGGAACTCGTACGCCAGATCGACCTGGCCATTCAAAACCCCATCTGGTGCCAGGTACGGGAGCCGGCACCATGGGATTGCCGGCCTGCGGTGGGGGAGGAACTGCCGCGCACGAAAAGCGAGAGCCTGACCTTGCATACTGTCCAGGAATTCGCGGGCACGACGGCCAACGATTTCGGCGAGTGTTGAGGAGAGCCGATGGGCCGCATCCTTCCCCAGACCAAAGCGGCGGCGGTCAATCCGCTGAAGTCATCGCAGCCATTGGGTGCCGCCTTGGCCTTTCTTGGCGTCGACGGCGCGATGCCGTTGTTCCACGGCAGCCAGGGGTGCACCAGCTTCGCGCTCGTGCTCTTGGTGCGACATTTCAAGGAAGCCATTCCCTTGCAGACAACCGCGATGGACGAGGTGGCAACGATCCTCGGCGGGCCAGACCATCTGGAAGAGGCGATCCTCAACCTCAAGGCCCGCACAAAGCCAACGCTGATCGGGGTTTGCACGACCGCGCTGGTGGAAACCCGGGGCGACGACTGCGCAGGAGATATCGCCAGTATCAGGCTGAAGCGCACCAAAGAACTCGCGGGTACGGAGGTGGTGCTGGCCAACACACCGGATTTCGATGGTGCGATCGAAGAGGGCTGGGCCAAAGCTGTCACCGCGATGATCGAAGGGATTACACGGCCCGGCGAGCAGGCGCGGCAATCGAAAAAGATCGTGATCCTGCCTGGCTGGAACCTCACTGTGGCTGACATCGAGCATTTGCGTGAGATGGTTGAGAGCTTTGGACTGAAGCCGGTGATTTTGCCGGACGTCTCCGGCTCGCTCGACGGTACGGTGCCCGACCGTTGGGTCACGACCACCTATGGCGGCACCAGCGTCGAGGATATCCGTGAGCTTGGCACGGCCGAGCAATGCATCGCCATCGGTGAGCATATGCGCCGCCCGGCCGAGCTGCTGCAGAGGTTGACCGGCGTGCCTTACGTGCTGTTCCGGTCGCTGACTGGATTGAAGGACGCCGACCGGTTCGTCTCGCTGCTGTCCGCAGTTTCGGGCGCGGCAGCGCCGGCTGGGGTGCGCCGTCGCCGGGCGCAGTTGCAGGACGCGTTGCTCGACGGACATTTCCATTTTGGAGGTAAGAAAATTGCGATCGCTGCTGAACCAGACCAACTCTACCAACTCGCGAGCTTCTTCATCGGCATGGGCTCCGAAATCGCGGCGGCGGTCACAACGGCCGCTATGTCGAAAATTCTGGAGGAAGTGCCGGCGCAGTCGGTTCAAATCGGCGATCTCGGCGATTTGGAAGCTCTTGGCGCCGGCGCTGATCTTCTCGTCACCCATTCCCACGGCCGCCAGGCGGCGCAGCGCCTCAGCATTCCGCTCATGCGGGTCGGCTTCCCGATCTTCGACCGGCTCGGGGCCCAGCACAAGCTCACAATCCTCTACCAGGGGACCCGCGACCTGATCTTCGAGGTTGCCAACATTTTTGAAGCCAACCGGCGCGCGCCGACGCCTGACGCGCTTGATCCACTCCGTAAGCGAGAAATGCCTGATGAGCTCCGTTCGTCGCCTCTCGCTCGTCACTGACGAGGTTCACGCACCGAAGCCGGAACGCCAAGCCGGCGCATTGCGCGTGGCAATCGCCACGCACGACATGAAGAACCTCAACGCCCATTTCGGGTCGGCCAGGCGCTTTGCTGTCTACGAAGTGATGCGCGAGGAGTGGAATCTCGTGGAAGCCGTGGTCTTCGATGATGTTTCCGACGAGAGCGGGAAGCACCGAACTGAGGGCGACGATCGCATCACCCCGAAGGTGGAGGCGCTAAAGGGCTGTCATCTCCTGTTTTGTCGGGCGATCGGCGGACCTTCGGCAGCCAAACTTGTTTCCGCAAAGATCCATCCGATCAAATTGCCGCAGCCCCAGACCATCCAAGAGGTGCTGTTGCGCACGCAGATGATGCTCAGGACGTGTCCTCCCCCTTGGCTGCGCAAGGTGCTGGCGCAGGCGGGTGTCGCTGAACAGAAACCCTCCTTCGAGGACGAAAGCTGAAATGAGGAGTGAGCGAAATGTCTGATGCCGAGGTTAGCCCTGCCGCCACCGAGGACGAGGCGGCCCTTGCCACCCCGTTCGTCAAATGCCTCGTGCGGCTGATCCGTGCCAATGATTCCCACGGGTCATGGGAAGGCAAATCGGATGCCGAGCTGCTGGGCGCCTTCATCATCACCAGGGAACAGCGCCGTAAAATTCCAATCATCGGCGATCCCGATCCGGACGTGCTGTGGAGGCTCGATAAGTTCTACACCGCCGTCGGGCTTGCGATTGAGGAGCGCACGGGCCTGATGGCATCGCCGATGATGGAGATGAGCCATGAGGGCTTCGGGCGCGTGCTCTTCACGGCCGGGCGGTTGGTCGTTCTGTCAAAGACCCTGCGCGACGTCCACCGGTTCGGTTTCGAGACGTTCTGGAAGCTCGCCGCAGCCGGTACCAAACTGGCCGGCGATGCTACCGCAGCCATTGAGGCTCATCCCGAGGTGGCGCGGGCGTGATGCAACCGACTTTCGATCGAGGGGATCATGTCAGGTCTTGAGGACATGCGGTGGCCAGCCCTCTCAATCGAGGCGGTCGAGGCCGATGTGGTTCTTGGGGTAGCGCTGATGAAGCCACTGGTCTTGATCTGTTCGCAAGATGCGGAGTTGTATCTGTTCCTCAGCCACATTCTGGGGGTGGACGGCTTCACGAGTGAGCCGGCAGGCGGCGTGAAGGAAGCACTTGCATTGGCCGATCAACGGGAGCTCCAGGCGGTAGTCCTGGATTGCGGGCCAGCAAGCGCGACAGGCTCCACAATCTGCGCCCGGTTCAAGGGGGAGCCCCGGACTGGCCTCCTGCCCGTCATTGCGTTGATCGCGCCCGGCGCCGAGAACCAGCACCTCGATCTCTTGAAGGCGGGTATTGACGAGAGCTTTGTGCGGCCCTTCGCGCCGGCCAAGCTGCTTGACTGTCTCCGCACGAAGCTGGCGTTGCCACAGCCAGGCTCAAACGGGATAAAAAACGGCAGCTGGCTCTGTTGCGGCAGCCTTGAGATGAAGCTCGATGCTTACCGGGTTCGAGGTAATGGCCACGACATCCATCTCGGACCTCTCGAATTCAACCTGCTGCGGCAATTTCTTGAGGCTCCCGGCAAGGTCTTCAGCCGAGACGAGCTGATCGACGCGGCCTGGCCGGACAATATCCATATCGGTGAACGCACTGTCGACGTCCATATCAGCCGGATCAGAAAGGCGCTGAAGGCGGCCTCGCCAGGTAGCGTCATTCGTACTGTCAGGTCTGCCGGCTACTCGCTCGAGAAGCCGGACGACTGAATAGCGGACGTTGGTGTGCCACTCTCCATCTTCGTTGGAAGGCAAGTCTTGCAGCTTCGAAACGCGCTACGGGCGCGACATACTCAGGGGGAGCAGTCAGATGGCCTTCAAAAGCCTACTCAGTGTAGCGGGAGCTGACCACTCCGATCGGGACGTCAGAACAGCTGCAACTTTATGTGCCGAGGTCGGCGCGTATCTTTCCGTACTGATTTTGTCGCCTCCGCCGCTCGTTATGTCGCCTCCGCCCTAGGCGACGGCATCCCCGAGTGGCCTGGACAACGCGCACACGCCATTGCCGCACTGGAAAAACGGTACAGGCAAATCGAGAGATTTTCACATGACACGGCCAGTTTGGAAAAAACATCGAGCGAAATTCACAAACTGCTGAGAGCCACGTGGCGGTGCTATGATGTCGATATTGCCAACTGCGATCAGGCCAACATCGGTGACGCGGTACGACAGCGGGCGCTCTGCAATGACCTGACAATCGTCGGCCCCTCACTTCTCAACGACATTAACGTCGGTCCGCTTGTTATCAACGGCAGCCTGTTCGACACCGGAAAGCCGGCGCTTGTCGTGCCGGAGGGCGCTGAGGCGACTCTGTCGCCACGGCGCGTGCTGGTCGGCTGGGATTCGCGAGTCGAGGCGTCCCGTTCGGTTGAGAAGCGCTGCATCTGCTATCCGCCGCTGAGGAAGTTCGTGTTGCTCTCGTCGATCATGAGGCGACCTGCACCGGAAGCGGCGCCGAGCCGGGAGCCGACATCGCTGCCTATCTCACTCGGCATGGTGCTCGGGTGTCGGTTGACCTGCTGCCGAGCGCCGGCAAACCGGTGGCCATGATACTCGCGCAGCACGCAATCGATACGTCTGCCAACATGATTGTCATGGGTGCCTATGGCAGTCGCCGACTGCGCGAGCGGCTCTTCGGTGGCGTGACAAGATGGATTGTTGGCAAGCCGCCATTGCCGCTGTTTTTGGCTCGCTGACGGGTTTTGAAGCAGCACCGATGCTGTTCGAAGCTCTACTCCCCCGGGTCACCTATTCTGATACCAAGTCGGAGAAAGGTGGCCGCAACGCGCAGGTCTCGCGAAGCTCCTCGGAGCCAATCGGCACGCCCCCCTCGCCGAGACATCCCGGACGTCTCCAGCGCTCTCTCCGGGTTCTGCTCGCCCGAGATGATCCGTAATGCGGAGACCAACGGCCGGCAGAGGTACAGGCGCTCCTCAATGCAATCAAAACCGGGGCTTCGCAGGTCGGCGTCAAGGTCGAGAAAGAGCGTCGTTTCAGCGCGGCAGGCCGAGTTCGGACCCGTAGCGGCATTGCACGGGCGCTATCACGATCTCCTCGCTACTGGCTGGGAGCTGAACGACGCAATGGCTGTGCCGTGGCCAAGGCCCTCAACTTCAAGTCTGGACTTAGAGACTGTTTTGAAAATCGGCTTGCCGGGGGGTTTCGTCTGAGGCTGGGTTATGATTCAAGCTTTAGATGTGGACAAAGCAGAG
>NZ_JAMYUT010000026.1:0-113624 GCF_040323235.1 Mesorhizobium sp. M0051
TCTTCGATCCCTGGCTACCGCCATCGATCCTCGTCGACAATGGCGTCGAGCCGGCCTCGCTCGACGACGTGCTGTCGACCAGCGATTTCGTCTTCGTCGTCGCCTCGGTGACCAGCGAGAACCAGGGCTTTCTCGGCACCGAGGCCTTCGCCAGCATGCGCAAGGGCGCCGCCTTCATCCTGCTCAGCCGCGCCGGCGTCGTCGATTTTCCGGCGCTGATGGCGGCGGTGAAGAGCGGCCATATCGTCGCCGCCAGCGACGTCTTCCCGGAAGAACCGCTGGCACAGGACCATCCAGTGCGTGCCCTGCCCGGCTTCCTGCGCTCGGCCCACCGCGCCGGCGCGCTCGACATCGCCTTCAAGCGCATGGGCGACATGGTGCTGGAGGACATGGACCTGATCGACCGCGGCCTGCCGCCAATGCGTTCGAAGCGGGCCGAGCGCGAGACCGTGTCGAGAATGCGTTCGAAGCCTGTGACCACAAATTGAGCTTAAGGCTGCCTAGGAGATTGAGAGCTTGATCAGGGATGCCTGAGGCTCGGTCTTGCATCGGGCCAGGCAGCGGTCCTACCCGGTTCGTCGCGGTGCTTTGAAGGGCTGCAGTGGTTTCGATGACGAATTGGGTGACAACGGCGACAAGCGCGCCGACGGCTAGGCCGACGCCTAGAAAGAGCAGCGCCAGGAGCGGTCGCTGTGAGCGCGCCCGCCAGCCCTTGAGCCCTCACGATTAGGGCTATTCCGGAAAACGCCCGGCTACGCTCGCCGAGCGCCAGGGCCAGTGGACCAAGGGCAAGAGCTGCGACACCGTCGGCCCGATCGGCCCGTGGCTGGTCACCAGGACGAGGTGAAGGACCCGCAGAACATCAAGATGTGGCTCACCGTCAACGGCAAGACAATGCAGAACGGCTCGACCAAGACCATGGTCTATGGTGTGGCCTATCTGGTTTCCTATCTCAGCCAGTTCATGTCGCTGCATCCGGGCGACAACATCTCCACCGGCACGCCGCCCGGTGTCGGGCCGGGCATGAAGCCGCCGAAGTTCCTGAAAGCGGGCGATTGAAGGGCTTGGCCAGCAGAAGCAGACATTCAGGGGGACGTGTAGAGCTCTCCCCGTTTTTGAGACCTTGCGTCATTCGACGAGAGCGGATCATCCGATGCTGGCGTTCGCAGGGCTCTGTCGCTTTCAGCTCATATTCTCAACCGGGCAAGTTCTTAGCCGGCCAAGTGTCGGAAACCTCATAGCCGGTAGAGAACGGATCGGTTGGATCAAGCATGTGCTGTCCATGATGGACGGCAACGTCATCACAGCGCGGCGGACAGTGGCGACTTCGGCGCTCGCGGCGCGTGCCTTTCGCGTGAGGACTCGCGAAAACTGCTCGTCCTCGGCTCAGGCCGCGTCGCCAGCCCTGTACCGAAGGAAGATCGTGCCGTTCGTCCAATTGCCGAGGGATGGGATATCAATTCGGAGAGCGCGGACCGCATGGTTGCCGATCTGATCAACAAGGTTTCTCAGCATCAATCGTGAGTGGGCTCGAAGCGAGATCAGAAACGCGGATATTGTCAGCGCGGCGACGCTTGCCACGTCACCTTTGATTCATGGCGCATGGCTCTCCCCTGGAATCCATGTTGACCTGATTGGAGGCTTCACACCAAAGATGCGTGAGGCGGACTCCGAGGCTGTGTTACGTGCGGTCGTATATGTGGACACCCCTCATGCGTTGCATGAGGCCGGAGATTTGAGTCAGCCGATTGCGAGCACGCTCATATCGGCAAGTCACATCTGCGGCAACCTTGCGGAGCTTGCAGGGGAGGAGATGAAGGGGAGGAGCAGCGGATCACCCTTTTCAAAGCCGTCGGCTCGGGCCTTGCGGATCTTGTCGCAGCAAAATTGGTGCATTGCTCGCTCTGATGCAGCCAACAGCTGTCAGGTCCTGATGCATCCGGTCGTTCGGCCGGCCTAGCGGTCCCAGGCGCCGCCCGGCGCCCAGGCAGCCCATCAACGGTGATGCGCGTTCAGTTGTTGCCGACGGCGGCGGCCGCCTGCTTGATGAGGCTTGCGACAGCTGCAGGATCGGAGACATAGACGGCGTGACTGCCGGGCGCCTCCACCGTCGTTGCCTGCGCCCGGTTCGCCATGTTGCGCTGCGCCGGCGGCGGGATCATCCTGTCGTCGGTGGCGACAAGATACCAACTGGGCTTTACCCTCCAGGCCGGAGCAGTGACCTTGCCTTCGAGCGCCGCCACGCCCCACGGAACCTGCGAATCCGCCATGAAGGAGGCGAGCCCGGGCCGGACGTCGGCTGCGAACGAGGCGGCGAACTTGGCCTTGTCGAGCATCAGGAAGCCGTCGACGGGCGGCAGGATCGGCGGCACGGACGCTCCGGGCGGCGGGTTGGCGATCAAGGTCGAGACCGACTCGCCGGCGTCCGGCGCGAAGGCTGCGATATAAACGACACCTGCCACCTTCGCATCTGTGCCGGCCTCAGATACCACGACGCCGCCATAGGAGTGGCCGACCAGGATGACATCGCCCGGAGCGGCGGCGATGGCACGCTTGGTGACGGCGACATCGTCGGCGAGCGAAGTGGTCGGGTTCTGGACGATGGTCACGTCATAGCCGTCCTTCTTGAGGATCTGATAGACCCCGTCCCAGCCGGATCCATCGACGAAGCCGCCATGCACGAGGACGACGGACTTTGCTGCAGTGTTCGACATTTGAGTTCTCCTTTTTCAAAAACGTTGGTTGAAGAGTTTGTTGCAGGAGGACTATGCGGCGGGGCGAAGTGGCGCGCTTTGACGCGGCCTTCAGGACCTCTTGATTTTGCATTGAGATCGCTTTGATTTTGCGTCAACGACGCGGTTAGAGTGTCGGCCTGTTTGCCGCGTGGTCTGGAGCGAGTAATTTTGCCGTATCTTTTTGAGGATTTTGCTCTGGACGGCGATCGGCGCGAACTGCGTCGCGGCAACGACCTGATCCCGGTCGAGCCGCAGGTGTTCGACCTGCTGCAATATCTCATCCGCAATCGTGAACGGGTGGTCAGCAAGGACGACCTGGTCGATGCGGTCTGGCGGGGCCGCATCGTCTCGGACGCCACGCTCGCCAGCCGCATCAACGCCGCCCGCAATGCGCTCCAAGACAGTGGCGATGAGCAGCGTCTGATCCGCACCATCCTGCGCAGGGGCCTTCGCTTCGTCGGCACCGTCCGCGAGGAGACCGAGGCGACGACGCCGGTGGAGCAGCCGAAGCCTGCCTCGGGGATTCCCGCCCGTCCCTCCATCGCCGTGCTGGCCTTCGTGAACCTGAGCGGCGATCCGGATCAGGACTATTTTGCCGACGGCATGGTCGAGGACATCATCACCGGTCTGTCGCGCATAAGGTGGCTGTTCGTCATCGCGCGGAACTCCAGCTTCACCTACAAGGGCCGCGCGGTGGACGTGAAGCAGGTCGGCCACGAGCTCGGCGTGCGCTACGTGCTGGAAGGCAGCGTACGCAAGGTGGGAAGCCGCGTGCGCATTACCGGCCAGCTCATCGATGCGGAGGACGGCAGCCATTTGTGGGCCGAACGCTACGACCGCGATCTGACCGACGTCTTCGCGCTGCAGGACGAAATCACCGTCAGCGTCATCGCGGCGATAGAGCCCAATTTGCGCCGGGCCGAGATCGAACGCGTCCGGCGCCAGCGCCCTGACAGTCTCGACGCTTATGATCTCCTGCTTCGCGCACTGCCTGATATCTACACCTTCATGCCGCAGGGTGCCGCCAAGGGTCTGCCCCTGCTGAACGAGGCTTTAGCCATCGAGCCGACCTATGCTCTTGCCCATGGCTTTGCCGCCTGGGCGCATCAGACCCTATTTGTGCGCGGCGGCATGGACGCGGCGAACCGCGAGAAGTCGATCCGTCATGCCCATGCGGCGATCGAGCACGGTCCGGGCGACGCGATGGCGCTCGCTCTGGCCGGCTTCACCATTGGCCTCGTGGAGCATGACCGCAGGCTGGCCGACGAGGCGTTTACAGAGGCTTTGGCGCTCAGTGCTTCCTGCGCCTTCGTCTATGCCTTTGGCTGCGTGCCGGTGGCCTATGGCGGCGACGCGGCGCGCGCGATCGATTGGTGCGAGCGGGCAATGCGGCTGAGCCCCCTCGACGCCATGAGCTGCGTGCCGCAAGGAATCATTGGGTTCGGTAATTTCCTCTCCGGCCGGCATGAACAGGCCGTCGCGGCCGGCCGAAGGGCGGTGGAACTGAACCCCGGCTTCAGCATCCTGCACGGATGGTTGGCGGCACCACTGGCCAGGCTTGGGCGGCTCGACGAGGCAAAAGCGGCGGCCACGCGACTTTTGTCGCTCGACCCGCAATTCACCATCAGGCGCTGGTCTGCCGCCGTCGGAATTGCGCCTGAGATCATCGATGACGTCACCGACGCCATGCGGATGGCTGGCTTGCCGGCATAAGGGCGCACGCCGGGTCGCCGAGCGACCGCTGCCTGTGCGAGCAACGCGAATTCAGGCTTTGCGATCATCCAACGCGAAGTGGTGCCGGTCAAAAGCGGCGGACTACGATCTGAACCCCCGGATGACTTTCTGGCCCGCACTAGATCCGTGGGCCAGCCTAATGGATTTCGCCTGATCCCCAGGGCGATAGAAAGCTGGCTGGCTCGCCATTTCAACCTCCGCCAAATTACGTGCCCGTTTCTCCGAGCATCGCAGATCACCTGCAGCGTCGCTCCCGGCAGATCTTCGGGGAAAATGCTAGCATGGTCATTTCCCATGATCCCGCACCGACAACGGCAAGCCGAATTGACATGAAAGGGCTCCAGTTGCTGTTGCTATCACCGAGCGGCCCCGCTGGCCTTCGGCAGCACGGAGCAGCACCTACACGCTGACGTCGATCCACGCTCCGCTGCCGGAGGACCTTCTTACGTCCTCAACGAGGCCCTGGACACGCGCGCCCGACTGGAAACTCATCGGTTCTGGCCCCTCTCCGGAAATAGCTTTCACGAAGTTCGCTATCTCAATGGCCTTGAGATCATTGAAACCCAGCTGATGGCCGGGGGCGACACAGAACAGACCGTAGGGGTCATGGTCCGGACCGGCTTCGATGCGCCTGAAACCACGACGTCCAGCTCGGTCCGCGACGCTGTAGAAGTGCAACTCGTTGAAACGCTCCTGCGAGAAGACCAGCGCGCCCTCGGTGCCGTACACCTCGAAATCATGCTGCATCTTTCTGCCGGTGGCGATCCAGCTCGCCTCGATTGTGCCAGATGCGCCGTTGTCGAATCGAACGAACATCCGGGACAGGTCATCGACTTCTACATTTCGTCGGCCGCCGGAACTGTCGGGGCGCGAACTGATCACCGTCTCGCAATCACCTAAAACCCGTCTTATCGGACCGAGAAGATATTCGGCCGTGGCAAGCGCGTGGCTTCCGAGGTCTGCAAGGGCACCGCCACCGGCTGGATCATGGCGGAACGTAAACGGGGCTTCTGGATCACCCATATAGTCTTCGGCATGGATGCCGCGATAGCTCCGGATCTCGCCAAGCTCTCCGTCCCGGATCATGTCACGTGCCAAGCGCAGCATCGGATTACAAAGGTAATTGAAACCGACTTGGGTACAGACGCCCGCCCTCTCGGCGGCCTCAGCCATTTCCAAGGCGTCGGCAGCCAGCGGTGCGAGCGGCTTTTCGCAGTAAACGTGCTTGCCGGCAGCGATGGCGGCGAGCGCCATTTCCTTGTGGAAGGCATTCGGCGCAGTGATATCGATCAGGTCGATTTCGGGATCGGAAACCAGAGCGCGCCAGTCGCCACTCGATTTTTTAAATCCTAGCGCTTGAGATGCCTGAAAGGCGATGTCATCGGCCCGGTCGGCGATGGTGTCAAGAACGATATCGAATGGAAGATCGAACACACGTTGCGCGGTTGCGAAGCCGAACACGTGGGTCTTGCCCATGAAGCCGGAGCCGATCAGGCCAATTCGAAGTTCAGGTCTGGCAGTCATGCTTCCGAGTTTCACAAGGTGTAAGTTCGAAACGGATCGGCCGTTGGTCGGCCATGAAATGGGAGGCGGGATGTCTCCCGCCCCCTTTTTGATTACTTCGCGATGCAGGTGGCGACCGTCTCCGGCGTGCAGACGTCAAGTCCTGTGTAGGTCGGATCGGTCGGAGCAGGCTTGCCGTCCTTCATGTCCTTGAGCGCAAACATGGTCTTGTAGCCCATTTCGAACGGACGCTGACCGACCTGGCCGAGGGAGTAGCCTTCCTTCATCTGGTCGATCTGCGTGGGCAAGGTATCGGCAACGACCAGCGCCAGTTCCTTCTTGGCGATCTTGTCCTTGTACGGCTCGACCGCAGCGCGGTTGGCGTCCGGCACAAATTGCGGGAAGCCGCCAGTCGGCACGAATGCGTCAAGGTTCGGCATCTTCGCCATGTAGTCCTGGAACTGCTGCACCGACAGCGGGAAATCATCGTTGGTGTACAGCGGACAGCCGGGCGCCTCGGTCCAGCCGTTCTGACCGGTCAGGGGATCGCCCGGCGAGGCGGCCGACTTGGTCGCGGAGAGCGTGTCGCGGATGCCTTGCATGCGCTCGTTATGGTTTGCCGCTGCCGCGCCACCGGACTGGATGCAGATGGTGCCACCTTTCGGCTTGATCGTCTGCACGATCTTGGCGAGGTTCACGCCGATCTCGTAGTTGTGCGTTCCGACATAGGCGCGCAGGTCCTTGTTCTCGGGTAAGACATCGGCGTCCCAGGTCAGCACGGGAATGCCGGCTTCCTTGGCGGCCTGCAGTGCTACGGCCATAGCGGCCGCGTTCGCCGGCGCGACTGCGATGCCATCGACCTTCTTGGCAACCAGATCCTGCACGATCTGGACCTGCTCTTCACCGCCACCGTGCTCGCCGGGTCCGATGTACATGCACTCGAATGCGCCGTTGGACTCGGCCTCTGCCTTCTTGCAGCCGTCACGGGCCTGGTCGAAATAAGGGTTGTTCATGTTCTTCGGCACCAGCGCGAATACGAGTTTCTGCTGGGCGTAGGCCTGCCCCGCCGTCAGGGCGGACGCGGCAACCGCAGCCGCCAAAAGATATTTCTTCATCGATGTTCCTCCGTTTGTTGTGTTCACCTCAGGATATTCCACCGGCATAGGCCGGCAGAGCTCTAGCCACGCTTGATGGTGAAGAAGGACTTCAGCGATTTGCCTGAAGTACCCAGACCCAGAAGCACAGCGAGAATTATGAAGATGCCGACAAAGGCACCCTGCCAGTTGGAATCGATGCCTGCCATCAATAGGGCGTTGCGGATGACCTCCAGGAATGCTGAGCCGATGACGGCGCCGAACGCGGTGCCGTAGCCACCCATCAGGCTGGCGCCGCCGATGACGGTGCCGGCGATAACGCGCAACTCGTAACCTGTTCCCACCGCGTTGATCGCCGAGCCGCTGTAGCCGAGCAGGAGCAGGGATGCGATTGAGGCACAGAAGGACGAAAACACGTAGGCCTGGAACTTGATCCGATCGACGGGCACGCCTGTCATGCGGGCCGCGCTTTCATTACCGCCGATCGCGAACAGATGGCGAGCCCATGCGGTGAAGATGAACACCCAGCCGAGGGCTAGCGCCATGACAACCATCACCCAAAAGTGGGATGAGAACTGCGGGATCCAGTAAGGAACCCAGCCGTCCGGGGAGTGTATCGGCCACTTTGCCTGGCCGATGGCTTTCACGATCGGGGCGTCAGGCCCAAACTGATAGAGCATTTGGTTGCCTGACAGCACCACCGCCAGCGAACGCGCTATCGACAGCGTGCCAAGCGTGACCACGAAGGACGGCATGCCGATATAGGCGACGAAAAAGCCGTTGAACGACCCACAGGCGATGCCGGCGAGAACGCCCGCGCTAAATGCCACATACCAAGAATAGTGTGCGGTCAGGAGCACGCCGGCGACGATGGCGACGAGGCCCATGACGGACCCCACCGACAGGTCGATCCCGCCCGTGATCAGGACCACGGTCATGCCCAGGCCCATGATGGCGATCAGCGCGAAATTCCGGGTGATGTTGGTGGCGTTTTCGGCTGTGCCGAAGCTCGGTTCCAGTATGCTCATGAACACAACAAGGACGAAGAGCGCGACCGACACCCAGAAGGCCTGGCTGGTCCTCAGCTTCTGGAATGCGGACTGTTCCACGATGCCGACGACGTCGGCAATCGAGGCGTGGCTTTCCGGCGCGGCTTGGAGTTGGTTAGGCTGCACGGATCGCTCCCGTGATTAGTCCGGTGATTTCTTCCGGAGATGTCTGAACGGTGGGTTTGTCGGCAACCTTCGTGCCGCGCCGTAGTACGACGATACGATCGCAGACGGCAAAAACGTCTGGCATGCGGTGGCTAATCAGGATCACCGCGACACCGCGCGCTTTCATGCGCCGGATCAATTCCAGGACCTCAGCAACTTGGCGCACGGAAATCGCAGCGGTCGGTTCGTCCATAATGACGAGTCTGGCGTTGGACAAACGGGTCCGTGAAATCGCAATTGCCTGGCGCTGACCGCCCGACATTTTTTTTACGAGATCGCGTGGCCGCGTTTCTGATTTCAGTTCGCCGAACAGCTCCGCGGAGCGATCGATCATCGCCTGCTTATCGAGTATTCGGAAAGGCCAGATGCCCTTTTTGAGTTCTCGGCCTAGAAACACGTTCTGCGCGGCGGTTAGATTGTCCGCCAGCGCGAGATCCTGATACACGACCTCGATCCCCTCGGCGCGAGCATCGAGCGGCTTATGGAAGTGGCAGGCCTTGCCGCCGACTCTGATCTGCCCTTCGGTCGGGGGAAAATTTCCCGAAATCAGTTTGACCATTGTCGACTTGCCGGCGCCGTTGTCGCCCATCAGGCCGGCCACTTCACCGGGTTCGATCGAAAAGCTGACGTCAGACAGTGCGCGGATTGCTCCGAAGCTTTTGCCGACGCCCTGCACTTCAAGCAAAGACACGTGGTTCATCCTCCCATGGACCGGCGGCTCTTGGAGTCACGCCTCGCCTCATTTTGCAACGGAAATTGCGTATGAAGTTCTTCTGCAACAATGCTTATTGCAGAGTTTTACAATTTGCAACAAATATTTTCTATGCGGACTAAGTAACTGTTTTCAGCACGATATTTTTGCGGAACTTCATGCCGAGCCGCTTGCAAGTGGTTGCCCAGGGATGCAGCATCCGCTTTGTTGCAACGTTCTTGTTGCTCCGGGCTGACAGGGCCTTTGGTAGCGGCTCCCGGTGGTTGTTCAGAGGCCAGGACTATCAATGGCCGTTCAACAACGCGGGCTGGCCCTCCAGCTCTTTGCCGTTGACGACGAGCGTTGGATCGATCCTGCTCTCGAAGAAATCGAGCACGTTGCGCACCGCCGACACGGCCATACGTTCACCGCATTCGACCGTGAGGCCGGCAATATGAGGCGACAGGATCACCTGATCGCAGGACAGGAGCGGATTGTCGGCAGCGGGTGGTTCCTCGTCGAACACATCCAGGCCAGCGGCCGCCACCTTGCCGGACACAAGGGCTGCAAGAAGTGCCCTTTCATCGACGACGCCGCCACGCGCGGTGTTCACGAGCCAGGCGCCCGGCTTCAGGAGGGCGAACTCGCGCTCGCCGATCACAGGAGCATCGCCCTTGGGCGCATGCACGGAAATCGCATCCGCCCACTGAAGGGCCGAGGCCAGATCGGAAACGGCTTTCGCAGGGCCTTCCGGCCATCCGAGTTTTTCGAGATACGGATCGTAGGCGGCGATTTCCATGGAAAAGGCAGCCGCCATCTTCGCGAGATGTCGGCCGATACGGCCGTAGCCAAGAATCAGCAGGCGCTTGCCGGCCAGTTCCGAAGCTTCCAGCCTGTTTCGCCAATTCCAGGCGCCCTCGCGAACGGACCGGTCCCCGCGCACAGCATGCTTGGCGCAGGCAAGGAGCATCATCATGGCGTGCTCGGCGACGGATATGGAATTGACGTCTCCGACGACGGCGAGCGTGATCCCGCGCTTGTTGAGGGACGGCAAATCGACAGAGTCGTAGCCGACACCGTGACGGGACACGATCCGGAGCCTGCGCCCCATCTCAACGGTCGCGGCCGAGAGAGGCTGTGTGCGGATCACCAGCCCGTCGGCCTTGTCGATCAGCGCGGCATAGCTTGGCTCGGAGACTTCCTCCACGTAATCGTAGGTGATGCCGGCGGCCTGCTCGAGCAAGGAAATTCCAGCCGGATGGAGTTTTCCGGCAACCAGGACATGCGGCATCAGTACCCTCCCTTGGAACCGGCGCTGACGCTTGATCCGGCCGTGAGTTCCCTGAACTTTTTGACGTTCGCTTCCGCCGCACCGGCCAGCATGCGCACATCATTGGAGACTGTGGTCATGTTGTAGCCCCACCCGATCGCACGCGCCGCGTAAGCCGGCGTTCCACAGTGCAATGCCGCGGCTATGCCGGTTCTTTTGCACGCCGCCACGATGCGCTGGATGGCCTCGATCATCTCCGGCTCCTCGCGGTCGAAGGCAGGCGGCAGCCGGCCCTGGGTCACGCCGAGGGTCAAGTCGGCCGGACCAACGTAGATCCCGTCCAGTCCAGGGGTCGAAGCGATCGCGTCGAGGTTTTCCATCGCCTCGGCCGTCTCAACCATGGCAAAGGCAAGTATCTCGCCATTGGATTCCGAAGCATAATTGGGGCCGGCAGCGAAGTTCACACGTGTTGGACCAAAGCTTCGGCTGCCGAGTGGCGGATAGCGCACGTAGCTGACAAACTCGGCCGCCTGTTCGGCCGTATTCACCATCGGACAGATGACGCCATAAGCACCCGCATCGAGCACTTTCATAATGATGCCTGGCTCCAGCCAAGGCACCCTGACGAGTGGCACCGTCGCGGAGGCCCGCATCGCCTGGAGCATTGGCAACAGGCCGCTGTAGTCGAGCGCGCCATGCTGGAGGTCGACGCCGATGCTGTCGTAACCTTGCGCCGCCATGATCTCGGCGGTGAAACTGTTGCCGATGGAAAGCCAGCCATTGATGGTCGGCTTCCCTTCCGCCCAGAGCTGCTTGAGCCTGTTCCTGATCATGAAAAACGCTCCTTAGAATACGATTTGAGCCAGCTTGGTATCGAGATAGTCCCGGATACCTTCCGCGCCGCCTTCCCGGCCCATGCCGGAATGATTGGTGCCGCCAAACGGCGCCTCGGAAGCAGCAAGCGCAAAGCTGTTGATGCCGATCATTCCGGCCTTGAGCGTCGCGACAACTCTGCGGGCCCGCCCCGCATCCCGGGTGAAGGCGTAGGCAGATAGCCCCATCTTCGAGGCGTTTGCCCGACCCAGGACCTCCTCCTCGGATGAGAAACGAGTGATGGCCGCGATCGGACCAAAATTCTCCTCGGCAAACACGGTCATGTCGTCTGCGACATCGGTAAGGACCGTCGGCTCAAAGAAATGGCCGGAATTGAAGGCTGGCGAGCGACTACCGCCGGCAGCAATCCTGGCGCCGGCCTTTTCTGCGTCGGCGACGATTTTTTCGATTTCGTCGAGCCTCCTGGCATTGATCAGCGGACCCATCTGCACCGTCGGATCGAGACCATCGCCCAGCTTCAGGGCCTTCGCCCGCGCGACGAAGCCGTCGACGAAAGCATCGTGGACTTGTTCGTGGATAAAGAAGCGGTCCGGGGTGACGCAGACTTGCCCGGCATTGGCGAATTTCGTGGGCACGGACATGTTGAGTGCGCTTTCGATGTCTGCGTCGTCGAAGACGATCAGGGGTGCGTTGCCGCCGAGCTCCATCGACACCTTCTTCACCGTATCGGCTGCGTCGCGCAGCATTTGCTGCCCGACCCGTGTGGACCCGGTCAGCGAGACCTTGCGCACAACCGCCGATGCCATCAACGGCACGTAGGTCGTGGCCGTCGACCCGACGAGAAGGCCGATCGCGCCTGGGGGCAGCTTGCCCGCACGCAGGCAGTCGATCATCACCATCGCGACGCCTGGCGTCTGGCTGGAAGGCCGGACGATGGCCGAACACCCGGCGGCAAGCGCTGGAGCAATCTTGCGGGCGACGAGGGCTGCCGGAAAATTCCATGCCGTAAAGGCCGCCACGACGCCGATCGGCTCATGCAGCACTTCGAGGCGGCCTCCAGGGACACGGCTCTCGATAATGCGGCCGTAAATGCGTCGAGCCTCTTCGGCGTACCAACGGAACTGATCCGTCGCCAGCACCCACTCGCGTCCGGATTGCGCGATGGGCTTGCCAGTCTCCAACGTAATCATCCGGGCAGCCTCGTCCTGCCGCCTACCCATTTCGTCGGCGATGGCATGAAGTGCATCGGCGCGCTCGAACGCGCTCTTTGCCCGCCAGGCGCCAAGGCCACGTTCGGCCGCCGCCAAGGCAGTTTGCGTATCGTCCAGCGTCGCGGTTGGAGTGTCGCCAAGTGAGCGTTCAGTGACGGGACTGGCTACCGTCGCCGTGCTTCCGTCTGAAGCGGCGCGCCATTCACCGTCGATGAAAAGTCCATATTTATCATACATTGCCGGCACCGATCTCGCTGATGTTGACCACGCGACGCTCAGCGACGGATTTGATCGCTGCTTCCGCGAGAACCAGGGCAAGGCGTCCGTCTTCGAAAATGACCGACGGCTGGCGCCCATTTTCGATGGCGTCGACAAAATCGTCGATCTCGGCGTTGAATGCTTCCCTGTATCGCTCGATGAAGAAATGAAGGTAGGGCTGCGCCCGATTGGTCAACCCATCGGCATAAATACGGGCCTCATGCGCGCGGCGATTCTCGGAAATCGCCATGCCGGCCGATCCGAAAGCCTCGACGCGCTGATCGTATCCGTAGACCGCCCGTCGTGAGTTGTTGATGATGCACTGCTTGCCGCTGGCGGTGCTCAAAACCACGGTCACCGTATCCCAGTCATTCGTCTCGGCCATCAGGTCGGCGTCGACCAGCCGGCTGCCGGTCGCAAAGACCTCAATGGGCTCTTCACCGAGCATGAAGCGAGCCATGTCAAAATCGTGGATCGTCATGTCGCGAAATATGCCGCCCGACGCGCGTATGTAGGCAGATGGCGCCATGCCAGGATCTCGCGACGTGATGATCACCTGGTGGAGCTCGCCCAGCTTGCCACTTTGGATAGCCTCTCGCACAGCGGCGTGCCCGGGGTCGAAGCGGCGGACGAAGCCAATCATGATGGGCAGTTTGCTTCCACGGATATTGGCCGCGCAGCGATCGACACGCTTCAGGTCGAGGTCGATGGGCTTCTCGCACAACACCGGCTTTCCGGCTGCAACTGCGCGCTCGATGTAGTCGACATGGGTATCGGTGGCCGTCGCGATCAACACGGCGTCGACATCGTTCGTGTCGAACATGGCGTCGGCCGAATCCAACGCGGAAACGGAGAGCATGGCTGCCACTTCGTCGGCCGCGGCGCGATTGACGTCATAGACCGCCGCGAGTTTCGTTCGTGGATGGGCCGCGATGTTAGCCGCATGCATGCGCCCGATGCGCCCGCAACCGAGCACGCCAAATCTGAGCATTGAATTCCTCCGCAACAATATTTTTGCAATGATCGTTGCAATGAGGTTGATTTGTCAATGATTATTTCGTAATAGTCTGCACAACGGAAATTCGCCAGGGAGGAAGCGATGACGAAGACCATTCGTCTGACCATGACGCAGGCGCTCGTGCGCTATCTGAGCAATCAATTCACCGTTGTCGACGGCAGCAAGGTTCCGCTGTTTGCGGGCGTGTTCGCCATTTTCGGTCACGGCAACGTCACCTGCCTATCCGAAGCGCTCGAAGCGGCGCAGGACGTCCTGCCCACATGGCGCGGCCAGAACGAGCAGTCGATGGCACTGGCCGCGATCGGATTCGCGAAGGCGAAGCGCCGGCGCCAGATCATGATCGCCGCCACCTCTATCGGCCCGGGCGCTCTGAACATGGTAACCGCCGCGGGCGTCGCCCATTCAAACCGACTTCCGGTACTGATGCTTGCAGGCGACACCTTTGTCAGCCGCCGGCCCGATCCGGTCATGCAGCAGGTCGAGCACTTCGGCGACCCCTCAATCAACGTCAACGACGCGTTCAAGGCGGTGACCCGCTACTGGGACCGTATTGTCCATCCCGAACAGATCATCTCCTCCCTGCCCCAGGCGGTCGCGGTTCTGCTTGATCCGGCCGACTGCGGGCCGGCCTTCATCGCCCTCCCCCAAGACGTGCAGGAAGTCGCCTGGGATTATCCAGAGTCCTTCTTCGAACCCACGGTCCATGCGATTCCGCGCCCCCGGCCGGATCGCGGGCGCCTCGAAGAGGCGGTGCGTCTTCTCAAGACGGCCAAGCGTCCGCTGATCATTTCGGGCGGCGGCGTGCGTTACTCCGGTGCGGAGGCCACTCTTGCCAAATTCGCTGAAGCGCGTGGCATTCCGCTTGCCGAAACCATCGCCGGCAAGGGCACTGTTACACACGACCATCCTGCCCATGTTGGGCCAATAGGCATCGTCGGCTCGACATCCGCGAACGCGCTTGCGGGTGAAGCCGATGTGATCCTGGCCGTCGGGACGCGGCTCATGGACTTCACGACGGGATCATGGAGCGCGTTCAGTCCTGACGCCAAATTCGTCTCGATCAACGCCGCACGGTGGGATGCCACGAAGCACCGGGCGCTCGCCGTGGTCGGCGATGCGCTGGAAACCATCAACGAAGTCGAGGCCGCTCTCGGCGACTGGAAGGCCGACAGCGGCTGGACCGAAAAAGGCAAGGTCGAGTTTGCCAAGTGGAACACCGCGCTCGACGGATTCCAGAAGCCCACGAATGACCCGGTTCCGACCTACGCGCAGGTCGTCGGCGTGGTCAACGCGAAGGCCGGCGAGCGGGATCTGCTGATCACCGCGGCGGGCGGGCTGCCCGGGGAAGTCATGAAGAACTGGCGGGTGAAAGAGCCGAACACGTTCGATTGCGAGTTCGGATTTTCCTGCATGGGCTATGAGATATCAGCCGGATGGGGAGCGGCGATGGCGGATCCGAGCCGCACGCCGATCGTGATGATCGGCGACGGCACCTACATGATGATGAATTCCGACGTCTACTCTTCGGTTCTCGCCGGCCACAAGATGATCCTGATCGTCTGTGACAATGGCGGCTATGCGGTGATCAACCGGCTGCAGAATGCCAAGGGCGGCGCGTCGTTCAACAACATGATCAAGGATTGCCGGGTCAAGGAGCCGTTTTCGGTCGACTTTGCAAAACATGCCGAGGCCATGGGCGCCCTTACGCGACGCGTCGAGAGCCTTGCGGATCTCGGCCAGGCTGTGGAGTGGGCCAAGGGGACGGATCGTACCACGGTCATTACCATCGTCTCCGATGGCTATACCTGGACACCCGGTGACGCATGGTGGGATGTCGGCGTGCCGCAGGTCAGCGAGCGGGCCGAGGTGCGCGAGGCCCATTCCGCGCAAGCCGAAGGCCGCAAGCGGCAGCGCATAGGAGTCTAAGTTTTTCGGACGCCCCCCGGGGCGTCCTCTGCCGGAACGATGCCACACTCCCTGAGCATTGTTCCGGCAGTTTTTTTCGCGGCGCCGAAAGTGGTCGGCGGCGGCTTGGAATGATGATGGAGATCAAGATGAGAGCCAAGCTTGGCATCGCGCCGATCGCCTGGTGGAACGATGACCTCGCCGAATTGAGCGACGACGTTTCGCTGGAGGAGTGTCTGCGGCAGGCCCGCGAGGCGGGCTTTACCGGCATGGAGACCGGTCGCCGTTTCCCGATGGACGCGGCCGTGCTCGAACCCATTCTGAGGCAGCACGGTATGACCGTCTGTGGCGGCTGGTTTTCCGGCCTGCTGCTTGACGGCGATATCGAAGCGGAGAAAGACCGCATCGCGCAGCAGATGCAGCTTTTCAAGGCCGTCGACGCCCCCTGCATCGTCTACGGCGAAACTGCAGGTACCATACAGGGCGACCGCTCCGCGCCGCTTTCCACCAAGCGGCGGCTCTCGCAAGACGAGATCAGAACCTATGGTCGCAAGATGACTGCCTTCGCCGAATGGTGTTCGGACGAGGGCATGCCGATTTCCTACCACCACCACATGGCCGCGCCGATCGAGACCGAGGAAGAGCTCGACCTCTTGATGAAGCATTCCGGCGAGGCTCTGGCCTTGCTTTACGATGCCGGCCACATGGCCTTTGCCGGCGGCGACGTGCTGCGAGTGGTCGACAAGCACCACGCCCGCATTTCGCATGTACACACCAAGGATATCCGCCAGGCAGTCGTGGACGGGCTCGACCGCACCCGGGAAAGTTTTCTCGACGCGGTGGTCAAGGGAGCCTTCACCGTGCCCGGTGACGGCTCGCTCGACTTCGAGGCGATCGTCAAGCGCTTGGCGAGCTACGGCTACGAAGGCTGGTTCGTCGTTGAAGCCGAGCAGGATCCCGTCAAAAGCCCGCCGCTCGAAATGGCGAAGATAGGTCACAAGGAATTGCTGCGCGTCATGGCCGCGGCTGGCTACACAGTGGAGGACAACGCATGAACCGGATGGATGGTAAGATCTGCGTCGTCACCGGATCGACGCAGGGACTGGGCGCGGCAATCGCTCGCCAGCTCGCCGAAGCCGGAGCCGCGGGTCTCGTCACACTTGGCCGCAACGAAACCAAGGGCCGCGCGGTGGCCGCCGACATTTCGCACGCCACGGGCGTGCCCGTGCATTATGTCAACGCCGATCTTGGAAATGTCGACGATTGCCGCCGCGTGATCGCGGAAGCGGAGCGCGTTTTCGGAAGGATCGACGTGCTCGTCAATGCTGGTGCCCGTACCGACCGGGGCACGATCCTCGACACGTCGCCAGAATTGTTCGACGCTCTGTTTGCCGTGAATGTGCGCGGACCTTATTTCCTCATGCAGGAGGCGATCCGGCACATGATCCGCCATGGCATCGAGGGTGCGATCTGCAATATCGGCTCGATCTCGCAGCAGGCCGGCCAGCCTTTCATCAACGTCTACTGCGCCACTAAGGCGGCACTGGCAACGCTGACCCGCAACACGGCGTTTTCCGTCATGAAGAACCGCATCCGCGTCAATCAGCTGGATATCGGCTGGATGGCGTCCGATCACGAGCGGGAATTGCAGGCGAGCGAGAAGGGCGATCCCGACTGGGAAGCGAAAGCCGTTGCAAACCTGCCCTTCGGACGCCTGATCGACCCCCGCGAGGCGGCACGGGCGGTCAACTTTCTCGTTTCGGACGATGCGGGGCTCATGACGGGGGCAGTCGTGGATTATGATCAGACTGTGCTTGGCGCCGCACCCGGCCCCATGGTCGTGCCTGAGAAGGCGATGACGCTCTGAAGCCATCGGAAAGCCCAATCGGATACGGAAAAGAAAGCGCTGCCTTGAGGAACCGCGTCACTCTTCGAGGCGACTATTGTTTCGATAACGGATGAACCGGCGGCCCTGCCGCCAGAAGGAGAGCAAGATGCGGACCATTAAGGGGCCAGCTGTGTTTCTGGCTCAGTTCGCGGGCGACGAAGCACCGTTCAACAGCATAGAGGGATTGGCCGGCTGGGCGTCGGCCAAGGGCTTCAAGGGCGTGCAGATACCGACCTGGGACAAGCGCGTCATCGATTTGAAGCAAGCGGCTGAAAGCCAGACCTATTGCGATGAGTATGCCGGCAAGCTCGCCGAACACGGCCTGGTTGTCACCGAACTGGCGTCGCATCTGCAAGGCCAGCTCGTGGCCCTGCATCCCGCCTACGATCATCCGGCGGATTCCTTCGCCGCACCCGAGGTGCGGGGCAATCCGGCCGCACGGCAGGCGTGGGCAGTCGAGCAGCTTCATCTCGCCGCCAAGGCGTCGAGGCGTTTCGGCATAGACCGCCACGTCACGTTCTCAGGTTCGCTGCTGTGGCCCTTTCTCTATCCCTATCCGCAATGGACGGATGGGCTGATCGAGGACGGCTTCGATGAGCAGGCGCGGCGCTGGCGGCCAATCCTTGATGCCTTCAACGAGAGTGGCGTGGACCTGTGCTACGAAATCCATCCTGCCGAGGACCTGCATGATGGGCTGACCTTCGAGATGTTCCTGGAGCGCGTCGGCAATCATCCGCGCTGCAACATCATGTACGACCCCAGCCATCTCGTGCTGCAGGCCATCGATTATCTCGCCTACATCGACCACTATCACGAGCGCATCAAAATGTTCCACGTCAAGGATGCCGAGTTCCGGCCGGACGGCAAGACCGGCGCCTATGGCGGCTTCCAGCCCTGGATCCGGCGCGCCGGCCGTTTCCGCTCCCCAGGCGACGGACAGATCGACTTCAAGGCGATCTTCTCGAAGCTCTCCGGCTACGATTTCGACGGCTGGGCGGTGTTGGAGTGGGAATGCTGCCTCAAGAATTCAGAGGACGGCGCAGCTGAGGGTGCCCGCTTCATCGCCGATCACATCATCCGCGTTTCCGAACGTGCCTTCGACGACTTCGTCAAGGCCAGTGCTGACCGCACGATCAACGATGCAATCCTGGGTATCGACAGGAGCACACGCTCATGACGGCGGATTTTCAGCGACCGCTTCGGCTCGGCATGGTCGGCGGCGGCGAAGGCGCCTATATCGGCAACATCCACCGCATCTCGGCCCGGTTCGATGGCGCCTTCCAGCTTGTCGCCGGCGCCTTCGACGCGGATGCCGTGCGCGGCCACCGCTTCGCCGCAACGCAAGGTATCGACCCAGCCCGATCCTATGACGACTTCAAGGCCATGATTGCCGCGGAGAACGACCGCGAGGACCGCATCGACGTGGTGGCGATCTGCACGCCAAACCACACCCATTTTCCGATCGCCAAGGCTTTTCTCGAGGCCGGCTACGAGGTAATCTGCGAAAAGCCGCTGACCAATACACTCGAAGACGCAATCGCGCTCGAACAGCTGGTGCGCGAGACCGGACGCTTCATGGGCGTGACCTACACCTATTCGGGTTATCCGATGGTGCATGAGGCGCGCGAGATGGTGGCGGCAGGCAAGCTCGGCGCGATCCGCGTCGTGCAGGTGGAGTATCCCTTGGAATGGATGGCGACGGCCATCGAGGCCGCAGGCAATGTCCAGGCCGCCTGGCGCACCGACCCGAAGCGATCGGGGCGCGGCGGTTCGATCGGCGACATCGGCACGCACGCCTATCATCTGGCTGGCTTCGTGACCGGGCTGAAGCTTAAGGCTCTGACCGCCGACCTGGCTTCCTTCGTCGAGGGACGCGTGCTTGACGACAACGCCCACGTGCTCCTGCGCTACGAGGGCGGCGCGCGAGGCTTGCTTTGGTCGTCACAGGTCGCACTCGGTTGCTCGAACGGGATCCGGCTGCGTGTCTTCGGCGAAAAGGGCGGTCTCGCCTGGTTCCAGGAGCAACCGAACGAGTTGATCTTCTCGCCCCTATTCGGTCGCACCGAGACCATCAAGCGGGGCGCCGACGACCTCAGCGAGGCCACGAAAGCGCGAACCCGCACACCGCCCGGCCATCCCGAGGGTTATCTGGAGGCCTTCGCCAACCTCTATCGTGGCTTTGCCGAAGCCATCCGCGCCCGTCGTGAGGGGCGCGAGGCAACGGCAATAGGGTTGAACGTGCCGACCGCTTATGACGGGCTGAAGGGCGTGGCCTTCGTCGATGCAGTGGTCGATAGCGCCGAAGCCGAAGGGCAGCCCTGGCTCACGCCCTACGCCGTCTGACTAGGTCGCGACTGCTTCCGGGCGTGATCGTTGTCCTTGCGGCATAGGGAGACAAGTCTCTTCGCCGGTAGGCTCTCAGAAATAGGGCATTAGATGTCGATCAGAATAGCAATCATCGGCGCAGGGATCATGGGCGCCGACCATGCCCGGATTGTCGCCGAAGACCTGCCGGGGGCAAGCCTCCAGGTCGTATGCGACGCCTCACCGGAACGAGCCCGAAAGGTGGCACAGGACCACGGCGCGACCTATGCCGCCACGGACCCCTTGGAAACCATCCGGCGCAGCGACGTTGACGCCGTGCTGATTGCCAGCCCCGACGAGACCCATGCACCGCTGTCGCTCGCCGCGATCGAGGCCGGAAAGCCGGTGCTCTGCGAAAAGCCGTTGTCGCAAAGCTCGAAGGAGTGCCTGGGCGTGATCGAGGCGGAAGTGTCGCACGGCCGACGGTTCGTCCAGCTTGGTTTCATGCGCCGCTTCGATCCGGCCTACCGCGACATGAAGGCGGCGCTCGACGACGGCTCGCTTGGCCGAGCGATCATGATGCATAACTTCCACCGGAACGTGGAAGCGCCGGCCAACTTCACCGGCCAGATGGCGATCACCAATTCCGCACCGCATGAATTCGACGTCGCACGCTTCGTACTGGGCGCCGATCATACGGCAATCTCGGTTTTCCAGCCGGGGGGCGTCGACGCATCGAAGACTGGCGCGCCGGTCTTCATGGTTCTCGAAACAGACAGGGGTCAGCTCGTCAACATCGAGATCAACAATAACGCCGCCTATGGCTATGACGTGCGCGGCGAACTCGTCGGCGAAAAGGGATCGATCTTTCTGAATGTGTCTGCCCCAACGCGGCAAAACGGCGCTCTCATGACCTTCGAGCGCTATGCATCGGATTGGCGCCCACGTTTTGCCGAAGCCTACCGGCTCCAGGACAAGGCTTTCCTTCACTTCGTCGCACAGGGGAATTCCCGGCGGTGGCCGCAGACGTCTGGGACGGTTACTGCACGGCTCTGGTCGCCGAAGCCGGTGTCAAAGCGCTTCACGAGGGTCGGCGAGTCGCCATTGCGAGGGCGGAAAAGCCATCCCTGTATGACCGGTAGAGGATAGAGAGATGAAACTGGGCTTCGTTTCCGACAGCCTTGGCGGCATGACGTTCGACGCACTTCTCGACCATGCCGCACGCCTTGGCGTCTCTGGGGTCGAGGTGAACACGGGCGGTTGGTCGACTGCGCCCCATTTCGACCTGAAGACGATGCAGGTTAGCGCGGACGCGCGTCGGAACTTTGCCAAAGCCTTCGAAAGCCGCGGCCTCGAAATCATTTCGCTCAACGCCAACGGCAATCCGCTGCATCCAACCCAGCCCGAGCAGGCCGAATGCCTGAAGGACACGATCCGCATCGCCGGCGAGATGGGGATCAAGACTGTCTGCACGATGTCCGGCCTGCCGGCAGGACACAAGACGACCTCATGCCGAACTGGGTGGTCTCCTCCTGGCCGCCGGAGACGCAAGAAATCCTGCGCTACCAGCGGGATGAGAAGCTTTGCCTTTCTGGGCGGACATTGCGAAACTCGCCAGGGAATGCGGCGTCGAACGCATTGCGCTGGAGCTTCACGGAAACCAGTGTATCTACAATGTTCCGTCGCTCCTCAAGCTGCGAACGGCCATCGGTCCGGTCATCGGCGCAAATCTCGACCCGTCGCACCTATTCTGGATGGGCGCGGATCCACTCGTTGCGGCCGAAGCGCTCGGCAAGGCCGTCTATCACGTCCACGCCAAGGACACGATGCTCAACGCGCCGGTGCAGGCCAGGACCTCGCTCCTGGAAAACGGCTCTCTGGTGGATATCGCTGCCCGCAGCTGGTCCTACATCACCCTTGGCTTCGGCCATGGCGAGGAATGGTGGCGGCAATTCTGCTACCGACTGACAATGGCGGGCTATGATGGCTGGCTTTCAATCGAACATGAAGACGTTTTGCTCAACAGCCTCGAAGGGTTGGAAAAGTCCGTCGCCCTGCTTAAAGGGGTGATGCCCGTCGCTCAGAGCGGCTTCAAGCCCCAGGCGATTTGATCGCTTGCGGAGGCGACGATAGCAGCATTCGATCTCAAGGCATGAGCGGGAAAGGTAACGCAGCCCGCACCAGCTATTCGCCGGAGCAGAGAAAGTTCTCCGCGTCAGTCCGGGTTCTCGAATGCTGCGTATTTGAACAGGTCCAACGCTACAGGAAAAGGCTTGCCGTCGGCGGGGAAGCCTGCCTCGCTGCCTTTCGCCGGCCCCGGGAAGATGAGCTCGCCGTTGCGCGGATTGACCGGGCCGGCATAGATCTGTTCCAGCATGCGGACTTGCGGTGCGGTCAGGCAATCCGGGCCGTCGGCGCCCTTGCACAGCAACTGCCTTGGCTTGAATGCACATTTATCGGGCTCGTCGACAAAGCCCTGCTTGAGGCCAACCGGCGAGGCGCATTGCTTCATCACGGCATCGTTCACCATGGCGAATTTGGGCTTGGGGATCTGCATGTCCGGATTGCGGTCGCTTATCCAGCCGGCCCAGAGCTGCTCGGCATTGAAGTTGACGATCGGATTGGGCGGCGCACCCACGACGATGCCGTCATAGTCTTCTGGATATCGCTTGGCTTCGATCAGCCCTTCCAGCCCGCCGAGCGAGCAGCCGATCCAATAGGATCGAGCGGCTCTCTTGCCGTAGAAGGATTTGATGATCGCCTTGGCCGCGACCGTCATCAAGTGATCGGCGCGGTACGCATAGTCGATCAGCTTCTCGCGGTGGCCGAGCGCGAAGCGTCCACCCTGGCCTTCCGGGATGGCGCTATCATGCCCCGTGTCGGTGCTTGCGGTGGCGTAGCCCTCCACAAGCCCGCTTAGCATGCCCGACACCATGAGGGAGCCGGCCCAGCCGAAATTGCCGACGCCAAGGAACTTGCCGTTCCAACCAGCCACCGGCAGCCAGACCTCGACCCCAATGGCTGAATCGCTGCTGGGTGTGAGGGTGGCCGCCACGCGGCAGAATGCAGGATTGGGCGCTTCCTTGGCGTGGCCGGCCACGTTCATCCCTGGCTGGCCCATGATCTGCGAAAGCGGGTCATCGGGCATCTGGTACTGACCCGCAGCCACCAGCTCGGCGGCAGTGACCCTTGCGTTTGGCAGCGCCAGCTTGGCCAGTTCGCCGCACAACACGACTGGTGAGGCTGCCTGCGCGGCAAACGGAAATGCCGTGACCAACAGGCCGACACCGACGACTTGCCAAATCCTTGACCATCGCATGACGGATCGAGCACCTACGCTGAAGCAATACCGGATTTTCATAGCAGCCCAGGTAAGCGGGCGACTACTGCCTTCCAGTTTTCACCGATCGTTTCAGCGTGATTGGGTCGAAGCCAACGCAAATCAGAAATTCTGCTGGCCCATGGCCTTTTCGATCAGCTTGTCGATCGAGACGGCCAGCACGAGAAGCAGTCCCGTCACGATGAGGCGAACGCAGTTCTCGACGCCCATCAGGTTGAGCCCGTTCTGGACTGTTCCGATGACCAGCGCGCCCAACAAAGCCGCGTGAATGGAGCCGCGGCCGCCGAACAGGCTTACGCCGCCGATGACGGTAGCGGCGATCGATTCCAGCAGCAATGTGCCGCCCCCTACCCCGCCACCGGAGAAGACGCCAACGCCCAGTGCCCGCGATGCGCCCAGTACGCCGGCCAGCGCTGCGATGCCGCCGGCAATGGCGAAGGCCGCCATCTTGATGCGCGGAACCTTGACGCCGGCCCGTCGCGCAGCCTCGTCATTGTTGCCTACAGCATAAAGGTAGAGGCCGAACCGGGTTTCCTTGAGGATATACCCGCCTATCCCGAGCAGGATCGCAAAGATCAAAACCACGACCGGTATGCCCTGATGTGCGTTGAGGATCGTCACGACGATGGCGCCAAAAATCGCGGCAGCACCAAGCGGCAGCACAAATCGGCTGAACAGGGAAGCTTCCAGACCGGCGCGTTTTCTACGAGCGATCCCTGACAGGACCAGAGCGGCAAACGCGACGAGTCCGATCACCAGCGCGGCCCATGACGTGATTCCCGAAATCTTGGTCTCGGCGATCTTGTCGATGCCGGTTCCCATCAACCCGTAGCGGGCGGTGGGCGGCAGAAGGACGAGTTGCAAGCCATTGAGGGCCAGTCCAAGCCCTAGCGTCACCACGAAGGATGGTACGCCGACAAACGTGACCCAGCGCGCCGAAAAGCTGCCGATAGCAGCACCCATCACGATTGCGACCGTCACCGCCAGCCAGGGCGAAACGCCGTAATCGACAACAAGCTTGGCCATCAGGACCGATGTCACGCCGTTGATCGCCGCGACCGACAAGTCGATTTCCTTGACCAGCAGCACGAACATCAGACCGATCGCCATGATGCCCACAACCGTGCTCTGGACGAGCAGGTTCGACAGGTTCTGCGGTGTCAGAAAGACGTTGCTCTGCAAGGCGAAGAATACCCACAGCGCCACGAGCCCGATTATTACGGGCAGTGCACGCATGTCGCTGTTGAGCACTTCGCCGAAGGTGCGGCGTTTGACGTCACCGGAAGCGGCGGCCGAGCTTGCCATTTTGACGTATCCTCCTGACACTTTTTGTCCGACAGAGCTCAGCCAGCGAGGTTGACTGCCTCGTTGCCACCGACCATCGCGTTGACCACTTGCTCGCCTGTCACTTCGCTCGATTTGAAACTCGCGACATTCGCGCCCAGGCGCATGACCTCGATGCGGTCAGTGGCGTTGACGACGAAATTGTGGATGTCGTGGCTGACCACGACAATGCCGAGCCCATCGTTGGCCAACGTGCGGACCAGGGCCGAGACCTGTTCGGCCGCGGAATGGCTGAGTGCGGCTGTCGGCTCGTCGAATATGACGACCTTCGGCGTCCACAGGATGGAACGTGCGATGGCTATGTTCTGTCGCTGACCGCCAGACATTGCTCCGACAGGGCGCGTCAGTGACAGCTGGCCAAGTCGCATGCGCGTCAGCACCTCGCGGGCACGAACTTCGCATTCGGCGCGACGGATCCGCCGGCCGAACCATGTCGGACCAGTCAGCTCCCGCCCGAGAAACAGGTTCTGCACGGCGTCCAGATTGTTGCAGAGCGCGAGATCCTGATAAACGGTCTGGATCCCAAGGGCGGTGGCGTCAGCTGGGCTGGCGATCTTCGCCGGTTGGCCCTCGATGCTGTACTCACCGGCGTCGAACCCGAACACACCGGCCATGATCTTGACGAGCGTTGACTTGCCGGCGCCGTTGTCGCCGACCAGCGCGACCACCTCGCCGGCGTGGACGTCCACCGAAGCGCCTTGAAGGGCATGGACCGACCCGAACGATTTACGGATGTTGCGCATCGAAATAAGCGGCGTGGATTGATACGCCGCATGAACATCGGCGCCGCCGCGGGTTGCTGCCGCTTCGACCATCAGGCTCCTCCCATCAAGTAGCCGGAGGACAGCGAGCGCCGCTGCCCTCCAGTTCGATCACATTATTTGTTGTTCTTCTTGCAGACTTCAGTGTCTTCGATGCCCTTGCAGATTTCTGGCCAGGTCCAGACGCCGGCGGTGACGACGTCCGAGAGATTGTCCAGGGTGATGTTCTTGACCGGCAGGAAGACAGCCGGCACATCCATGAACTTGTTGTTCACCTTGCCATTGATCAGATCCTTTGGCACTCCCTTGCCATCCAGGATCGAAGCCACGACGTCCGCCGCATAGGTCGCTTCAACCTTGAGATCCTTGAGCACGGAGTTGTCCTGCCATCCCTGCGCGACGTAGCGCAACGCCTCGACGGTCGCGTCCTGACCGCCGGTCACCAGCTTGTCGCCAGGCTTGGCCCCCTGGCTGATCAGAGCGGCAACCGAGCCGCCGGTGGTGCCATCGTTCATGCCGAGGAAGACATCGACATCGCCGCCATTGCGGGTCAGGCAGTCTTCGGCGAAGGATTGCGCCAGCGCCGGATCCCAGTTCTGCGTGTACTGCTCGCAGACGACCTTCACCTTGCCCGAATCGATCAACGGCTGAAGGAATTCGTTCTGGCCCTTTTCATACTGGCCTGTACCGTACTCGCCCTCATTGCCCTTCACGCGCGCAACCTTGACCGGCGACTTCTTCATGGCGCTGATCAGCTCGGCGGCGCGCTTGCCTTGCGCTTGTCCAACTGACAGCGAGTCGAAGACGACGTGTGCTTCGGCCTTGCCGCCGACCGCGTCGTGATCATAAAGGACCACCGGCACCTTCGCATCGGCTGCCGCCTTAAGACTGCCGGCGGCGAGGTTTGCGTCCGTCGCCGCAAGCACGATCACGCTGGCGCCCTGGGTGATGGCGTCTTCGACCAGCCGCTGCTGCCGCGCCGGATCCCCTTCGCCATTCTGCACGGTCACCTCAGCGTTCGGCGCCTTCTCCTTCATCGCCGCGACAAAGAACGGCGCGTCCCGGCTTGTGAAGCGAATCGTCGTGGTATTCGGCAGCAGAAAGAACACTTTCTTGGCATCTTGAGCATGTGCCGCCGCCAAGGCGCTCGCCATAGCGGTTGCCGTCAGAAATGCAGTCAGAAGTCGCTTCATAGTTTCCTCCCATGGAACACTCAGTTCGCCCCCTCCTTCACGACAGCGCGGGACACTCCCGAACCGGGTGAAGGATAGGCTGCAACGAAAATTGCAAGATATAAATATCCCGCAATGAACGATGTGTCAACGATTTGACAATGAAATTGTTGCATCGTGCAGAGTGCGCAATTTCTATTGCGATCTGCGGACTCGAGTGCACCTGGCGCGCTTGGTTCGCAACCGGAATGCCAAGGACGCGGAACGCCCGGGTTATTGTTGGGGAACCGCTACTGCCCGGTGACGGTTGGTATGCGCGGACTGACAGCGTTGTTCTGCAGTCGCGCCGCGAGTGCAACCGTCAGCGCCTGGGCAAGGCACATTGGGGCGGCAAGCGAACGGGAAAAGGTATATTCATGCTCCGGCACGGCGAAGAGAACACTGGCGTTCTTGGCCAGCGGAGACAGCGTGCTGTCGGAAATGGCAATGATCGGAACTTCGCTGCGCGCGGCCTCCTCCACAACGTTGACGACTTCATTGGCGTAAAACCGAAAAGACACGGCAAACAAGACATCGGTCTTGCGGATCATGCGCGCCATATGCGTGGCGAGTCCGCCGCCGGGATCAAGCAGCACGCAACGTTTGCCCAACATGGTCAAAATATAGCGGAGAAGTTCGACCACAGGCGTCGACCGCAGCTGCCCGATCAGGTAGATCGCGTCGGCCTTTTCGAGAAGGGTCACGGCCTTGGCCAGGTCCTCGGGCGGTATTTGCGTCAGCATGTCCTGCAGCGAGGCGATGTCGCGGACCACGAGGTCGCGCATGAATCCGACTTCGCTGCGATCTGTTCGCGCTCCCAATTCGCCTTCCAGCGCCTTGATACGAGCCTCGAAGCCGGGCGCCGCGGTCGACAGACGCTTCTGAAAGCGGGACTGGAGTTCGTTGAAGCCTTCATAACCGAGCGCCTGCGCAAAGCGCACGAAGCTAGAGGCATGCACTCCGCTGCTATCCCCAATCGCATTCACCGACCTGACAGCGACGTCGTTAGGATTCTGGGTGAGATAGAGCGCGATCTTCTGGTAGGATTTGCTCATTTCATCATAGCGATCGTGGATGAGCCGGATCAGCTCTTCATAGTCACGCGGCGCTTCAGCGGTCGGTTTCATGCTGCACTCTTTCGCAATATTCATTGCACAATGACGCGTCTGCGTCGATTCTGCTAGTGAAATCAGTAGCAACATTGTTTAGGCAAAAGCGCGTGCAGTTGAGATGGAAATTGGCAGGTCTGCCTGGCTCGACGCCCATGGCCGCGATTGAGCCCGCGCTGCATCATCACCTAACTGCCGAAATCCGGAGGACGATCAACGCGCGAAGATGCTTCGTGCGAGGCCGTGCCTTGCTACCGACGTGAGGGTCGACTGGCTTTCACACTGTTGCGGCTCGCCCCATCTGATTCACTGTCGGCAATCAGCGAAAGGTAGCGCTCGAGAGCCTTCGAGAACTTGGCTTGCCAGATCTCATGCGCAGTGCGGAGATCTCCGTCCCGCAAGCTTTCGAGTAGCTTGACGACATACTTCTCGGCGTCGCCCTTTCGGTCTGTATAGACAACGCCCAACTGATGGTTGAAGCGCCTCACATCTGCGGTTAGCTCGGAAAAGTAGCGGATGGTCCGCTGCAATCCCGTCGCGTCAATGATCGCTTGCTGGAACTCAAGATCGTTGCGAACGGTCTCGACCTGGCTATCGAGGTTAGCAAACTTGACGGCATTCTCAGCCAATTTTTCGAGACGCTTGAGGTCAGCCGAAGCCAGGCGACCTGGTTCCGCGAGCAGATGGTCCAGGGCAATTTTTCCCAGGGCCATCCGGATATTGTAGACTTCGATGACGCTGTCTGCGTCCACCGCCCTGACAGATGCTCCCTTGTTCCGCTTGATCTCGACGAACCCCTCGCGAGCTAGCAGGCGCAATGCTTCCCGGACCGGATGCCGGGAGACGTTCAACATGTCGGTAAGCTGTTGCTCGACGAGCCGGTCGCCGGGCTTGAAGTGGCCGGCAATGATCGCGTTCCGGATTTGCTCCGCAGCGAACTGCGTGCTTTCCATCTGCGTCATGGGAGCCAGAATGGCGCCTGTTTCATTTGCGTGTCGCATCAAGATCCTCATAAGGCGACCGCAGGAGATCGGCTGCACAGGCATTCGGAATGTAGACTATATACGAATGCGATAATCTAATGAGAAGCCTGCCACTAAGCTATCCTTACGGAATAAGTGGAAAACGTTCTGTCCCGCCTGACTTGCCGTTAGAGCGAGACCGCCAGGTTCTTCGTCGGAAGGGCGCCAGCACCACGATACGCAGTGAGCTCTATTTCGAAGAGATACTCAGGTCCGCCCAACGGACCACAGCTGACGCAGCTTGCCGGAGAGATGTCCCGGAACTTCTCGCCCATATAGGCCATGACTTCCGGGACGTCTTCCTGGCGCGGAATGAAGATGCGTCGCCGCACAACATCCGCAAGGCTGCTGCCGACCGCCTCAAGCGCGCCTTCGACGTTCTTCATCGCTTGCCTTGCCTGCTCGACGGCCGTCTCAGGCATCACACGGGTCTTGTAGTCGCGTCCTGCGGTCAGGGACATGAAGATCCAGTTGTCGAGGGCGACGATCCGCGAATAGCCTTCCTTCTCTTCTAGGATGCTGCCGGACTTTAGCTTCACGAGTTCCATGCCGTTCTCCATTGCTGATCAGATCGAGATGCCGCCGTCGATCGCCACCGTCTGACCGGTGATCAGCGCGCCGGCGAAACCGAGGAAGACGATAAGCTCCGCGACATCCGCCGTGGTGCAGACTTTCTTCAGAGGTGTGCTGGCGAGGGTGCTCTGGCGACGCTCCTCCGACCATTCAATCGCCCACGAACTTTCGACGACGCCGGGCGCCACCGCGTTGACGCGCACATCGGGCGCGAGCGCACGCGCCAGGTTCTTCGTCAGGTTGATGACGGCGGCCTTGGAGCCGCTATAGGCGATGGTGCTGGCCACGGCGCCGAAGCCGGCGATGGAAGCGGTGTTCACGATAGAACCTTTGGCCAGCTTGAGAGCAGGCGCCGCGGCCTTCGAGCACCTGAAAACGCTCATAAGGTTGACGTTGAGCAGATTTGCCCAAAGCTCCTCCGTTATGCTGTCCAGGTCGTTGATCGGCACCGGGACCTTCACGCCAGGTATTCCCGCGTTGTTGACAAGCAGATCGAGACGGCCGAGCTTTGCCACCGCATCGAGCACCATTGCCTTGGCCTGCCCGGCATCGCCGACATCGCCTGGAGCACCCATGACGTCGAGCCCCTCCTTTTGTAATTCAACGACAGCCGCCTCGCCCCGCTGGTCCGCCGGCAGATAGTTGATTGCGACCTTGGCGCCGGCCTTGGCCATCATGCGCGCGGTTTCGAGGCCGATGCCCGACGCACCCCCGGTGACGAGCGCCGCCTTTCCCGTGAGATTGAACGAGATCATGAGTTACCCTTCGATGCTGCGTTTGGATGGAATTCGCTAGGCGACTGAGCTTCTGACGATTTCAAGGGGCTTGCGATTCTCGCGCCGCAGGAACTTCTGTGTCTGTTCTTTGCGGGGATTGTCGATCACCTCTTCGGCCGTGCCGATTTCGCAGACTTCGCCCTGGCAGAGAAAGGCCACGCGGTCCGCCGATTCCCGAGCGAAATTGATATCGTGCGTGACAACCACCATCGTCATGCCTTCGCTCTTCAGGAGACGCATGGTCTCAAGCACTTCGCCGACAAGTTCGGGATCCAGGGCGGAAGTGACCTCGTCGAAGAGCATATAGCTCGGCTCCATCGCAAGCGCTCGGGCGATGGCGAGACGCTGCTGCTGCCCGCCTGAGAGCTGAGACGGCAAGCTGTCGCCCTTGTCGCCGAGCCCCACATGCTCGAGGTGCTTCTGCGCAAGTGCACGCGCCTCCGCGCGGCTGCGCTTTGTGACCACCCGGGGTGCCAGCGCGACATTTTCCAGCGCCGTGAGGTGCGGGAAGGCGTTGTACTGCTGGAACACGATGCCCAGCTTGCTGCGCAGCTTGTTGATATCCGTCTTCCGATCGTGGACGCTGATGCCGTCTACGAGGATCTCGCCACCCTGGATCGGTTCGAGCCCGTTGATGCATTGCAGGAGCGTCGATTTTCCCGACCCGCTCGCCCCGATCAGGCAGACGAGTTCGCCCTTTTCGACCGTGAGATCGATGCCCTTGAGCACGATCACCGATCCGAAGGCCTTCTGGACGTTGCTGATGCGGATCATACGCGGACCTTTCTTTCGAGGTGCCGGCTGTACCGGGAAACAGGATAGCAGATAAGGAAATAGAAAAGTCCCGCACCCATCAGCAGCAGCCAGGTCTCATGTGTCCTGGTGATGAGTATCTGGGTGGAACGCATATATTCGATGTAGCCGACCACGCCTGCGAGAGCGCTGTCCTTGATCAGGCTGAGGACGAGCCCGATCCACGGAGCCAATCCCGTCCTGAATGCCAGGGGCAAAGATATGTACAAGAGCTCCTGATAGCCGTTCATGCCGAGCGAGCGAGCGCTCTTACGGTATTGAACCGGGACTGAGAGCAGGCTCGCCCGGACCACCTCGGCAGTTACTGCCGACATCCAGGCGCCAAGCGCGACGGTACCGAACCAAAAGGGCGAAGCGCCGAACCCCAGGATCGATAGGAAGCTGTTGGCGAGGATCAGTTGGATGATCATCGGCACGCTGCGTATGATGTCGACGAAGGGGGCCGTGGCGATCCTCACGGTCATGGACACGGTGCGCAACCAGCCAAGGACGATCCCGCCAAGGGTGCCGACAAGGGTTGCTGCAGCGGCCAGCCTGACCGTGTTGAGCAGGCCCTCCGCCAGGAAATAAGCATCCGACCAGGCGAGCCCTTGGTTTGCGAACTGAAACTGCACGCCTAGCTCCTGTAGATGAGCCGAAAGGCCAGTTGCGAGGAGAACTGCAGCCCTTTAGCGATGATGTAATAGATCAGCGCCGTGACCAGAAAGAACTCGAATGTCCGGAAGGATGCGGACTGCGCGTACTGCGTGGCGCCCGAGAGCTCCTGCAGTCCGACCAACATGCCAAGCGAGGTGTTCAGCATTCCCCAGATGCCTTGAGTGACATAGGCGAGGAAGATCACCTTGAACATCTGCGGAAAGATCACATGGATGAAGCTCTGCGGGCTGGTCATGCCGAGTGAGCGCGAAGCCGACAGCTGCTGTCGCGGGATGGCGTTGAGGCCACCCCTGAAGATTTCAGTCATGTATCCGGCGTTGTTGAAGGAAACGGAGATGAGGACGGCCGCGTAGCTGGGGATGTTGATGTGGAAGGCGCCCAGCCCGAAATAAAAGAGATAGAGCTGAAAGACAGCAGGCGTGTTGCGCGACAGCTCCACCCACCAGGTCGAAAAGCGGTAGGCCCATCCCTCGCCCTGCTGGCGCGCGACAGCCATGGGCATCGCAATGAGCGTGCCGACAATGAAGGCCAGAATGGTGATCTGGATCGTCACCCAGGCGCCGGCCAGCAGCAGGGGCAGTGAATCCCAGACGATGGACCAGTAGAACTGATAGCCATTCATGCCAATCATCCCATGCTCATGCCGGCAGGGTTTTCCTGCCGGCACGGGCCCTATGGTTAGAAGTTGATGCCTTCAGCTGTCAGCGGCGGCAACGGACCATCCCCGTAGTACTTGTGATAGACCTCGGCCCAGCGGCCATTTGACACCTGAGTGAACACGAAAACCCGCGCCCAGTTTAGGAATTGTTGGTCGTCTCGTTTGACGGCAATCGACCCGAAGTCGGCGAGAGGGGCAAGTCCGGCCATCACGAACTCCGGGAACTGACCACTTTGCGATAGCGAGTTGAAGACGGCGACATTGATCACGATGGCGTCGATCTTGCCCTGCTGCAGAGCCAGGAAGGTTTCCGCATCACTCGCAAAGCCGGTGTAGGTCGCACCCGTACCCTCCCAGCCCTTGCCCATCTCATCCTTGAAGAGTTGCTCAGGCGTGGTGCCAACGACACCACCAAGCTTCTTGGATGCCAGGTCGGAGTATTTGGCGATGCCGGTGTCCTTGCGGGTCACAACTGCCATGACGTTGTTGGTGTAAGGCTGGGTGAACGCCACGGTCAGCGCACGTGCCGGGGTCGGCGTAGTCGAGGCGATAAGGACGTCGATGCGGTTCGAAACCAGCGCCGGGATACGATCCGGCGAAGGCGTCTCGACGATTTCCGGCTCTGCGCCGAGCGCCTTTGCCATGTCCTTACAGTACGTCACGTCATAGCCGTCGGGCTCGTTGTTTGAGTCCCGGAAGCCGGCAGGCGGACTGTCCAGCATGATGCCACAACGCAGCTTTTTGTTCTTGATGATCGTGTCGAGGGCCGAGTCGGCTTGCGCCTGAGCGGCAAGCGTGAACGTGGCGACCGCTGTCGCCAGCAGAGCCTTTACAATCGTTTTCATTTCATTCCCCTTTCTTGTATTGCACACTAGTTTTTTGTTGGTTGAGCATTTGTGAGGCCGCTCAACTCGCCTTTCTCGCCAACCCGGGTGTCACGCCGAGAGCTTCGATAGGTCCCACTTCCTTCTCGATCAGCGGCACGACTTCGTTCTTGAACCGAACGATAGAGCGATGCGCCAACTCGATTGGCATGCAGCCGAAGGAGAAGTTGCAGGTGTAGTTGCTTGGATTGAGACGTTTGATGTCCGCGACCATCTTCTCGGCAACGGTGTGCGGATCGCCCACCACCATGTTGTCTGCATATTGGTCGAGCGTGTACTCGCCTTCGTACGCCTGGTTGCTGATGTAGCCGTTGTCGTCCAGCGGCGGTGAGGCCTGGCGCAGATAATTCGCCATGCGCCCCACGTACCGGGCCCGCTCCGCCACGGCCAATGCCTCGCTGCGGCTGTCGGTTATGGCCAGGTACTGCATGATCGCCAAGGGCTTGATCGAAGGCTGCTCGCCGATGGACGTCCAGGCGTCGTTGAGCCCGTCGACCATCTTGTAGAGCACTGGCGATCCAAGCGTGCTGGCTGCGAGGAACGGGACCGCCTTCCATTTCTTGAAGCGATCGAGGAGCTTGGGGTGTGACGACGTCACAAAGATCGGCGGAAGAGGCTTCTGCTGGGTGCTGATCGCGAAGCTGGTCTTGGGGAGAGAAATATACTTTCCGTTGTACTCGACCTCGCCATCGACGAGCGCCTTTTCGATGACGTCCCAATACTCAAGGAAAACGTCGACCCTGTGGTCCAGCACGACATTGTAGCGATCGAACTCATAACGCTGATAGCCGGTACCCAGGCCGATGACGAGGCGGCCTTCGGTCTGTGTATCGGCGACCGCGATCTCCTGGGCGAGACGAAGCGGATTGTAGAGCGGCAGCACGATAACGCCCGGGCCAAGCTTGATCTTTTTGGTCCAGCCGGCCGCGAAGGAGCACATCATCAGCGGCGACGGAGAGCTCGAATAATTGGCGAAGTGATGCTCGGCGAACCACGCAATGTCGAAGCCAAGCTCATCGGCGGTCTCCACCATCTTGCGCGTGTCGCGCATCACGCCCTGTGCGCCGTCGGGATGATCGCGAAGCGTCATCAGGTTAAAAAGACCAAGCTGCATTCATTTGCTCCTAAGATCCCTCGGCGACGGCTGTCGACGTTGGCAAACAGTCCTATCCAGCCTTCTGCAGGCCCATGGGTGAAGTCAGCGCGTAGGCGCCGTTCTGATAGATCAGCGGGTCAACATCGGAGGCGAATGCCACCCCTTCGACCCGCCCGATGATGATGTCGTGCGTAGCATAGGAGATCGCCCGATCCATCTCGCAGAACAGGTTCGCCTGCGCGCTTGGCAGGTATGGGACGCCTTCCTTTTCGGTCCACTCGCCGATGTCGAATCGCGTCTCGGCTGGCCGTCCGCCACTGAAAGAGTTGGAGATGTCGGCCTGTGAGGCTCGAAGCACGTTGATGCAGTAATGCCCCTCTTCCTTGAGAGGCATGTTGATCGACGAGTTGCGGTTGACGCAGGCAAGGATCGAAATGGGAGCGAAGCTGAGCGGCGTGACCGACGTGACGGTGATGCCATATCGGCGTCCGTCGTGCCGGCACGAGATCACGCAGACCGTGGACGCCACGCGCCGCATCGATTGCCGGAAATGCTCGGTACTCAGGTCCTGCGAGAGCATTATTTGCTTCCTTGTTCCCAGCCTCAAAATTGCAGATTGTCTACAATCTGTCAATGTGTTTTTGGGCCACCCCGCTCCAGACGAAACTGCCTTGTTTAGTGGTGGTCGTGCGCTTCGTCCGGGCCCGGGAGCGGGAATTGCCTAGCCAGATCCTCGACTTGCTCCGCAGATAGATATCGCGGGTTGAGACCACGCAGCAGAAGGTACAGCTTTGCTGTTTCCTCGAGTTCCTCGATCGCGAAGACAGCGCCCTCGAGGTCCTTGCCAGTCACCACCGGCCCATGGTTGGCCAGCAGGACCGATGAATATTTGCCGGCCAATCCCCTGATGGCCCGGGCGACCGCCGGATCGCCCGGCCTGAAATACGGCACCAGCGCAGTTCGGCCAGCGCGCATGAGATAGTACGGCGTCATCGGCGGCAGCACCGACTTCGGATCGATTTCGGGAAGCATCGTGACGGCGACCGAATGCGTCGAATGCAGATGCACGACAGCCCGAGATCCTTTGACTGTGTCGTAGAGCGCGGAATGCAGGGGGATCTCCTTCGTCGGCTTGTCGCCCGAAACCAGATTGCCATTTGCGTCAAGGCGGGAAATGGACGCCGGATCCAGAAATCCGAGCGACGTGTTTGTCGGGGTCACAAGCCAGCCGCCTTCGTCGAGCTGAACAGAGATATTTCCCGAGGAACCGGGGGTGAGTCCGCGATCGAACAGCGACCTGCCGAAGCGGACAATCTGTTCACGGAGTTTCGTCTCTCGCATCCCTGTCACCCGAGATTCTAGGCGCATGGCACGAAGCCAACGCACTGAGCCTACCCACGGACGCCAACCTGAAAATCTCAAAAAGTGCGGCGGCCGCCCGTTGCGGATTGTAGATAATCTGCATTATGATCGGATTGAAAGCAAGAGGTTGAATACGCATGTCTGCTGACAAAAACGCGGAAAAATCAAACGTCGCCGTCATCGGGCTGGGCTCGATGGGGTTTGGCATGGCGAGTTCGCTTGTGCGACGCGGACACGCGGTCGTCGGCTACGATCCCTCCGCGACCGCTGCGGAAAAGCTGGTTGCAAGCGGCGCGGGATAGCGCAATCACCGAGCGAAGCTGTTGCCAATGCGAGCGTCGTCCTCTGCGTCGTCGTGAACAGCGCGCAGACCGACGCGGTGATTTTCGGCGACGGCGGCGTGTTCCCTGTGATGCCACCGGGCTCGGTATTCATTTCGTCAGCGACCATGGCGCCATCGGAGGTGAGACGCCTGTCCACGCGCCTCGCGGAGCGCGACATCCTCTATCTCGACGCCCCGATCTCGGGCGGCGCAGCAAAAGCTGCGAGCGGCGCCCTGACGATCATGGCGTCGGGCAGCCCGAATGCCTTCGCACGGGCGCGGCATGTCCTGGATGCGGTCGCGGCGAAGGTCTATCGCCTGGGCGACGAACCCGGCATCGGCGCTTCGGTGAAAATGATCAACCAGCATCTGGCAGGAATCCATATCGCGGCCGCATGCGAGGCCATGGTGCTCGCATCCAAGCTCGGCTTGGACCTCTCGACTGTCTACGAGGTCATAACCGCGTCCGCGGGAAACTCCTGGATGTTCGAGAACCGTGTCCCGCACATTCTCGATGGCGACTACAGGCCGCTGAGTTCGGTTGAAATATTCGTCAAGGATCTGGGAATTCTCCAGGACATGGCTCGTGCCGAACGTTACCCCGTGCCGCTCGCTGCAGCTGCCCTCCAGATGTATCTCGCGACCTCGGGCGCAGGCATGGGACGTGACGACGATTCTTCGGTTGCGCGCACCTATGCCACCCTATCCGGCGCGTCGCTGCCCTCGGCCAAGGCGGCATCATGATCGATCTCGCCGCATGATCCGCTTCGCCGCCAAGCTCACCATGATGTTCACGGAATGGTCGTTCCTTGACCGCTTCGAGGCTGCCGCGGAAGCCGGCTTCGGAGCCGTGGAATTCCTGTTCCCCTATGAATTCGCACCCGAAACCGTAGGCAGCCGACTGAGGGCATGCGAACTCGAACTGGCGTTGTTTAATCTTCCTCCTGGAGACTGGGCTGCGGGCGAACGGGGCATCGCTGCCTTGCCGGATCGGTTCGAGGAATTCCAGTCAGGCGTCGACAAGGCGCTGGACTACGCCCAGGCGACTGGCGTGCGCTCCCTCCACATGATGGCCGGCCTTGCGGACCCGTCAGACGCAGAAGCGTTGAGAAGCTACAGGCGTGCCGTGGACTTCGCCGGATCGAAGCTGGCCGCCCAAGGCCTGAACCTTCTGTTGGAACCGATTAACGGCCGCAGCATGCCCGGTTATTTCCTGAACGACTTTGCGCTTGCTGCAGCATTTATTGAGGAACTCGATCACCCGAACGTCAGGCTTCAGTTCGACGTGTTCCATCGACAGATCATGCATGGTGACCTCACCGAGAGCTTCCGGCATCTGCAGCCGCTCATCGGGCACGTCCAGATCGCCGGGGTGCCCGGACGGCACGAGCCGGATACCGGCGATCAACTATCGGCACTTCTTCGAACAGCTTGAGACGAGCAATTATTCCGGTTTCGTCGGCTGCGAGTATCAGCCCGCTGGCTCGACGAAAGCCGGCCTTGGCTGGTTTGCGCCGTATAGGGGGCGCAGGCAGTGACGGTCATTCTCGCAGCCATAGCCGACGACTACACCGGGGCCTCCGACCTTGCGAACACGTGGCGCAAATGCGGCCTTCGAACCGTCCAGACCATAGGCATCCCGGTCGATAGCCGTCCGTTCGAAACGATTGATGCGCTTGTGGTCTCGCTGAAGATCCGTTCCGTTCCGGCTGTCGATGCGGTCGCAAGAGCGATCGCTGCCGGGGAGTTCCTCCGGCGCATCGGCACCCGCCACGTCATGTACAAGATCTGCTCGACCTTCGATTCGACCGATGCAGGCAATATCGGTCCTGTCACCGATGCCTTAATGGAGCGGGCTGGACAGGACTGGACCGTGGTTACGCCAGCGTTCCCGGAAACCGGACGCACCGTCTACAAGGGGCACCTGTTCGTCAACGATGTTCCGCTCAACGAAAGCGCCTTGCGGGATCACCCTTTGAACCCGATGCATGACGCCAATCTTACGCGTGTTCTTGCAAGGCAATCCAAGCACGCTGTTCACAGTCTCGACTGCCAGACGGTCGCGCTTGGCCTGGAAAGCTGCAGAGCGAAGATCGCCGCAATGCCTGGCCGGCGGAAATCGATCATCGCCGACGCCATCTGGGACAGCGATCTCGATGTCCTCGGTCAGTTGGCGTCCGACGGCGCCGTGTCGACGGGTGCGTCCGGACTTGGCTACGGACTCGCAAGGGCCGCTCTGGCCGCACGCCCAGCCCAGCGATCAATGGCTAACCTTGCTGCTGTCGGCGGCCGATCGGCGGTCATTGCCGGCAGCTGTTCCGCCCGGACACTGGAGCAGATCGATGCCGCCGAAAGACACATGCCGGTGCTACGCCTCGATGCGCAGCGCATTGTCTCCGGCGGAGGTGCCGTCGAGGAGGCCCTTGAATTCGCTCGACGGCAGCTTGCGGCTGGGCCAGTGCTCATCGCGTCCTCCGGCAGCCCCGATGCGGTTGCAGCGCTCCAGCGGCAGCACGGCAAGCACGAGGCCGGGCAGGCGATCGAGAACGCCTTGGCGGAAATCGCCATCGGGCTCGTCGACGCCGGCGTTCGGCGACTCGTGGTGGCGGGAGGTGAGACCTCGGGGGCCGTGGTGGACAAGCTAGCGATCGGCTCGTTCGAGGTCGGTGATGAACTTGCGCCCGGTGTCCCGATGCTGCGCACCATCGGACATCCGGGAGGCGACCTGATGATGGCACTCAAATCCGGCAATTTCGGCGACGTGAACTTCTTTGCAGAAGCGCTTGCGAGGCTCGCTTGAAAACGAGGAGAGGATATGACGGTGACAGGAACTAGGGTCGGGCTGATCCGTGGTTTCGGCTCCTGGCACTTGATACTCGAGACAGGTTGCTTCCCTTCTCCCGGCCGGCCCGCTTGCGATTTAGTCCAACATCAACGATCGGAGAACCATCATGACCAGGAGCTTTGAGGGCAAAACCGTCGTCGTGTCAGGGGCGGCGGGAGGTGTCGGCCGGGCTGCGGTTTCACTTTTCATCGAAAACGGTGCCAGGGTATGCGCCACAGATCTCAACCCAGCCGTCGCCGACCTGGAACGAGACCCGCCCGATCATGTCGTAGCGGTTGCCGCTGATGTCACCAAGGCTGCTGACGTCGAGAAAATATTCGCAACGGCAGAGCAGCGGCTCGGCCCGGTCGACGTGCTCGTCAGCAACGCCGGCTTCATCATTTCGAAGTCCGCTCACGACACCAGCGAGGATGAGTGGGACGCCGTCATGAATGCGAACGCCAAATCCTTCTTCCTGATGTCGAGGCGCGCGCTGCCTTCGATGCTCGCGCGTGGCCACGGTTCGATTGTTGCGACGGGATCCATTTCAAGCGTCGTCGGCTTGCCGGAACAGGCAGCCTATTGCGCGGCCAAAGGCGCCCTGCTCCAGCTGGTACGACAGATGGCCGTAGATTATGCATCCCGAGGCATCCGGGTGAACGCTGTGGGAGCAGGATCAATCAATACGCCGTTCCTGACACGCTACCTTGAAGGCCTGGACGATCCAGCCGCAGGCGAGGCCGCCATCAAGAGCGCCCATCCCATTGGCCGCTGGGCCGAGCCCAGGGAAATCGCCGATGCCATCGTCTATCTTTCTGGTCCGAACGCGTCATTCGTGACAGGGCATATCTTAATGGCCGACGGCGGCTACAGTGCCCGGTAAGGAGGGTCGTTCTGAAAGTACCCACGATAGACGCCGTGTTGCGGCAGGAGTTGTAGGCGATCCGCCATTGGCCGCAGTCCTCGCAGGCTTCGACATGACCACCCAATGGTGCGGCAGTGTTCGATCGCCGACATGACCTTGAGCTGCTGCAGGCTCAGATGCCCTGCGTGGGCGACCCGGTATCCGGGGCCGGCAGCACGGAAGAAATCGGCAACCTCCAGGTGCGCGCGCACCTGTTCAGCCGGGCGGCGTCTTGCCTTCCATCAGGCGCCATCAGCCAGTCGAGCGGCCCTGCGACCGCGTGGATCGTTCGGATCGAGACCTTGGTGTAGAGCGCGGTGGTATCGAGCTTGCTGTGCCCGAGCAGGACCTGGATGTCGACATCCTGCTCAAGCAGGTGGGTGGCGAAGCTGTGACGCAGCGTGTGCGGGCTGACGCGCTTGCGGATGCCGGCGACTTCGGCTGCCTCCTGGACCGAGCACGCGCAATTCGACCGGAGGCGCAAGGCAGAAAGTTCGAAACGGTTCCAAGAACCCCAAGCAAACTGAGCGCCGCAGCGGACGATGAGGTTCACGGATATCCCGGCGAACATCCGCACAGCAACGGTCAATATCGGCGGCAGAAGGACGTCCGAAAAGGGCTTTCGGCGGCTCTGTCGTGGGAACGAAAAAAGAAGAGAAGCAGAACTTTCGTGTGCGATTTTTGCACACGGCCTCCCGCAAGTATCTGATATTACGTATCTATCTGTCCCATCCATCATCGGAGCGACTGCAGGGTCGGATGCGTGAGATGGTGAATGTAATTTCAGCCGCGACGGAGCTCACCGGCGACTTCAACAAGGCGATCTACTGGTATCGCAATGAACCGATCGCCGACTATGGCCATCGCACGGCGGCCGAGCTCGTCGCCGGCGGCCAGGTAAAATTCCCGTTGACCAATCGAGGACTTCCGGCACCTTCCAGCGCGTGTCCCCGGTGCCGTTGCCAGCGATCCTCTGCACGGCGTCGATCAGTTCTGAGTCAAGTATTCTGCCATAGTCCGGACCGGTTACGGCTCGCAACTCGAGGCGTCCATTGTCGATTTCCAGTGTCTTCACCTGCTCTGCTCGGTGGTTGAGCAGACCGTGCTGAAGGTTGATCGCCGCGAGCGGGGCTGGAAGCTGCCGCAGATAGGCGGCTGGTGCGCCGACCAGGCCGGCGAGTTGGCCAAAACTCCAATGCGTGGGGGCAACCGGGGCAAGCGCACCGGGCAGCATTAGCCTCAGGCGCTCGGGGATCGTCGCGACTGGCCTCGACGCGGATTAGCTCACTTTCGACGATGCGGGTCTTGCTGCGCTCCGACCGGGCCTTCACCGAGTTCCAAAGGTCGGCGAGCGACAGGTAGCGCTCGTCCGCCGGCCGGTTGAACCATTCTGACGACACGCGGCCAATGCGCTGGCCGCGGCCGACGTCGACCTTGTAACCGGCCCGCTCGTTGCCCTTGGGCGTGTGAATTTCCATCTTGGTCATGGGTGTCGCTCCTCGGCGGGCGCCGGGAGACTCTCTCCCGGACCTTCACCCGCCGCCGCGGCCCGCCCACCCTCTTCCTCTACGACGCAGCCACGATCCTGCTGCGAAGTGTCCCTCGCCCGACGAAGAAGCGAAAACTGGCTATGGATGCATGTCTTCAGGTTCTGCGTGGTGAAGCCCAGACGCCGGTAGCGAGACGCGCCTTCGTTACAGCGGCGTTAGAAGCGAAAATCCTACGCAGCGACTGAGGTCCAAATGATATTAGCCTCGATCACAGTGGCAGCGGCGGATGGCCGGCGAGATCACCAAGTTCGAGTTTTGGTTCAAAATGCTAGCACGGCCTGTGCAGATGCTTCGCGCGGCTTCGAAACCACGAACGTGCCGGCCGGCAACGGCCGAAGCAGCTCTTCTTCCAAGCAGGTCCTGTCGAGCCAAGCCACCCGTTGATCGCGCCGCATCACTGCCACCTGTCGGTCGTGGAAGGGCGCAACGTCGTCGTTCGCCTCGATCGTCAGGATGGCATAAGCCTCACGCCAGTCACGTGTCGCCGGGCGCCAGATTCCGGCGAAAAAGACCAGTCACCGTCGGCGAGCGAGAAGCTATAGGCCTTGCCCCTGCTCCGGTGCCGGAACGAGGCAACGGTGACTGCGAAACGTCCTGCCCTAGCGCGCATGACGGTGAACGGCCTGCCTCCAATTTTGCTGGGCTGAAGGCCCCAAGGCAACTCTGCCATCTCAACATCGCCGCCGTAGCGCCTTATGATAACGCGGCCTTCGTCGAGCGATGCGTCGGAATCGAAAACCATTGCACTCATCGTCGTTCGAACATAACAAGAACACGGTCGCGCTGCAATGCGATCAAACGGAGGACTGATGTGCAACGACTATCGTTCGACGGTGGACGTCGCCGAACGGCATGCTGTCGCGTACAATCTGCAGCTGCTCTCCGAAGTTGGCTGTTGCGGTGCTGTGCAACTCGCTTTGGCGAAAATCACGGATGACGATCAGCGCTTGAGTGAGCGCCCGAACCGGTCCTCAATCCGCGACTGCAGGAACTCGAGCCCCATCGAGAGCAGCCAATAGATCATCGAGGCGGTGATGAGCATCTCGATGTGGCGGAACTCGGTCTGGCCCTGCGTGCGTGCGAGATACATGATCTCCCAGACCCCGACCACCGAGACCAGCGAAGAATCCTTCAGCATCGCAATGAACTGGTTGCCGGTCGGCGGTACGATGACGCGCATCGCCTGCGGCAGGATGACCAGGAACATCGTCTGGTTAGCGCTGAGGCCGAGCGCCGTAGCACCCTCGGTCTGGCCGCGCGAGATGCTTTCGATGCCGGCACGGAAGATCTCGGTCATGTACGCGCCGTAGCAGAGCGACAGCGCCATGATGCCGGCCGGCACGGCGCCGATCACGTAGCCAATCTGCGGCAGGCCGAGATAGATGATGTAGATCTGCATCAGCAACGGCAAGCCACGAAACAGAGAGGTATAGAAGGTCGCCAAGCCATAGACCACGCCGTTGCGGGAAAGTTTGGCGATGGCGCCAACGAAGGCGATGAGGGTGGCGATGGCGATCGAAATGGCCGAAATGTAGAGGGTCGTCACCACGCCCTTCGAGACGAGGAAGCCGATCTTCTTGGCGATGAACGCGAAGGACAGGTCGAAAGAATAGAAAAACAGCATTAACAACACGAACAGCTCTATCCACACCGCCACAATCTGCTGTTTGCGGCTGAGATACCGCAGCGCGTTCCAGTTCGCCGCCACGATCAATGCGATCAGCACCGCCGAGACCGCCCGCCCGATCTCAGGGTTGGCGGCGAGACACTCGACTGTCCCCGGAACAAGCTTGCCGAGCCAACTGGCTTTGATGCCGAGCCCGTACAGGCCGGCGGCGATGGCGGCGAGCATGAAGAACACGCCAACGCGGCGCGCCGCGTCCGGGTGGTTGAGCAACAGTCGGCCGATCACGTCCTCGATCTCCTTATGGTCAGCGGGCGCGCTCGCGCCACCAATCCTGCGCCTGCAGCTTCCAGTAGGTAAGTTGCGCGACTGCAAGTCCAGCCGGGCCGCCTGCCCAGGCAAGCCCAAATGGTGCGAACAGCCGGTAGCGGTCCGATTCTCCCAGTATGGCCTCGGCGATCAGCTTGCCGGCGATCGCCGTGGTGTTGATGCCATGGCCGCCAAAAGCCGTGAGGTACCAGACGCCCGGCTGCAACGCGCCGATTTGGGGCATCAAGTGGCGGGCATAAGACATGAGCCCGGACCAGGCGAGTTCGGTCTTGAGCTTTTCGAGCTGCGGATAAGTTGTGACCATCTCGCGGCGCAATTGCCACGCCAACACGCCCGGTGAGGCCGCCCGCGTGGTGATGCGCCCGCCCCAGAGCAGCCGTTTGCCGTCTTCGAGAATGCGGTAATAATCGCCAGCGCGACGGTTGTCGCCAACGGCGTCGGTTGTCGTAATCGCCTTGGCGATCAGGTCAGGCGCCTCCTCGCTCACCATGACGTAAGTGGCGATCGGCAGGAACGCCCGCTTCAGCCTGCCGACCAGTGGCCCGGTATAGCCACCGGTGGCAAATACGGCCTGGCGGGCGCGCACATGGCCGCCGTCGGTGCGCACGATCTTTTCCGCGCCGTCAAGGTTGGCTTCAACGGCCCCCGATCTCTCGTGGATCCTGCCGCCCAGCCGTTCGATCTCGCCCGCAATGGCGCGGAGATAGTTGAGCGGATGCATGTGGAAGGCGCTGGGGTCGCGCAAGCCTTGGTAGTAGCGCTCGGAATGCAGCACCGCTCGCACCTGGTCGCGCTCGAGATAGTCGAGCCGATAGTTGAAATCCCGCGCCAGTTGCTCGGCATATGCCTTGAGCGCGGCGCCGCCATCGTGGCGAAGCACGCTCAACATACCGGAGCGCGGCCCTGCCGCCTTGATGTCGAGATCGCGGATCGTCTGCCGCACGAAATCGACGCCTTCGATGGACAGGCGGTGCAGTCTTTGTGCCGCGTCCACGCCGGCCATCGCGGCGATGTTGTCGGTGCCTGTGGCGAAGCCGGGATTGACGAAGCCGCCATTGCGACCGGAAGCGCCGAAGCCGATGCGCTGCGCCTCAAGCACGACGACCTGCTGGCCGGCGCGAGCCAGCTGCAACGCCGTCGTCAGGCCTGCCAGTCCGCCGCCGATAACGACTGTTTCGCACTGCGAAACGCCGCTCAGCGGCGGTCTGATGGTGTTGTCGGCAAGCGTGCGTCGGTAATAAGTGTCAGGATATGTCATGATCGATATGATGAGATGGCGGCACTAGAGCATTTTGAAGCCGGGCGGAGCCGCCCGGTGTCGCAGAAATGCGGTTGAACAAAACAGATGGAGCGGGATGTTCAATTTGAATGCATCCCGCCCAAGCTTCGTCCACGACGCTCCTCAGTCGGCGCTGTAATCCTTGCCGTACCACTCGGTAGTCAGCTTCGTGAGGGTACCGTCCTTCTTCATCTCGTCGAGAATGCCGCCGATCTTGGCATTCCACTCGGCATCACCTTTTTCCGCGATCACCACCAGTGGCTCACGGAAGGCATAGCCGCCTTCCAGGATACGCAACGGGTAGCCGTTCTTTATCGCGTTCTGAGCTGTCTGTTCTGGTGCGATGACCGCGTTGAGGCGCACGCCGTCACCGAGCCTCAAATCGTCGAACGGCAGCATTGAGTCGGCGAAAGTCCTGATCTCACCGGGCTCCAGCTTGTATTCGATGGGCGGCAAGCCGGGAGCATCGATCTCAAGCTGTCTGCGGACGAAATCCTCCGACGTGGTGGCGGTCTCGACGCCGATGATCTTGCCGTTAAGGTCGGCGACCGATTTGGCCGGGCTGTCCTTGTGAACCACGTAAACGTAGGGGCTGTAATAATAGATGCCTTCGAAATCGATCACCTTGGCGCGCGCCTTGGTCGGCGTCACCGAGCCGACACCCAGATCGTAGCGCCCCTGCCAATGACCGCCCGTCATCGTCGCCCAGTCCGGCGTGTCGAAACTGACCTCGACGCCGAGGCGCTTTCCGATCTCCTTCGAGACGTCGATGTCGAAGCCGACCAACTGATTGCTGTCATCGAGGAAACTCTGCGGCGGCCAGCCGCTGTTTGTGGCGACCACCATTGCCTTCTTCGAGGTAACCCGGTCGATGGTTTCACCCGCCGACGCCGCAGACGCGAACGCTAGCGTGGTAGTGGCCAAGGCCAGCCACGCGATCAATTTCCTCACTTAAACCTCCCTCTTCATCGTTAGATATATGCGCCCTCTCCCATAGAGAAAGGGCTATTTGAGAGCGCAACATGAGATCGATCTCATATCAGACTAGGTACACATATCGACGAGGGGATCAAGTCCTTTTTCAGCGATTGGAAAGAAAACCCGGCCAGCTTTTGTGCCGGCAACGCGCCGACAATCGGCGGCTACAGCGACGCATCGGCGGCACTGTCGTGAAGTTTTCGGGACTTGCATCAAGGGCAGATCAGCCATCGTATCCTCCTTGGTGGCGTGAAGGACAAGACGCTCTGGACGTCGCTTATTTCTTGCGGTGGCCCGGCTTGAGCCCAGCCAGCAGATTGGTGATCCTGTCCGCCTTCCGGTTGCGGATCTCGGCCTCATTCTTGCGGCGCACCGCGCCGCGGACGAGCTTGGCGCCGAGATAGCGGAACGGCTCGGGCGGGAGCGACATCCGACGCTCGATGCCGACCAGCCCGCTGGCGCTCCAGCGATCGTTGCGCTCCAGCACGAGGCTGGCCAGTATCCGCCCGCCAATCGGCGTTTGCGCGATGCCGGTTCCGTTGAAGCCCATGCCGTAGAAGATGTTGGGATGGCCGCGCAGGTGATCGAAGACCGGAACGTGTTCGGGTACACAGTCGATGGGACCTGACCAGTCATACTCGACCCGCACGCCACGCAGCGCCGGATAGACTCTGTGCAGTTCGCGCACATTGTCACGGCCGTGCTCCGGGCTGCGGTTGAAGCTGGCGCCGAAGTTTCCGGCGAACGCCAAATTGCCGCTGCCTCGGCCGAAGACCACCCTGCCCGTGTTGGTGCGCTGGTAGTAGAGGACCTGTGCCTGTGAATCGCAGATTGAGGCACCATCGCGCCAACCAATGCTGTTGAGCAGTTCGGGCACGGCGGCGGTTGCGACCACTTCGCTGTCGACGACGTAGAGATGACGGCGCAGTTCCGGCAGCGCTGAGAGCCATGCGTTCGCGGCAAGCACAACTTTCTCTGCCCGCACCTTGCCTTGCGCCGTTCGCAGCCTGCACGTCCTGCCGGATTCGATGTCGAGGACCGGGCTGCGCTCATGGATGATCACCCCGCGTGCCAAGGCAAGATTGCGCAATCCGATCGCCAGCTTGGCGGGATGAACCGTACCCGCATTGCTCTCTACGACCCCGACATAGGATGCGGATGAACCGGTCCGGCATTCTATGTCCTCGACCGTCAGCGGCCTGAAACGGTTCTCTCCGGCCGCTGCGGTCATCGCAACGGCGTTCTCCCAGGCGCCTTCCTGGGCAAATGAGCTCGCGGTCCACAGCCATCCATCTAACCGCAAATCCATGTCGATGATGCCGCTTTGCTGCAGCGCCTTCAATTCCGCTATCGACGCCACCGTGTCGGCGCAGAGCTGTCGCGCTTCTTCGAGGCCGACGACGGCACTGATCTGATCGATTTCGGCGAACCAAGAGTGGACTTGGCCGCCGTTGCGTCCCGACGCCCCCGATCCGCACAGATCGGCTTCAAGCACGATGACCCGTGTTTCCGGCGCCAAATCACGGATGCGCAGCGCCGTCCACAGGCCGGTATAGCCCCCACCGACGATCACCACGTCGGCGCGCTCGTCGCCTCTCAACGGTGCGGTCGCGGTGTCGGCGCCGATGTCCTGAAGCCAGAAGGACCGGTCGGACGGAAGCGCCACCTTCGGCTGTCGCAGACGCAGTGTCGTCACGGCCGGGCTCCCTGGGCGTCGGCAATGAAGCTGGCATATTTGGCCGGCAGCCAATCTGGTATGGGACGCGGTCTCTGGGGAAACCCGCCGAGATGTGTGCAGGTCTGCGCAGCGGCGATTGAAGCCTCGTGCAATGCCTCCGAGGCGCGAAGGCCGTCGAAACGGAAGCCGGCGAGGAAAGTGGCGATAAAACTGTCGCCGGCCCCACACGTATCCACGACATCGACAAGCGTCGCCGGCGCATGCACTATGTCATTCGAGCCATCGTCAAAGTAGGATCCGCGACGGCCGCAGGTCAAAACCACTTGGCTCGCGCCGGCGGCCCTGAGCGCGGATAGCAATGGCTCGATGGGGACATCGACATCGTCTGGGCCGGAGGCAAACAGCATCGGCACGCCGCCGAGCGGCAGTGCCAGATGTGCCGTCGATACATCGATGCTGAACGGCACACGATCCGCGACCATCCGGCGGACAAGGTCTCTGTTGGCATTGGTGCCGAGATGCACCCAGTCGGCTGCGGCGATGATCGCATAGTGCTCCGGCGACGGCATGTAGCTCTCACCGACCCCGAAGGATTCGTGCAGGAATTTGCGCTCCCCGGATTCGTCGCGAAGCAAGGTGACCGCGGTGTCGCCGGGGCGACGTTCGACGTCATCCGGCGAAAGGCCGACGCCTACCAATTCGGAAAGTACCATATCACCCTCGGCATCCTCGCCGACAGCGCCAAAATACCGTGCCGTCCAGCCGTTGCGCCGCCATTGCGCGGCGACGTTCAGGGCGTTGCCACCGACGGTAAGCAGACCGCTGGCCAGGTAAGCGTCGAGGCAATTATCCCCGACAGCGACAAGCTTCTTCAACGTCATGCCAGCACCTTTGCGCGATTCAGGTACGGCTCGATAGCGTTGAGGCAGCGCGTCCAGGCCCCTATCGGATCCAGCGCGTAGCATCCATTGCCGAACGGCTCGAAGGTGATCTTGCCCGCGTATCCGGCGCTCGCCAATTCGCTGACAAAGCGGCCGAGCGGCAGTATGCCGTCGCCCCACACAAGATGTCCGCTCGGCGTGCCGTCGACGAGTTGGACATGCGCAAGCCGAGCGCCGAACAGGTCTACATAGCCGGCCACCGTGTCGCCGGCAGTGGCCATGGCAACCGTGTCCAGCACAACATCCATGTTGTCAGCGCCGAGTTGGTCGAGCATGCGGCGCAGGCCAGCAGCGTCATTGATGACGTTGGTCTCGAATCGTTGCAGTGGCTCCAGCAGGCACCGGACACCGTTTCGGCCGGCATGCGCGGCGATCATGGCAAGCCCCTCGAGGGCGTGATCCCATGCCACCTGCGGCGCCTCGTTCTCGTAGCCTCGCCCCGGAGTCAGGAACAGGTAACGGGCGCCCAGTGCCGCGCAGATGTCCGCCGCGCGGCAGAACCGCTCGATGCTGTCACGGCGCAGGTCCTCATCGCCTGAGGCAATGTTGATCGGATATAGAACCTGCTCTGGCGTGAAGCACCAAGTGGACAGGCCGCTGTCGGCGAGCACCCGACGAACGGATTCGACCCGTGTGTCGGTGGCGTGGAAGAGGTCGAGATGCTGGGCAATCCCCCACAATTCGATCTCCCTCATGCCGAAGTCGCGGATCGTCCTGGCAACCTCATCAAACGGAAAGTGCTGAAAGCTGAAATTGGCTCCGATCAGCTGATGGGCAGCAAGCTGCGGCATGAAGGCTCCTTTCGGGAATTGTTATTTGCCGATGCCTTCGGCCAAGCCACGGATGAAGTAGCGTTGCGCGGCAAAGAACACGACCACGATGGGCAGGGCCGAGATCGTCATGGCCGCGAAGACCACGGCATAGTTGGTTCCGTGCGTTGCCATGATCGACGTCAGTCCAACCGGCAACGTCTGCACATCGCTGCCGCTCGTGAAGATCATGGCGAAGAGATATTCGTTCCAGGCAAAAAGGACGTGCAGGATGACACACGAAATGATGATCGGCCGGCACAGCGGCAAGGTGATGCGCCAGAAGATCTGACCCTCGCTGGCGCCGTCCATCGTCGCCGCCTCGTCGATGTCTTCAGGCAGATCCAGCATGTAGGCACGGATCAGGAAGGTGGTGAACGGGACCCGGAACGCCGTGTAGAGAATGATCAGCGCCCAGTAGGTGTTATAGAGACCGAGCGCTTGCAACATTTTCACCAGTGGTATGATCGCCACGGTGGGGCTGAGCATCAAGCCGCCAAGAACGATGGCAATAACCAGAGGCTTTGCCGGCATCTTCGTGCGGGTCAGGCCGAAGGCCGTCCAGGCACTGATCAGCACCGTGCATATGGCCGAAGCGACGGTCACCAGCACCGAGACTGTCACATATCCACGAACCCCTTGGTTCCACGCCTGGACGTAATTGTTCCACGACCAATGGACAGGCAGAGCGAAGGGATCGCCGAAGATCTGCGCATTGTCCTTGAAGCCGCTCAGCGCCATCCAGATCAGCGGATAGATGACGATCACAGCGAGGCAGACCAGGAAGGAATAGAGCAAAGTCGTGGCGATGGCCGACCATACATTGACACGCCGGCTGCGACCGGCTGCGACCGTCGCACTCATAACTGCACCCGCCGTTGCTTCGTGTACCAGAGCTGTGCCGCGCCGGTGAGCATGGTGAGGACGAAGATGACGGCGGCAATCGCCGCGCCATAGCCGAAATTGTCCTCAATAAAAGCCTTTTGGTAGAGCCATGTGCCCAGCACCTGGCTGCTGTTGTTTGGCCCGCCCGCGGTCATGACCATGACCTCGTTAAACACCTGGAAGGCGCCGGTGATCGTGACAATGATCATCAGCCCCGTCATTTCCCGGGTCAGCGGAAAGGTGATGCTCCACAGCCGGCGCAGCGGACCGGCGCCATCGATCGTTGCGGCATCGTAAAGGTCGCGCGGGATCTTCTGGATCGCGATGGCAAACAAGAGCGTCGAGTAGCCAAATCCCTGCCATTGGCTCATGGCGATGATGGCATAGATGGCGGTGTGCTCGTTGCCGAGCCAGGGCATGACGAACTGGCTCAGACCAACGCGGCTGAGCGCGGCATCCAGCAAGCCGATCTGCGGCTGGTAAATGAAATAGAACAGCAGTCCGGTCACGGTGATCGAGATGGCCGACGGCACGAAATAGATGGCGCGCCACAGACGGCGCCAGCGTTCGCTCCTCAGGTCCTCGATGATGGCCGCCAGCAGGAACGCGCCGAAGACCTGGAAGATAACGGAAATGATGGCGTAGAGGCAGTTGTTCCACAGCGCCAGCAGCACGACCGGGTCATGCAGCAGCCGGTCGTAATTGGCAAGGCCGACATTGGTGACCTCGCCGGTATAGATGTCCTGGTCGGTGGTGCTGACGATGAAATTGTCGACGATCGGATAGTAAACGAACCAGCCGATGAGGATGAGTGCAATCGCCGCCCATCGCAACGACCACAGATTGGCGAAGCGGGCCCGCGGCCTGTTTGGCCGTTGCGGCCTGGCGACGCCGCGAAGCACGGCGCCGCTCTCCATTGTGTCCGAGGCCCTTGCCATGGTCTGCTTTATTTGACTGCGGATGCGGCCTTGCGCACCTCATCCATCACTTGTTCGGGCGTCATCGAGCCACCTGCCAGCGCCTGCAGGCTGGAGAGCCAGACGGCGGCGACGCGTGGCGGGTTGGCCGTGTCCAACCAGGGCATGAGATAGGAGGCCGCGTTGATGTCCTTGAGACCATCAACGACAGCAGCGCTCATGTTCTTTTCCGAGGCGCCGCCGATGGTGGCGCTCGGCTGGCCGTAGGGTGGCGCTGACAGGACCTGCGCGTTTTCCTTGGAGGTCGCGAACTTCATGAAATCGATCGCCAGCGGGATGTTTTTGGACGCCGCGTTGATCATGTAGCCCTCCGGCGCGCCCTCGATCGACTTGGGGTCACCCTTGGCCCCCTCCGGCACGGGCAGTCTGAAAAACCCGAAATCGGCGGGTTTCAGGGCCGAATCCGGCGTGGCGGCCTGATCGAACTCGATGATCTCCTGATAGTACATGGCCGACTGCGCGTTGGTGAAGGCCTGGAGAGCCGAGGCATAGGATGTGCCGTTGACGCCGGCGCCATCGGTGCAGCGCTCTACAAGCTGGCTGAACTGCTTGAGCGCTGCGACATAACCTGCATCGCTGTAATCGGCGGTGGCCGGGTCGAAGTCGCGTTCCAGTTTTGCCTGCGGCACGTTGTAGGCGAGCAACTGGCCCGCAAAGTGGATTGCCGGCCAGGCCTCCTTGTTGCCGAACGAAATCGGTGTCGCGCCAGACTTGCGAATGGCGTCGCAGCTGGTCAACAGTTCCTCGAAAGTGGCTGGCGCCTTGAGGCCGAGCTTGGCGAAGACCTGCTTGTTGTAGCCCATGAACTTGGCATCCTGGTAAAGCGGAATGCCATAGAACTTGCCATTGTATTCGAATGCCTTGACAGCGGCCGGAGAGAGCGTCTTGCCCCAGTCGGTGTCGGGGCTGATGACGGCACTCAGGTCAACGGCGCGATTGCCGCGCACGAAGTTGCCACCCCAGCTTCCTGTCCAGGAGAAGTAGATATCGGGCAGCGAGTTCGAAGCAACCAAGGTCTTCGTCTTGCCCTTCACGCTGTCGTCGCTCTCCTGGATGAGTTCGACCTTCACGCCCGGATGGAGCTTTTCATAGTCCTGCGCAAGATTGACGAAATAGGGCGACAGCTGCTGCAGTCCGAACTTGGTCAGGACCGACAGCGTGCCGCTATACTCGACCTTGGCGCTGGGGTCGGCCGCAACCGGCACTGAAGCGGCGAAACTGCCGACCATCGACAGCCCCAATGATGATACCGCGGCCAGTGTGACCGCCACGACTTGCAGCGAACGTTCCATTAGCAGCTCCTTCAGAGGTGAGAGTGGATCAGTATTCAACGCGTTTGTAGTAGCGACGTGTCGTCAGCGGGTGATTGCGCAGCACCTCGAGATGCGCGCTCAGCCGCTCGAGCAAGGTGGCAAGCAGGACCGGCGAGATCATGCTCCGCACCTGGGCGGAAATGCGCGGCAACTTGACCGAGGCCGCGTCGAGCGTACGAACACGGTCCGTGTAGCGTTTGGCAAAATTTTCGACCCGGTCGGCCAACGGGCGAAGCGCATCCTCGCCTTTGAACACGAAGACGCTGACGCCTGGCTCGACCAGTTCGAGCGTGCCATGAAAGAAGTCCGCGGCGTGCACAGGGCGGGTGCGGATCCACTGCATCTCTTCGAGGATGCACATGCCGTAGTAGTTGGCTTCGGGCCAAACCGATCCTGCGCCCGTGAAGATGTGATAGGTTTCGTCCTTGATCGTCCCCGCCAGTTCGGCGGCCTTGCCCTCGAACGCGGCTTTGGCATCGGCGAGCAGGCCCGGCAACAGCTTGAGCTCGGCGACAGTCGCATCGAAGCCGTCATATTCGCCACGTTCGGCCAGAAGCGCCAAGACGATCAGTAACGTCTGCAGGTAGAACGATTCCGATGATGTGTCGTCTTCGGCGAAATTCGTGAAGTTGTGGTCAGCTTCCCGCGCTATCGGCGAGTCCGAATGGCCCGTGAGCGAGATCGTGCGGACGCCCCGTTTTTTTAGGAAGGCCATGAGTTCGACGCCTTCCTTTGTCGTACCCGACAATGAAGGGATGACGACCACAGCGTTGCTGTCGAGACCGGCTGGCGGGTCAAGCACGACCTGTGCCGGATATGCCGCGCATACCGGGAAGGTGGAGTAACGCTGCGCCAATTCGATCGCCGGGAGCGTCAGGAGCTGCACGCCGCCGGTACCCATGAAAAACAGTCGCTCGACGCCCTCCGAAATCAGCGTGCGCATGAGCGAGCGCGCCTCGCCCGCGATGGCAACGGCCCCGCTCTGAATCCTTATGAAGCGATCTTTGTCGAAGTTCAGCATGTAGTTCTTCCTTGTACTCGGATGCGGTAGAGCCTCTATCCAGGCGCAAGGATCGAAGCGCCCGTCTCACCCTTTGATCAGTCCCGGCCAATGTGAGATCGATCTCACATCCGGATAATGGCCATGCAATTCCGCGGTTGGCAAGCCCTTGCCGACAAAATTGTTGGTAATGGAGGAATCCGGGCGTTGTCAGCGCCTGCTGAATCGAGCAACCGAACCGCGCACGATCAGGCGCGTCGGGAACCGGATATGGCGAGGCGCGATCTTTTTGCCGGCCAACCGTTCCAGCAGAAGCTTGGCAGCCAGCGGCCCGATCTCCGAGATCGGCTGGGCCACCACGGTGATCTGGGGGTCGGTGAAGGTGGCGAGATTGAAGTCGTCGAAGCCCACCAATGACACGTCGTGGGGGATCGACAGGCCCATCGAGCGCAGACCGAGAAGTGCACCCTGGGTCATCAGGCTGTCCACGGTGAACAGGGCCGTCGGGCGGTTGCGGCGGCTGAACAGGCGGATGGTTGCGTCGACGGCATGTTCGACGGTCGAGCGCGACACGCTGATCAGCGATTCGTCGAGCGCAATGCCATGCGATTGCAATGAATTCTGGTATCCGGCAAGACGTTCCTGCGCGGTGAAGATGCGCGACTCGTCGCGCAGCAGTCCGATCCGTTGATGGCCATTGGCGACGAGGTAGTCCACGGCCGCGCCCGCCCCGCCCTCATTGTCGACGACGACACTGTCGCAGTGCAGCTCTTTGACGACGCGGTCGATCAGCACGACCGGCGCGCCTTCACGCACCAGCTGGACGATGTGCTCGCTGTCGGTTGCGGAGGTTGGCGCTAGGATGAAGCCGCGGATGCTCAACGACCGCAGGCTTTCCAACAGCTCCTTTTCCTGTTCGACATTTTCCTCGCTGCTGGCAATCAGCAGGTTGTGGCGATGCTTGCGGAGCTCAACCTCGATGTCGTGGGCGATGCGTGCGAAGAACGGATTCTGGATATCGCCGGGCACGAAGCCGACGATCGGCAACTGACCGCTGCGCAGGGCCTGCGCCACGAGATTGGCCCGATAGCCCAGTTTTTCGGCGGCTTCCAGAACCCGCAGCGCGGTCTCGTCGCCGACATAACCGTAGCTGTTGAGCGCACGCGCCGCCGTGGCGCGCGACACATTGGCCGCGGCGGCAACGTCCTTCAAGGTGATCCCTTTCTGCGTCACGGCTACTTGTCCTCCTGCGACCCTGACATTGATCGCATCGTGCTTCCGGCTCTGCGTTGCATTTATCTTGTGCGGCATATCCGCGAATTCTCAAACTTCCAACGCAGCTTGTGCACGCTCTTTCCTCAAGCGTCCTATCATCGATTTTGGAAGAAGTGCTGAAACTGCGAACTCTGGCCGGTCGGCTCACCGGCGGCGCCCTATCGATCATCAGGACGATCGGGGGCGTCCGAGGCGAAGGTGATATGATGCAACGTCGCTGGAGCTGGCCCGGACCAAACAGGCGGCCGGTCTATAATTTCCGTTCGGAGGGCCGAGAATTCACCTCCGGTCGCTGCCTGATCGTGGCGGACGGCTTCTACGAATTCACCGATCCCGAAGACCCCAAGAAGAAGCGCAAGGACAAGTGGCTCTTCACAAAGAAGGAGGAGCCGATCTTCTGCATCGCTGGCATCTGGCGTGAAACGCCTGAGGTCGGCGAGGCATTCACCATGCTGACGATGGAGCCAGGACCCGACATCGCGCCCTACCACGACCGGCAGATCGTCATCCTCGATCGCAGCGCGTGGTCGGATTGGCTCGACCCTTCGGTGTCGGCCAAGTCGCTGATCAAGCCCCTTTCACCCGGCACGCTGCAGGTAGAGCAAGTCGGATGGATGAACCGGTCGGCGACCGATGCCGATCAGGGATGGGGCACGGAACGCACCACCTGCCGGGCCGGCTTATCCTGCCGCTCACCTTGATACGAGACCTGACGCAGGAGATTGTCTTCAGTCCAGGTGAGATAGGTGACCTCGACCACCATTTCAGGCTTGACCCAATGGACGCGCGACAGCTCAAGCGGCGAGCCGAACCGGCTCTCACGTGGCGGTGGGACGTCGAGCGGCATTCGATCTACCTGAAGTGGTCCAAGCCGGCCAGCCAATCGCTTGAGCTCTGCAATCGTGATGCCTGTGCCGGCGCGGCCTGCATACATCAGACGACCATCATCGGTGTAGTAGCCGAGAAGCAGCGAGCCGATATGGGGGCGGCTTCCAGTTGGATCGGTCCAGCCGACGACGATGAATTCCTCTCTGTTGAGACACTTTGACTTGACCCATAGCCCGCGATTGCCGGATGCATAGGCGCTGTCGATCCGCTTTGAGATAGCACCCTCGAGTGCAAGCCGGCAGGCGTGCTTGCGGAACGCAGGCCCGTCGCCGATCACGTGATCGCTGAAACGCAGGCCAGGCATATCGGACGAAAACAGGCCCTCCAGTCGCGCCTTGCGATCTATCAGCGGCAGCTTCGCAATGCTTTCTCCGTTGAGAAACAGAAGGTCGAAAGCAAAGAAGACAAGATCGCCCGTGCGGCCTTCGTCCATGCCGGCCTGCAGGCGGCTGAAGGAGGTGACGCCGTCTGCCCGAACGGCGCACAGCTCCCCGTCGACATATGCCTCTTTCACCGGGAGCGCGCGCAGGGCCGCTATCGTCGTTCGATAGCGATGCGACCAATCGAGGCCGGTGCGGGTAAGCAAGCGGATGTCGCTGCCGTCGATCCGCGCGTGCATGCGGTATCCGTCGTACTTGACTTCGTGAAGCCAGTTCGGGCCGTCGGGCGCTTCGTCGACCAGGCGCGTGAGCTGGGGCTCGATCCATTTCGGCGGATGCGTTTTGTTCGGCTTTGTGGGATTCACCGTCGTGCGCGCCATTGAGATAAAGCGTCGTCATGCGGGCGAGACTACCACATGATAACCGCTGCAGCTTTATCGGAAATCCTGCGTTTTCACGTTGATGCGGTCGATGTGCTCGCAGGGATCTTATCCCGAATCGGAGACTATGCCGATCAGACTGCCCAAGCCGCGGGACTGCCGGTAGAAAATGCCGCCGCGGCTCGGCATAGTCACGATCTTCGGCGTCGCGAATGTCTCCGTTCGGGTGGAAAGCGGAAGGGCAGCTTTCTGGATGCCACCGGCGATCCCCTGCACGGCAACCAGGAGGGGCGTTGCCGATCAGACACTCTCAAGTTTTGGCGCGAGAATAAAATCGAAACGGGCCCGGCCTAAGCCAGTGGTGGCGGCTCCCTCGAGCTGTAATGCCGTCCGCAATGTGCGGACGGTAGTTTGATTGAATTAATCAAAGATTCGGAATTTTGGTTGCGCATGACGGGCATCCGGGTAGAGCAGAATAGCCGTCGCCGAAGGATTGCCCCTAGTCTTCCTTCAAAGCCTCTGCCTCGTCTTTAAGTTTCTGCCAGTCCGCGCCATGCTTGCGAAGCAGCGCTCTGGCCTGTTTCGGAGAGACGTCGGTCACCTCCGCCAGGTGCTCAACTTCCAGTTCTGCGCCCTTCACCACGCGGCTTGTGTCGTTCGTCTTCTTGGCGACCATATTCTGCGCTCCTCGCCCATCGATCACAGGCAACGAGCGCCGGTGAGTATTGTTCCGGACCTATGGAACTATCTGCCCGCCGCATTGGTTTCTCGATTGAAGGGAGGACGATCATGCTAAAATTTTTACTTGGTTTTAGCGCGCTCTGGGCGATGTTCCAAATTGGTAGGGAGTTCGGCAGAGCCGAGGCAGAAGTCATGTTGTCGCCTCCCGTCGATTATGATCGCCATCCATCGACAAAGAGCGATGCGGAATACGGCGATCCGACCTGACATTGTCATTCGCCGGCCGCAGGTCGGGGATCTGATGCCGTAGAATTCCGGCCGGCTGAGGCGACAAACCTGACCGGTGCCGCCGCCTATGGCGATGGTTGCTGATGTCATCTGCGCTCAACAATGTTCGCCGGAGAGGGGCCGCCTGAATGACGAGAGCTTTCGAGCGTCCCTTGCCGCATATGGCCTCGCTCAGTGTCTCTTGCTTTGCGCCAATCCGAGACTCAGTGCGCTGATCGAGATCTCGCAAACCCCCGCTGCTGATGTCGAAGCCTTCTTCGCCTGGCTCTCGGAGCCGCCGCCAATCGAGACCTGCAAACATGGCTTCGAACTGGGCGTGGGTCAGTATCATCAGTCCATCCTTGATACCGAGGCCAGGTGAAGCTGCCATGACGATACCGGAGCCATCCCAGTAGATTAGCTTCAGCCGATCTGCCTTACGAGCGCAACCCCAACGATGCAGACGGACTGCTCATGAAGGGTCGGTTAATGACCTGTCGTGGGCGACACGAAGAGGCATTGACTTGTTTGGAGGCAGCCTATCGCCTCAATCCACTGCGCTCTCGCTGGTCCCGTCCTTTGTCCGGCATCGCCCTTTTTTCCCTTCGGCGCTTTGAAGAGGCCCACCCATGCGTTCAAACTGACGCCGGTGCCAACCCCATGGTCGGTCGCGCGGCTCGCGGCGTGCTACGCCCAGCTTGGTCGGACAGCAAAGGCACAGGCAGCCATGGCGGAGGTCCTGCGGCTGCAGCCCAATTTCTCGACGGTCGAATACACGCGCAAGAGCGTTTTCCTTGAACACGCCGACGACCGAGAGCTTCTCCGCGAACCCGTCAGGCCGTCATTTCGCTGCCCTGAGGTCGGTCGATGAAACTGAAGGATATGGCACCAAGAAGCAACGTCAAACCGGGCTTGGCCTGATCGAGACGTAGCCCGACCCCAACGACAAGCGCAATCAGTTGGCCCGCCTGTCCGGAAGGGGTGAAGGGGTCCTCAACTCAATCGTTCATTTCATTGAGGAGGATCAGACCTTCGGACAGCAATACCCTGAGGTCGGTGCCTCCCATCCCGGAATGATCTGGCGGGATGGCGCCAAGCGCAATCGACGCTTGGGGATTGTGCCCGCTAATCCCATTAGTCCCCACCGCTAAAAGGCCGCCACAAGCGGCAGCGCCCATAGGGCTGCAAACATTCGGGAACCGATGTCTGGTGCGTGCGTTCGAGCATGGGGACTGCGCTGTCAGCCGCATACTGGCAGTCTCCCGAGGAGGTATCCCCTATGACCGCGTACAAAGTCGGTTATCTCATTGGCAGCCTTGCCAAGGGCTCACTCAATCGGAAGCTGGCCAAGGCGCTGGTGAATTTAGCGCCGGCCGAGCTCTCGATGACTGAAATCCCATTCAAGGACCTACCGCTCTACAGCTACGACTACGACGCAAATTTTCCTCCGCCGGCAAGGGCCTTCAAGGATGCACTCGCCGGGGTCGAAGCCGTGTTGTTCGTCACACCGGAGTACAACCGCTCTATCCCAGGCGGATTGAAAAACGCGATCGACTGGGCGAGCCGTCCCTACGGTCAGAACTCGTTCACCCGTAAGCCGTCGGCTGTCATCGGCACTTCGCCGGGTTCGATCGGCACCGCGCTGGCGCAGCAAAGCCTTCGCGGCGTTCTTGGCTTCTGCAACTCCCCACAGATGAACTCGATCGAGGCCTACATCCAGTTTAAACCCAGCCTGATCACCGACGAAGGTGAGGTCACCGACCCTACGACCGAGGAGTTCCTGCGCGACTACATGCTGCAATTCCACGGCTTCATTGCAAGGGTCTATACCGCCCTTCCCAGACCGGACCTAACGCCTGTCGAATAGGGGCTTGGCGTCCACAAGTCCCCGACACATGCCGTAGAACCCCGCCACCGTGAGGCAGCGGGCTCGTCGCGCCCCCGCGATTGGAATTCGTTTGGTTGCCGGTTCTTCGACTTTGTTTGGGCACATCCAGCGCAGCCTGATGATCACTTATAGAACCAGCGATCCTGATTAGGCCCAGTAGCGTTGAGGATGAGACCCAATAGCAGACCTAATGCGGCGCCGAGAATGAAGGCGCTCGACACCGTACCCGGATTGTCTTCGACGGCACCGGAAACAGATTGAGCCCCAGTCCGGAGCACCTGGGCTGTACGGCCAGCGCGATCGGCAGCGCGGTCATACCAGCCTGTGGCTTCCTCGATGGCCTCTTCGGCGCGCTCTGCCAGCGTTCGATTGATCTTGTTGATTTCCCGCTTCAGCTGAGCGACCTGCTTCTCCAAGGCTTCCTGAGCTTCGCGCTGGGTCGGTCTCGGTGTCGCGGCTTCGTTTTGGTCGGCGGCCATTTTCAACCTCCCTTGATTGTCATGCTCAACGGCTGGCCGCTGCGTAAGGTTCCTGTCAGCGAAAAAAGCCCGCCACCGTGAGGCAGCGGGCCACCAGTTGCCTTCGCGCTCAACTCAGGCGAGCTGCAAGGCGCCTGATATCTGTGGCGATCGACAGGAACGCCGCGTTCGGATCGCCAAAATCCTCGAGTCCCAATATGTCGCTCACGCGAAGCTTTACCGTCATGCCTTCAAGGGTATGGGCAGGGACCGCGCAAATGCGCTTGCCTATTTCCCATTCCTCGTCGCAAATCGCGTTGAATGCTTCTTCGGCAGCGTCAACCCCGTCTTCGCGGTTGATCTCTTCCCATTTGGCGGTGCGCGCATCCTGCAAGGCCTTGTTCTCAGCTTTCTGTTCTTCGATCTGCTTGGACCATGCGGCGTAGATGGCCGGCCTCTTGTTGTGCGCCATGTCTGCAATCGTCATGGCGTTGAACGCAGTCCTCACGTCTTCCGGCATGTCTCCTTCCACGCCGAAGGTCTCGGCGGGTAGAGCTTTTCGCATCGTCTACCAACCTTCCTGCATACCTTCGCCGCTCTTTCCCGCCGGGTGCGGGCTTGTTCCAGTTCCTTTTCGAGCCGGAACAGCTCGGTGTCTGCGCTTTCGAAGTGCGAATGATTGATCATGTTCATCGGATATTCCTTCTCTCCAGGAAACCCGCCGCTTCTGTCAGTCCAGATGATTCGGCTTTACGTGAGGTTACCGCTGCGATGGAGGCGGCACCGATACCGGCCAGGATGGTGCGGCGGGAAAATCTCCCGATGGCAGCGGGCATAGCTTCGCGGGCCGCCGGAACCTAGGTGAACGGCATTTGGAATTCCCCTTCAGTTGTGATACTTACACTTGTGAAAATAGCACAAGAGCGAAGAGTTGTGAAGCCTGCACAAGTGAGGATGGCTAGAGCCGCTTTGAATTGGTCGTTGGCCGACCTGTCAAAGGCCGCCGGAGTTCATCGCAACACCATCTCAAATTTCGAGACAGGCAAGTATGGCGGTTCGGAGGATGCCTTGGCTGCAATCGAGCGCGCCCTCGAATCTGCCGGCATCGAGTTCATCGCCGAGAATGGCGGCGGCGCCGGGGTGAGGCTGCAGAAGCCCTGAGATCCCGAGGGGAGCCGGCTTGCGCGTGCGCGCCAGTTGCGCGATTGTCCATCGCAGAGATAGGAGGGCTTTTGGCTTTTGATGGCCTCAACGCTGCTATCGCGGCAGTTGCGACGTTCTTTGTGCTTAACAGTGACTACAACCCGTTCGCATCGCCAATGAGCCGAGCTTGCGAAGCAGTCCTAAAGAAACGACTTCACGCGCCAGCCGGCTATAAGCGGGTAGAGACTTCGGAAAGTTCCGAACCCATACCTTTGGAAGACTATTTAAAGGACCGCGACGCCACCACCGAATCAGATCGGGTTCTATGGACCAGGATGTACAGCGACGACTCCGGTCGCAAAAATCCGCCGACAAAGTTCACGCTCTTCATCGCTATGACGGCCCCAACGCCTATGGAACGCCGGTTCGTGGCCTTTCAATGTGCGAACACCGATCCCTCTCAGCCAGCAAAGCCGGCGCAGCATGGTATTCGGTGATTGTCGATAACTTCACGCAGACTGGTTGGTTAAGAGAGCAAATACTCAAGGGCAACGTGCAGAAGTGATTCCGCTCTACATCGCCGCAATCGGTGTCGTGATGCTCGCTGGCGCGGTCTGGCGCTATAGGCAGCGCGACATGCTAGGGATGTCCGTCTGCCTCCTGATGGCAGCGTTCGCGGTTTTGTTGCTGGTGCTTCCGGCGAGGCCCTAACGTCGCTTCGGCTTCGGCGTGATCTCTTCCACCCGGGCGTTCACGCCGTCCTGCACCATTGCCTGCTCAAGCGCGTCCGCTTCGGCCTTGTCCTTGGTCGTCAAGATGGTGCGCCAACGGGGCTCGTCGAACACGCTGACGATATAGGTCGTGGCCCGGCTTGTCGTGACCTATCGGAGCCCGAAGAAGCTCAATATCGCCAACACGATGACAATCGCTCCAACGATCCAAATGATATTGTTCATGATCACTCTCCGGTTTAGGAAGCCCGCGCCTCTCCGAGGCCTGATCTTTGGCAGGCGATGGGGGCACCACTGACGCAAGCTTCAACTTTTAGAAGCCGCTAATGTCCCTTCGATCGAAAGTCGGTTTCCAGGCGCGGTTTCGCTCCCGCTGCAGACCTTCCAGCCCGCCTCGGAGCACCTTTTGTCCGGTGGGACGAGACGGGCTGCGGAAGCTCGAAGGGGGCTTCCCGCTTCAAACTTCAGAAGCCGCCAATTGTTCCATTAGTCTGCCCTAAAATGCCCGCCACCCCGCTACGCCTCAGTCCGCCAATTTAGCTTTCGCTAATAGCTGGTGCGATGACGCCATCTCGTGGGGATTCACAGCCTCCGGGTTTCAATGTATGTTGCTCGGCATGGAACGGGCATTCGATGACATCGCTGCCGCCCTCAGAGAGCCCCGCCAGGACTTGTGGCGCCCTGTCCGCGCCATCGCCATTGATCTTGCCGGCAAGCTGCTGATGGGCGTTGCAATCGGCCTTGGCGTAGGACTTGTGATGGCGATAGCGGGTTAGGATGGCGGCGGCGCCGGTGTGAGGCTCCGGAAATGAAAGCGCCTTTAGAAGGTTGCGCAAAGGCGCGCGTGCATGCGGTATCCGTCGTACTTGATTTCGTGAAGCCAGTTCGGGCCGTCGGGCGCTTCGTCGACGAGACGCGTGAGCTGGGGCTTGATCCATTTCGGCGGATGCGTTTTGTTCGGCTTTGTGGATTCACCGTCTTGCGCGCCAATAGAGATAAAGCGTCGTCATGCGGGCGAGACTACCACATGATAACCGCTGCAGCTTTATCGGAAATCCCGCGTCTTCACCTTTATGCGGTCGATGTGCTCGTAGGGATCTTATCCCGAGTCGGAGACTATGCCGATCAAGCTGTCTAAACCACGGGACTTTCGGTAAAAACGCCGCCGCGGCTCGGCATAGTCAAGGTGTCCGGCGTCGCGAATTTCTCAGTGTGGTCGTATCCCACCCGACGGCCTCTGGGCAGCTAAGCTGGAATAGCGGCCGTTCAGGTGCCCGCCGCACTTCGACGGCAATGGGCCCAATGTCGGCCGTAGAAGTCGATCTTGCCATTGCCCGGAAGCAGACGTCGCCCGGAGCGGGAGCGATCGTGGTTGCGCGACATCTCGAGCACAGACTATCTATCGTGGAGCGTTACGGCGACCCAGCAGCAGGGCGATGCCCAACGCCGGAAGCGTCGCCGTCGCGACGGCGAAGAAGACGAATTTCCGCCCGGCCGATGCCGCGACCCAGCCGAGCGCCGGGCTGCCGAAGCCGAGCGCCACGTCGAGGAAGACAGTGTAAAGTCCCATGGCCAAGCCGCGGCTGCGTGGCGGAAGATGGCTTACGGCCTCGGCACCGAAACCGGGGTAGACCAGCGAGTAGCCAAGGCCAGTCAGGCCCGCTCCGATGGCGGCGAGAACGGGCCCGGGCGCAAGCCAGATCAGCATCAGCCCTGCCGCCTCGACCGCCACGAAGATCACGGCGACGCGCGCGCCCCCCAACCTGTCAGGCAGGTGGCCGAAGCACAGCCTTGCCGCGATCAGCGCCGCGGCATAAGCGGTGAAGGGAAGCCAGACAGGCTGCCAGCCGCGTTCGGCAAAGAGCAGCGCGCCAAAGGACAGGATCGCGCCATAGCCAAGGCTGCTGAAAGCAGCTCCGACGCCGGGAAGCCAGACCGCTTGCGCCACGCTCGTCCATGACTGTCGCGCGGCGCTCGCGGCGAGACTGGTGCCACGCATAGGCAGGATGGCAAGCAGCGTCGCAAGCGGCAGGCCGACCGTCGCGAGTGCGATCGCGGCGAAGCCGCTCGCCACGTAAAGCGCAGATCCGATCGGCGCGCCTAGCGCGAGCGCCGCGAACATCGCCGTGCCCACCAAGGCTATGACCTTTCCGGAGTTCTGTCCGCCCGCAAGGGAAAGGCCCCAGGCGACGCCGCCGGTGATGATGAAGCTCTCAGACGCGCCCAGTACCGCCCGGCCGGCGAAGAGCGCCGATGCGGACGCTACCGGTCGGTCGAGCAATGCCAGCGAGCCGAGGTAAATGAACCCCGCAAGGGCAGCGGCAATGAGGCCGACGATGACGGCCCGCTTGCCGCCGCGCCCATCGGCATAATTTCCGGCTCCAATGCGCGACAGCATCGAGGCGACGAACTGGCTGCCCGTCACCAGCCCGACTGCGAAGGGGCCGAAGCCGAGTTGCTGGTGAAGATGCAGCGGCAGGACGGGTAGCGCCAAGCCGATCAGGAGGAAGCCGGCGAAGACAGCCGCCATGATTGGCACCAGTTCCGCTATCGCGCCATTTCGGTCTGAAGTCCGCGCCATTTGTGGCCACCGATAACACTTTGACAGCCGGCTGTTCCGATCAGTAACGCTCGTAGGTCACGCGCCAGCCCTCGGCCGGATTGTCCGGCGTGAGGACCAGTTTGTTGTCCGAGACTTCGAATTTGCGTTTCATGCTCTTCCCGACAAGGTTGCGGACCAGGGAGGACTCGACCGTGATGACGAAGGTCTTGTCCTGGTCGTTGATGGCGACCGGCCCGTAATAGGCTTCGTAGCCATTCGCCGTGTAAGGCGTGTCCGGCGCCTCAGCGTCGGGGTTCTGGGCCTGCACCGAGAGGGTGCCGGACTCGGTGAAGATGACCTGGCCGGAATATGGCACGGGCTTGAGGTTTCCATCGGCGCCGGCCTCGAGCGACCTCATGCGCCATGCGCCGATGATCGGGGACTCTTGGGAGAAAGCCGGCGTGGCAACCGAAAGCGCAAGCGCCAGGGCGGCTATCTTCAATCTCATCGTCATATGCGTTGTTCCTTTTCTGATTTGTGGGCGCGAACAGGCCGTCCGCCCAATCTTCGCTCACACGGAAAGCATGACCTTGATGGCGCGCCGCTCGTCCATGGCGCGGTAGCCTTCAGCGACCTCGGCCAACGGCAGCTTGAGGTCGAAGACCTTGCCGGGCTTGATCACGCCCTCGAGCACACGGTCCATAAGGTCGGGCAGGAAGCGGCGCACCGGCGCCGGGCCGCCCAACATACGCTTCTGGCCGAAGAATAGTTTTTGGCCGTCGAAGCTCACGCCGTGCGGCACGCCGACATAGCCGATGGTGCCGCCGGGGCGGGAGCAGGCCAGCGCCTGGTCGAAGGATTCCGCCGTGCCGACGCATTCCAGCACGGAGTCCGCGCCAACGCCCTTGGTGAGTTCCTTTATGCGCGCGACGCCTTCCTCGCCACGCTGGGCCACGATATCAGTGGCGCCGAATTCGCGGGCGAGCTTTTGGCGGCTGGCGTGCCGGCTCATGGCGATGATGCGCTCGGCGCCCATCTCCTTGGCCGCAAGCACGCCCATCAGGCCGACCGCACCGTCGCCGACCACCACCACCGTCGATCCTTCTCGGACCTCGGCTGCATCGGCTGCATACCAGCCGGTGCCGAGCACATCGGACACAGCCAGCAGGTCAGGAATGAGTTCGGCCGGCGGCACCTCGGCGGTGGCGACCAGTGTGCCATCTGCCAAGGGCACGCGGGCGTAAGGCGCCTGCGCGCCCGACATGAACTCGCGCTGCACACAGGACGACTGGAAGCCGAAGCGGCAATGCGGGCAAGTATTGTCGGAGAGGCAGAACGAGCCGACGACGAACTGGCCGGGACGGATCGTGCGCACCTCTGCGCCGACCTCGATGACGATGCCACAATATTCGTGGCCCATATGCATCGGGCCGTCGACCGGCTGCAATCCGCGATAGGGCCACAGGTCCGAGCCGCAGATGCAGCTTGCCGACAGCTTGATGATGGCGTCCGTCGGCCGCATGATTTTCGGATCGGCGATTTCCTCGCAGCGGATGTCGCCCGGTTTGTGAAGAATGGTTGCGAGCATTTTGTTTCCTTTCGAGTGGAGAAGGTCAGGCGCCGTAGTCGGCGTCGCTGACATGTTCCAGCCAGTCCACGACCTTGCCGTCTTTGACCTCCTGGACGGCAATGTGGGTCATGGCGGCATGAGGCGCCGCGCCGTGCCAGTGCTTTTCGCCGGGCGCGAACCAGACGACGTCGCCTGGACGGATTTCCTCGACCGGGCCACCCTGGCGCTGCACGCGGCCAGGGCCGGAGACGACGATCAGCGTCTGGCCGAGCGGATGGGTGTGCCAGGCGGTGCGGGCGCCGGGCTCGAAGGTCACCTGTGCGCCTTGGACCCGCCCGGCATCGAAGGGATTGAAGAGCGGATCGATCCGCACCGCTCCGGTGAACCAGTCGGTCGGCCCCTTGCCGGAAGGCTTTGTGCCTGCGCGAAGAATGTCCATGGTGATCTCCTTTGTGTCATCAAGTGCGTTCGATGCGAAGCGAGAACTCGCCGCGAATGTGCAGGGCCTGCTCGCCTTCATCGAAGCGGCCGAGCCTGATCAGCCCGGGATGGCGATAGTCGGCGTAGAACATGGCCAGGTTGCCCCATGGCGTGAAATAGCAGAGGTCGTAGGGCTGCTCGTTGGCGAACGGGCCACTTCCCTTCTCCGTCAGCTTGCGCGGCAGATAGGCGATCTTCTCGTTATGCGAGTAGTCCTCGATCTTGAGATCGAGCGGCAGCATGGAAAAGAAATCGCGCGCCGACGGATTGTCGTAGAGCGTGGCGGTCATGATGCGGCCGTTGAAAATCATCCTGATCTTCATGTCAGTTGGCTCCTGGCTGACTGGGGCTTCGCCTTCTTGGCTGGCGGCTGCGCGAGGCAGGGCCGCCACCGCGAGCGCGGCGCCGAGCAATGTCCTGCGGCTGAGCGGCGCACGCTCGATGGTCATGGCAAAGACCTCCGGGCCATATGCGATGCGGCAAGGGCGGCGAGCGCCGATCCACAGAGCAGCACCGCGGCGAAAGTGAATGCACCCCACCAGCCGACCGTATCGAAGAGCGTGCCGCCGATGGCGGCGCCGCCTGTAATGGCGAGCTGGATGACTGCCACCTGCAGCCCGCCGCCGGCCTCCGCGTCGTCCGGCAACGTGCGGCTGAGCCACGTGCCCCAGCCAACGGGCGCGGCCGTGCCGAAGAAACCCCAGGCAACGAGCAGCAGCGCCGTGGGAACCGGGAAGGCACCGAGGGCGATGAGCGCAGCGGCCAGCGCGGCCATGACCAGCGGGATGACGATGAGGACGCTGAACAGGCGCGTGCGCAAAAGCCGGCCGACGCACCATGTGCCGAGCACCCCGGCCAGCCCCATCGCCAGCAGGATCGCCGAAAGCGCGGCGATGTCGAGCCGGGTGACGCTCTCGAGGAAGGGCCGCAGATAGGTAAAGAGCGCGAACTGGCCCATGAACAGCATCATGATTGACGCCATGCCGATGGCGATAGGAAGACGGCCGAGTAGCGCCAGCGGATTGCCTGGACGCTGCCTCTGGCGCGGGGGCAGCGCCGGCAGGCTTGTCCACTGCCAGGCCAACGCCAGGAGCCCAAATGGCACGACGAGGAAAAAAGCGCCGCGCCAGCCGACATAGGCGCCAAGAAAACTGCCCAGCGGCGCGGCGATGGTGGCCGCAATGGCATTGCCGGCGTTTAGCATGGCGAGACCCTTCGGAACCATGTCTTGCGGCACGAGGCCCATGACGATCGCGGTCGACATCGACCAGAACCCGCCGATCGCGATGCCGAGCAGCGCCCGGCCGACCATGAGAAACGCGTAGTTCGGCGCGAAGGTGACAGCCAACCCGGACACGATGAGGAGAAGGGTGAAGCCGGTCACGACCAGCCGGCGGTCGATCCGGCGCGTGAGGCCGGCGACCAACAGGCTGGTCACGACGGCGAAAGCGCCCGAAATCGAGATCGCCTGTCCCGTGCGGCCCTCGGTTATGCCGAGATCGGCCGCGAGCGGCGACAGCAGGCTGACCGGCATGAATTCCGACGCGATGAGCACGAAAACACACAGCGCCATCGACAACACGGCGCCCCATGCGACGCGGTCTTCGACAAGCCTTGTATCGTAGGTCGTTTCCATAATTGGCATCCTCGCAAGGCGACTGGGGCGGATCAGCCGCCCATCCCCATCGCCATGCCGGAAGATATTGCAGAGGGACCCATTCTATTAGACTGAGTAATTCGCATGGACTTATCTGCTTGTGATATAAATGTCAGTCGGGAGGTGCCCTATGCAGCGCGATGGCATGAAGGATCTGCTCTGGTTCGTGGCGGTCGCGCGGGAGCGCAGCTTCACCAAGGCGGCGGCCAAGCTCGGAACCTCGCAGTCGACCCTGAGTTCGACAATCAAGGAGCTTGAAGCTCGTCTCGGCGTCCGCCTGCTGACGCGTACGACGCGGAGCGTCGCTCCGACCGAGGCCGGCGAGCGACTTTTCCAATCGCTTGTTCCCCGCTTCGAGGAAATCGAAGCCGACCTTGCAAGCCTGGTGGCCTTTCGCGACAAGCCCTCCGGAATGGTCCGTATCACGCTGTCCGACCATGCGCTCCAGACGACCGTCTGGCCGAAGCTGCAGCCCTTGCTCGGCGACTATCCTGACGTGCGCGTCGAACTCTACAGCGACAACGGCATGAAGAACATTGTGGAGGAGCGCTTCGACGCAGGCGTACGGCTTGGTGAGAGCATCGACAGGGATATGATCGCAGTGCGGATCGGGCCGGATTGGCGGCTCGTGGCCGTGGCTTCGCCGGAGTACTTTTCCCGCCATCCGGTTCCGACCGCACCCCAGGATCTGGTCGATCATGACTGCATCAATATGCGGCAGGCGACGTTCGGCGGATTATATGCCTGGGAATTCGCCAGGGATGGCCGCGACCTTCGTGTACGGGTGGAAGGCCAACTCACCTTCAATTCGTCCCTTCCCATGATCGAGGCTGCGATAAGCGGTTTCGGGATCGCCTATGTCCCGGAAAACCTCGTCAGCCACCACATCGCCAAGGGATGCCTTAGGCTCGTGCTTGACGACTGGAGTCCGCCATTTGCGGGCTATCACCTTTACTACCCGAGCAGGCGACAACTCTCGCCTGCGATGTCGGTGATCGTTGAGGCGCTCCGCCATCGCATCTGACCTCAAGACTGTGCCTATGGATCATGAAGCTGACATTGGTAGATGGTAGGAGGCGATCGATTGCGCTCATAAATATCTGCGACAATGGCAGTGCTGGACGCGACGGTCAGCTGTCGAAGGCCAGTGAGCTGGATAGCTCCTCATGGGCGTCGACCTGTTGCTGCAGCAGAGCGAGTTTCTGCCTGACCATGCCAAGAGCATCGGCGCCAGCGATGAACCGACGGGGCAGATCCGGCTTGTCGACCAGAGTGATCAACGCCTGCGCGAGCTTGGCCGGGTCGCCGACTTGCTGACCGTTCGCGGCTTTCCAGCCAGTTATCTGCTGGGCGCGACGTTCGCTGTAGTCGCTAACGGAAGACGGAGCATATTGAGTGGATTCGTCCGTCAGCAGCTCTGTGCGGAAAAACCCGGGGTTCACGATCATCGTTTCAATGCCGAACGGCGCCACCTCGGCTTGCCCACCAGATGCAGCTTTTTCACCCGCGGCCACCACATTGGGCAGCGATGCGTGCTGCATGCCAGCCTCATATCGCCGACCATCGACACGGACGTCGTCTATGACACAGCCATCATCGGTGCTGGTCCCTCGGGACTGGCGGCGGCGGTCTATGGCCGATGCAATGCGCCAGCGCAGCATCGTCCGGACAGCGCAGCGTGCTGCCGTCAGCGCAGACCACCAGCGGCAGAGTGGCCCCGCCGGGCTGCATCTGCGCAACGAAGGCCCGAGCCCTCTCGTCAACTGATACGTCCAGCACGACATGGGGAAAGCCATTGCGGGCCAGAAAGCCACGCAGGCGCACCATGTCCGGACTATTGGGAACACCGATGAGGATCGGTCCCCCGCTGCCGGCGTCGATCAGCGCAGCCCGCCGAAGCATGAACGCACGCATCACCATTTCGCCAATATCGGCCGAACCGATCACCAGCGCCCGCACCTGCGCCGCCGTCAATAGCACCGCCCGACACCCCTGCGCACCGGCGCGGCCGCCGGCCAGCGTCGGCTGCCCCGTCAGCTGGTTGATTTCCCCGCTGAACTGCCCGGGGCCAAGCGTCTGGATCAGGCGCTCATCGTCGAGGCCCGCATGCGAAAAAATGTCCATCGTGCCGGCGACGATGAACCAGGCAGGCGCGTCTGTCGCGCCCACTGCATAGGCCAGGGCACCTGGCGTCAATGTTGCCGGGGCACCGCCGCTCCGCCGCTCGACCACAGCGAGTTGATCAGCCGTCAGGGTGGGAAAGCGTCGATCCTCAGTGGTCTCGCTGGTAGCCATGGCCCAAACCCTCTTGGCAATAATTCAGTAGTAGCGGGGGATTGGCCCCAGCTGCGGCGTGTGGGAAGGCAGATCGATCATCATCTCGTCGACATAGCACCAGCCCCAGCCCTCGGGCGGGTCATAGCCTTCGATGATCGGGTGACCGGTATGGTGGAAATGGGCGGTGGCATGGCGTCCGAGCGACTGATCGCAGCAACCGACATGGCCGCAGGTGCGACAGATGCGCAGGTGCAGCCAGCGCTGCCCGGTCCTAAGACACTCCTCGCAGCCGCGGCTACCGGGCGTCACCTCGCGTAAGGTCTGTACATGCGTGCAATGGCTGGACATGGGAGTCTCTCCTGGGGCCGAAAGAAAGTGGGCCACACAGCGGCTGCGTGGCCCCGGGCGCTGATCAGGCCCTGATGAAGGCGAGCACGTCAGCATTGAATTTTTCGGCCTCGGTTTCGGCCAGACCATGCGGCGCGCCGGGATAGATCTTGAGCTCGGCGCCTTTGACGATCTTGGCCGTCTTGAGGCCGGCCGCTGCAATCGGCACGATCTGGTCAGCATCGCCGTGCACGACCAGCGTGGGCTTGTCGATCTTCTTGAGGTCCTCGGTGTAGTCGACCTCGGAGAATTCGCGGATGCAGTCATACTCGGCCTTGATGCTGCCCTGCATGCCCAGCCGCCAGAAGGTGTCGCGCAGACCCTGGTTGACCTTGGCGTCTTCCTTGTTGAAGCCGTAGAACGGCATCGACAGGTCCTTGAAGAACTGCGATCGGTTGGTGGCCGTTCCCTTGCGGAGTCCGTCGAACGCCTCAATCGGCGTACCCTCGGGATTGGCTTCGGTCTTGAGCATCAAGGGCGGCACGGCACCAACCAGCACCATCTTGTCGACCCGTGCCGTGCCGTGCCGGCCAACGTAATGGGCGATCTCGCCGCCGCCGGTCGAGTGCCCGACCATGATCATGTCCTTGAGATCGAGCGCCTCGATCAGCTCGGCCAGATCGTCGGCATACTGGTCCATGTTGTTGCCGGCCCATGGCTGGCCCGATTTGCCGTGGCCGCGGCGGTCATGGGCGATCACGCGGTAGCCCTGCGAAGCAAAGAACAGCATTTGCGGCGCCCACGCGTCGCCGGCCAGCGGCCAGCCATGCGAGAACAGGATCGGCTGACCCGTGCCCCAGTCGGTGTAGGAAATTGCCGTGCCGTCGGTGACCTGAAAAATGCTCATTTTGCTCTCCACTGTCGCGAACCCGCCGGTGCGGCCGGTTGATAGGGAGAGCATCGGCCAGACGATGATTTGGCACCATTCTACGAGTGGTTCGTGGCATCATACTTGTGTATGCCTGTTGATTTCCGCCGAGAAGTGACCCTGGCTTTCCACTGAGAAGTGACCCGCCTTTTAATTGTGTTCTTGGTCAAATGTGGTGGTCAAGGGTCTGGGTTTCTCCTTCGGTTTTGGCGGCGCATGGGCCGAGCTGTTCTTGAAGCGGAAGCTGTCGTTTCCGGTCTCGAGGATGTGGCAATGATGGGTGAGCCGGTCGAGCAGCGCCGTCGTCATCATCTTGGCATCGCTGAAGACGCTGGCCCATTCACTGAAGCTGAGATTGGTGGTGATGACCACGCTGGTATGCTCGTAAAGCCTGCTGAGCAGGTGGAAGAGCAAGGCGCCGCCTGAGGCACTGAACGGCAGGTAGCCGAGCTCATCGAGGATGACCAGATCACAGTGAGCCAGGCGGCCGGCAATCTGGCCAGCTCGCCCCTGCATTTTCTCCTGCTCGAGCGCATTGACCAGCTCGACGGTCGAGAAGAAGCGGACGCGTTTCTGATGATGCTCGATGGCCTGCACCCCCGATGGCGGTGGCGACATGGGTCTTGCCGGTACCAGGGCCACCGACCAGAACGATGTTATTGGCTTCCTTGAGGAAGTCGCAGCGATGAAGCTGGCGCACCAGGGCCTCATTGATCTCGCTGCTGGAGAAGTCGAAGGCATTGAGGTCGCGAAAGGCCGGGAAGCGAGCGGTCTTGAGCTGGTAGGCTGTCGATCGAACCTCACGCTCCGCCGTCTCGGCCTTGAGCAGTTGCGACAGGATCGGGATGGCAGCCTCGAAGGCCGGAGCACCTTGCTCGGTCAACTCGCCTACGGCCTGGGCCATGCCGTGCATCTTGAGGCTCTTGAGCATGATGATGATCGCGCCGGCGGCGGGGTTATGACGCATGGCGGGCCTCCGAGGCTTTGCGCAGGGCGTCATAGCGCTCGACATTGGCCTTTGGCTCATTGGTCAGCATCAGGGCTTGGGGCGCATCGATGGTCGGCGGCGTGATGGCTTTGCCGTCAACCAGGCGGTGCAGCAGGTTCAACACGTGCGTCTTGGTTGGGACACCTGGAGCGGCTCACTGGCGGAGTCGCCAATGAGGGTTGGAGCGTGCAAGTCGGTGGGTGGTTTGCAGTCGCCCGCGTTGGCACGCGGAGCGACGCTGATCTGGCTTTGGAGACCGGGCTCCTCCAGCACCTCGGAGGATCGATCCCGCGCTTGTCCACTGTCCCGGGACTGAGGACGAGACTCGAGGACTGCGGTTGCTAGCGGCATGCCGAGCGGTTGCCGTGGAAACGGTCGACCAGCGCCGAGACCACCAGTTGCAGCTGTGATCGTTGACACTAAGTGTGTACGATGATTAGGTGTCCTCTGTCCGAGGACAGAGGACATGATGAAGAGCCAGGATGTTGTCGTTCTGCTCAAGCTGGCGAGCTTGGAGGACTGCTCAAAGGATACCGGTGACGAATCTACGCCGCTCGGGCTAGCCGCGGGCGAGGATCCCTATTCTGTGCGCGGACTCGAGGCAGCCCTCGGAATCAGCAAGACGGAGATCGGCGCTTCGCTCAAGCGCAGCATTGCGGCGGGCCTCGCGATCAAGGACAGGAAGACAGACCGGCCTAAAGCGAGCCGGCGCCATCTCCGCGAGTTCATTGTCCACGGTGTGAAATTCGTCTTTCCGGCGAAACCAGGCGCCATGCAGCGCGGGTTGCCGACGGCATTCGCGGCCCCCGTGCTACGTGAATCCCTGCACAGCGCTGGCAGTCTCATCTTCGTTTGGCCCTACGCGCATGCAAAAGAAATGGGTCAGTCGGTCGACCCGCTGTTCAAAAGCGTGCCGGAGGCCTGCGAGAAAGACAGGCGGCTCTACGCCTATCTGGCCCTCATCGACGCGATCCGCGTCGGCAATCAACGCGAAAGCAAGCTCGCCGCCGACCTGCTCGTACAGAGGCTGGGATGACCGTCCAAGGTCAGTTGAAGGGCATGTTGAAGGCCGTCGCCGAGGCACTCGGCGAGGAGTTGCGCGCGCGCCTGGTCTTCGTCGGCGGCTGCACGACCGCGCTCTACATTACTGACCCCATCGTTCTCGAAGGGGTGAGAGCGACCGATGATGTCGACCTTATCGTCGATCTCGCTGGTTTAGCAGAATGGGTCGAGCTGACGGAGCGTTTGCGCGCATGCGGCTTCACCGAGGCGGCTGACGATTCCGTCATCTGCCGTATGAAACTCGGCGAGCTCAAGGTCGACTTCATGCCGGATGACGAGGCGATCCTCGGGTTCAGCAATCGCTGGTACGCAAAGGGGATCGCGACGTCCGTACCAGAACAGCTGGAGGAGGCGCTCGAGATCCGGCGCCTCACGCCGCAGCTGTTTGTCGCGACCAAGTTGGAGGCATACCGCGGACGCGGCCAAGGCGATCTCATCGCCAGCCGCGATGCCGAGGACATTCTGCTTTTGGTCGACGGGCGGGAGGAGATCGTCGAGGAAATCGCAAACGGCGAGCCGGAGATCCGGGCCTACATAGCCGAACAGGTTACCATGCTGCTCGCTGATCCAAACTTCGACCATTTCCTGGAGGGAAACATTCGCGGACCAGTGGGCCGCACCGACATCGTCTACGACCGGCTGGTCGCGATCAGCACGCTGGATCTGGATATGCGCTGACAATTCCACTGTGCCGTTCAGAATTATCTGTCGCTGTCCGGAATTAAGCCGGGCTTCGGAGGTCGTATCGGCGCTCGTGCAGAAGCTTGAGCGCATCGCTGCCGCACGACATGACACGAAGCGTGGTCTCGATCCGAGAAAGACGAATGCTGCCAACGCCATTGGTAACGGCAGCGCAGTTCTGGAGGAGGTGGCAAAGCGCGCGAAGGGAGGTGTTCTCACCGTAGATAACAATCGCTTCGTAGGCGTCGGCTCCATCAACGTTGTGTTCGGCGCCGATCCTCACGCAATCCTCCCGCGTCGGCTGCCCGATCTCGAAACGCATGCCGATACGGCTTTCGATCTGATCCATAGCGTGGACATCACGCCTAGTGCCCGCTAACCGAAGAGTGTTGCCAGCGAGCAGTAAAGCGAAGCCGCAGCGCTCCTGAAGATGCAGCAGTTCCCGCAAAACAGTGGGTGTGAAGTTCTGATATTCGTCCACCAGCAACGGACGCGTCGGGCCGTATCGGGCGCCCAAAAAGTTCATGCAATCCTTCGCAAGATCGTATGTGTGCTTGCTGTCCTTTTGGACGCCGTAGGCGTCGTGCAGCATCAGGAACATCGGCCTGATAGCCTTGGTATGCTGCGCAACTTCGCAATAGGCAGCTCCGCTTTGGGCGGCTATCCAGGTGAGCGCTACGGTCTTTCCGAGTCCAGCTTTTCCGACGGCAAGCACCGGATATCGCATCTTGATCGCCGTATCGAAGGCAGCCCGCACGGTGAGCGTAGCGCGGGTTTCAACGAATGTCGTCATCCGACGATCCTCTTCACCAAGTCCATCTGAGCGGCTATGCGCTCGTCCTGTTCGCGTCGACGCTCTTCGGAGATCAAAGGCTTCTTCGGCATCACGATCCGCGCCGGCCGCTCAGACGGGTCGAACAACATTTTGCCCGTTGCCTGATTGGGGATGATGTCAGGTTGATCCTGACCAAGCGCTATCAGCCGAGCTGCAACATCGATTTTCGGGACTGAGCGAACCATCTCCGCAATCGCATCGCGATGCGCCTTTGCTCGTGCAGCCGTGCTTTGGGCGCCACGATGATCAAGTGGATGAAGTGCGACATCGGGGGTTGCGATCCCGAGCCTATTACCCTTCATGTCTAGCACGAGCAGCTCGGCCGGCGCATGATAGACGGGCTCGCAGACCAGCACCTTATCTTGCTTGTACTGCCACAACTCTTCGCAGGTCCAGCGACGTCCACGGAGTTTGATCGCGCCCTGGATCACCGTTCGCTCAACACGGCGCGATACGGCCGCGCGGACCTCGTCCCGGCTCATGGTAATCGCTGACCAACCGGCGGCCACTTGCTTTTGAAAGGTGGTGTTGGGCGAAAGCCCCTTGAGACCGCTCTGCTTTCCCATAGGGACGCTGTGATAGGCCTTCAGGAGACCGAAGAACGCCGGAACGAAATCTTCGAAGGTGCCGTATGGCGCAACCGTTCGGCCGATCGCCTCCTGGCGCTTGTTCATGCGGTTGCCGGCAATCCAGCCCGGTAACGTGCTCAAATAGCGGGACTCGAAGTCCCCGAACCAGCGTTCGATTGGCTTTGCTGGGGCGTTGTAGGACAAGGCGTTGATAACTCGCATCGAGCGACCCGGCCCATGGAACCCGGGCACCGTCAGTGTCATGGCGTCGTCCAGGTACGTCGCGAACCCGTATTCCTTGCCGTTATCGATGTAGAGGGCTTCAGGCAGGCCAAAGGCGGGGTGCTCCACCATGGCCGCAAATACTTCGATCACATCGCGGTTGTTGACGCCGCCCCGCGTGTCGAATGCGATCAAGTCACACCAGACGCGGCCAGTCGCCCAATCAAGGAACCCGATCAGCTTCGCAGTACAAATCGAGCCGTCCGCCCGCGTCAGGTGGATATCGATGGGGTGCACGTCTCCGACGACCAACTCCATCGGGCGCATGCCTTCGATGGAGCGCCGCCCGCGCGGGCGGCTGTCCTCGTAGGCTTTGCGGTTCGTTCGAAACTGGTGGACCTTCCGATAATGCAGCTCTTCCGAAACGAGCGTCCACGGGATCGAACAGGCTTGCTCAAAACTCGCTGGATCACTGGGGCGGAACCCCCATGACCTGGTGGTCGCTACCAGGAAGTTGCGGGCCAAGACCTTGACGTGTCCCCAAGCTGCGCCGGCCGCCAGAAGGCCTCGGATTTCCTGCTTCAGGTCTTCTGCAATCCTGGCCTTGGTGACAGGGTCAAAGGGTACCAAAGCATCCCACTGCCGGCTGATGACGACGCGTTTCTTGCCTTTATCCGCTCGGTGGCGCCGGCCTCGCCTAGCAATCGGCTTCGGACGGTTTTGAACCGATATTTCAACGGGCGTTAAACGGAGCTGCAACTCGAGTGGGAGGGAAGTCGAGTTGACGAGATACTGCTTGCCCGCGTTGCCGCCCTTACCCCGGACAACGCGCACCTCCAGCGAGTGCCCTCGCCAGTTGCCACGCTGGCAGGCCTTCCAAACTGCCTGCCGGGAGATTCCTGCCAACTGGGCGATCACCGTGAGTGGCACAAACTCATTGATCGTCATCGTGCTTGGTCCTCAGCGGCAGCGGAGACCATCGTGTACCAGCTGGAATTATATCTGGCGTGACACGCTCAACATCGCCACGCAGCCTGGAATAAGCCCCTTGGGAGCCGTGACCCGGTTTACCAATCCTGTCCATCCCGGGTTTACAAATCCATTGTCGACCGTGAGCGGGTTGACCAACAAGGGCGGCTATATCTGCGCAAATCCAATCACTTAATGCCAATCCAGAATAAACTGACATCGAGGCCATTGGCAAACTTAGTCTTATGATCGAAAACCCCTACCCGTAGCCAGAAAAATCTCCTATTTTCAGTCGCATAGGCCACCCACGGCGGCCCCAAAATGCCGGACTGGTAAACCCCGTGAAATGCCAAATAATTCCGGACATCACATCAGTTTGCCTGACTTTCGGAGCACAAATCATGAACATGCGTTGGGCCAGGTTTTCAGCTTGTCACCTTGAGGCGCCAACTTCCGATGATGTGGTGCACGCATGGAAGGTCCATTGCGATCACCTACGACATGGGGATTGGACGCCTGGATTGATCCCGAGGCGATCATTTGCACCAACGGAAAACGAGCACAACTATCCGAGCTCATGGATCGTCACGCTGGGAATGACTGCCTTGGCGATCTCGCACAGGTGTTGGTGATGCGTGAGGTAGATAACCTGACCGGCACATGCCATCTCACCAAACAATTTGAAGACCTCCTCGGATCGGACGTGGTCGAAGGTCTCCATTATATCGTCGGCGATAAAGGGCACGGAGGGTCTAAGCCGCGCAAACTCGTAGTAGCCAGCGAGCCTCAGGGCTAGGTACAGCTGAAACTGAGCGCCCTTCGACAGCGCGTCGGCAACCTTGGAATGCCCGTCGCGTTGCATGGCAATTAGGACTTCGCCGCCTTTCACCGGCTGGGTCGCCAAGCCCGCGTACTGACCGCGTGTGATAAGCGCGAAGGCATCAGATGCCCGGACCATCATCCCGGAGCGATGCTGCTCGCGATACACTCTCAGAGCGTTTGCCGCGGACATTACTCCCAGTTTCAGCTCGATATACCGAACCGCCCTCTCCTCGATTTCAAGAAGCACGGTGCGACGCTCGGCATCTATTCGGGCAACCGCGCTGTCGCCGCCAATGGCGTCCAGCTTGTCGGCCGCACGGGTCCGCCGGATAAGCTGTTGCTGTATCAGTTCATCGAGATCGCCAAGCCGCCGCTCGCTTTCGGCCTTCTCGATCGCAAGCCCATGCAAGTCAAGACCATCCAGGATCGAATGGGCTTGTTTGGCACCGTCTGCCGTGAGCTCAGCCGACAGCTGTTCTTCAAGGTTGGTCAAGGCGGCACGCAAGCGGTCCCTTTCCCTAAGCAATTCATCGCGCTCTACGACTTCGGACAGGGTGGCCACGCTAAAGGCGGTCAACACATCCTGCTTGCTTCGCTCGTGCATCGCGACCTCCAAATCGAGCGCGTCACGAACATCCTCCAAGCGCTGCTGGTCAACGAGCAGGGTCGCCTTTGTCTCGCGGGCACGATCGGCGCGCTCCAGGCGCTCGGCAAGCCTGATGGCCAACTGTTCCGGGTCAGCCTTGTCCGCCGGCTCACCTATTTGTCTTGCGACAGCAGTAACCTCCTCGATGAGCGTGCCCCTGTCCGTTTCCATCTTCGCAATACGCAACCGCATCGCGTCGCGATCCTGGATGGCCTTTGACAGCTCCACCAACTGATCGAGGACGCCGCCGACGCCAGGCGCGGAAATTCCGCTTTCCAACCAAGTGCCCTTAAGGGCTGCGGTAACATCGGCTACCCAATCCTCCTCACGGCTTTCCGCCACCTCCAGGGCGCGGCGCCTGATTGCAAGATCTTCCTCCCTAGCGCTCACCGTTTTGATCGCCTCGGCGCGTTCCGCATCGACCTTGGCTTGCCTGTCGATGAACCGTTCAGCAACGGCCACCATGGCCTCCAGGCTCTCATTCGCTTCCGGCTGTATCCCGACGCTTTCCAGGGCCGCTCTCACCTCGAGGCGTATCAGGGCCCCATCGTCAGTTGCCCGCTCAAACTTCTTGCGCGCGACCAAGATTTCGTCCCAGGCCGCGAGCGCATCGGCGCGGGCGGAGCTACGCTCCTCGATCAGCCCAATCAAAAGCTCAGGCGAGGTTTCCTGGCATGTCCCAAGCAAGTCTCTCGCTGCGGCGGTGATTTCTGAGAGTGCCGCTTTCGCGCTCGAGGCGAGCTGCCCCAGTTGATCAACCGTGCGCGCGATGCCGGTGACGCCTTCGGCGAGGCTTCGCATCGTTGTTCGGATTTCAGCGAGCTCGCGCGCGTGGACCAGACGGGTTGCTGCAGCATCATCGTCACGAGCCAACGCCACCTCGAAAATGTCCGCCGTCTCCGCGATCAGCCTGTCGCGATGGCCCTTCCAAGCCTCGTCCCGCTTCTGCCGCATGGCCATTGCGGTTTCATCATCCGCCACATCGACCGAGGACCGGATGGCCTCCAAATGTGCCAACTGCGAGGCATGCGTTTGCTCTTGCTCCGTCAGACGTTCGGAAAGGACTGCTCTGTTCCTCTCATGCTCTGCCGAAAGTGTCTTCCAGGCCGCGATTTGTCTGGCGCTTGGAACTGACATCGCTGAGAGATCTTCCGCGTCCCCCGTCCACGGCTGGAGACGCCGGATTGCTGTCCGCCAACGAATTTGACTCGAGTCTTCCGCCTCACGCGCCGCCTTTATCTCGCTCAGATGCCCACTTGCTCTCGTCTTTGACACTGCTGCCGTCAGCCTCGCCCTGGCAGGTTCAGGCACAGCGCGTTCTTCACCGATCCGGTGCCGCGCCGTGTGAAGCGCATCCAGGGCTGCCGCGGCCTCATCGCGGGCAACACGCACGCTGGTGGTTATTCCGGATCGCTGTTCGACCATATTGCGAACGGTCCCCACAATGGCGGCGGGCAGGAGAAGCGAAGCTGGCTCCGGTTCTGTGGATTTTCCCAAGGCGGCAAGGCAATTCGCGACGGCGTTGTCGAGGATTTGAAGCTCGGTCCTGCGGGTGGGCAGATCCAGGCCCGCAGAAACATATCGCGCCTTGCGATCGGCCAGTCCGCGAACCTGTTCTGAGATTGCGAGGATCGCCTCGTCCACGGTGATCGCCGCGATCTTCGCCCTTAGCCTCTCCATTTCGTCGTCGTTTGCCAGTTGGCGCGTTCGCAGGCTGGCGTCCTGATCGATCATTTCGGCGACACTCCCCGTCCAGGTCCGGGGCGGCGAAGGCAGGTCAGGCAATTCGGCAAGCCGAGCGGCCTTCCGCTGGATATCGGCCGCAAGGGGAGCCGCGCGCAGATACTTCGCGATTGTCTCCAGGCGAGCCGACAGCACCGATCGTTCAGCTATGCTGCGATCGTATTTTTCCGCGGCCTCGACACGGTCCGCCTCCAATGTCTCGAAGGTGGAGGCCAACGTGTCGATTTCATCCTTGCGCGACTTCAGTTCGGCAAACCGCTTCTTGAGCAGCGCAAGTTCGGTTCCGTGTGCCTGTTTGCGATAGAGAGAGTCTGCCTCCGCCTCGAGCGCGCTCAGGATGTCACTGGCGTGCCCCAGTCCGGCGCTGGCCGCGAAAAGCAGCTTGCCGAGGTCTCCGCGCGATTCCAGAATCGACTTTCCGCCTGCTTCCAGCGTCTCGTCATTCAGTGAGAACATGGTGCTGTAGGCCTGGCGCGACAGGCCTGCCAGATGTGCCGATATCGCGACTTCACTGGCCGGTTGGCCCGTTGCATCGTGCAGCGAGTTGCTGCGCTGTTTCGTGCGCGAAAAGGTCTGTTCTTCGCCGGCGAGTTCGAGCACGCCGCCAACGCGCATGGCGCTATACTCATGCAGGAAGTTGTAGCGGCTGCGTTCCTCAATGCCGAACAGTAGGTCCAAATAACCGGAAAGTGCTGTCGATTTTCCAGCCTCGTTCAAGCCGAACACAATGTGCAAATCGGGTCCGGACTCCGGCTTTGGCCCGAAGTCGAGCGCCTTGTCGGTAAACTTCCCGTAGCGAATGAGGTCGAGGCGCCGCAGTCTCATTGCTGCCCGCCTGCCTTGAGGCGGGCCGTGACCAGATCGGCGCCGCGGGCGAGAGCACCGTCGAGGAACACGTCCAGTGCGGCTTCGTCCTTTCCGGCAAAGTCGCGCGCGTCTGGCGGTAGATCCGCGATGGCTTTCAAAACCAGGGCTTTGGCTTCCGCTCGAAAAGCTTCCGACTTGGCAAAGGCGAGCATTGATTGCGCGAGCTCCAGCACCGGATCGGCAGCGCTGTCGGATGTATCACTGTTGGGCGGTGATAGATCGAGCTCGAGCTTTTCGATCCACGCATCACCCACCTGTTCGGCTGCTTGTTCAGCCTCGCCGAGCAGCAGATCCCTGTCGCGGATTATTTTCCAGGACAGAGGCGACGTACCGGTCAGACCGAGGCGGACCACAGCATGGCGGGATCGAACGGAGGCCCGGGTTTGCTCGAGTGCGGACCGGATCCGTCCGACGGCCTCGGGCCATTCCAGCGTCCCGGTCAGATTAACATTCATCCGCTGGAATTGCGCGACGCTGGTCAGCCTCTCCTCGATCGCGACGGTCCGGTCATCGCTTATCGTTACCAGGGTGACGGATTTCTCTCCTGCCTCATTGATATCCCTACCTTGCGGCATTCCCGGCATCACCACCGTGCGCGCGCCGGGATGGACTTTGCGAACATGAATGTGGCCCAGCGCCCAATAGTCGAAACCATGGCCGTGCAAATCGGCAACGCTGCAAGGGGCGTAGACGTCATGTCCGGGCGATCCGGCCAGACTGGTGTGCATGATGCCGATATTGACCACTCCTTCGCGCGGAGCCGTGTATTTGGGCAGCAGGCTCTCCGGTGCCTTTGGGTTTGCGAAGCTCAAGCCATGGACCATGACGTCCAGGCCTCCGGCTGATTGCAGCACCGGTTGGGCACGGCCACCAAAGAGCGTCACAGTGTCGGGAAACACGAGCTGCTTCGTAATCCGCGACATGGCGTCGTGGTTTCCACGGATCATGAAGACCCTGACACCGGCCTGGTGGAGACGGGTGATCTGCATGGCCAGGAAGCGTGCCGTCTTCATCGACGTCTGATCACCGTCGTAAAGATCGCCGGCAATGACGAGGGCATCGACCCGCTCCGCAAGGCAAAGGTCGACGATGGAGACAAAGGCCTGACGGCTGGCGTCTCCCACCAGTTCGGCAAGATCGGGGTTTCGCATCGCCAGCGAGCGCAGCGGCGAGTCGAGATGAATGTCGGCCGTATGGATGAAGCGAAATGCCATTGGGCTATCTCCGGCCCGAACGAAGGGACGTGGTTCGACGCGAATTTCTCGGCACTCGGTCCCAGCGGTTCGAACTTAGGGTACTTTTCATTCAGGCGCTTGCTAGGCCGGCTTCGCCGCCTCTCGCAACCGGTTAGCAAAGCCCAGCCGCTTTCGGCAACTCTCTTTCATGGTTTGGAATGTGGCGACAGGGCCTCGATAGGGTTCGCCGGGAAACGCTGCGATCCGCTTCCCAGTCATCTGTACATCCAAACCATCAAGCTGACAAAAGGGCTTCTTGTTCTGATCTGACATCCAAAAGCACGACAAGAGGGAAAAAAGCCGCTAGTCTCTCAAGGGGGGTACTGCATCAATGGAATCAGCCGATAGTTCTCAGTACGCAACAATTGACAGTGCCGCATCCGATATTTCTGCTGCGCCATCCATCGTTGCCGATGTCGCTTCCAGCTTCACATATGCATCCTATCAGAACGCGATACCGGTCATTCGTTCGATACGAATTGAAAACAACTCGGCCGCTCATTTTGAACACTGCCGTCTTGAGTTGACATCTTCACCGTCGTTCCTGAGACCGAAGACGTGGACAGTCGATCGGCTCATCCCTGGCGACAGGCTTCCGCTGAGCGACCGCAAAGTCGAGCTGGATGCTGCTTATCTCGCCGGCCTGAACGAGGCCGAACGCGGAGAGATTACGCTTCGCCTGTCATCAGCGGGAAACGTTCTCGATGAAAGACGCCTGACAGTCAGACTGCTCGCGCGCGACGAATGGGGTGGCGTTGCGGATATGGCTCAATTGCTGCCAGCATTCGCCATGCCAAATGATCCGGGTGTGGCGCAGATCCTGCGGGCCGCGGCGGAACGACTTGTAGCGCATGGTCACCCGAGTGGCCTGGACGGATATCAATCCCAGAGTCCCCAACGGGCATACATGCTGACCGCGGCCATCTATTCGGCGATCGCCGGGATGGGATTGCACTATGCGGAGCCGCCGGCCAGCTTCGAGAGCCGAGGCCAGAAGATCAGGCGCCCAACGACGATTGCGCAGGAGCGTCTTGCGACCTGCCTTGACACCACGCTTCTGTTTGCCGCGGCCCTGGAGGCTGCCGGCTTGCACCCGGGTATCTTGATGTTCGAGGGGCATGCGGCGGCCGGCGTCTGGCTGACCAAGAGAACCTTTGCCAATGCCATTGAGACGGATCAGATGGAGGTCCGCAAAGCATTGGCGTCCCGCGAATTCATTGCTTTCGAGACAACTGGCGTCACACATCGACCTGCGCTCACACTTGACGGCGCGCAAAGTGCGTTGAGCAACCGTCTAGCGGAAGACCAGGCGCACGCCTTCGTCGCGGCTATAGACGTTCGCCGCTCTCGCAGCGGCGGCATAACGCCGCTCGCCTCACACGAGCCGATCCGCCGCAACGCCGTCGAGGATGATGTGGATGTCGCCGCCGTTCTGCCACTTCCTCCAGCGCCATCGATTGGCGAATTGCCGGCCGAGGCTATCGAAGTAAAGCCAACCAATGCCGCCGGCCGTATCGACCGCTGGCAGAAGAAGCTCCTCGACCTGACGCTGCGAAACCGGCTCCTCAATCTCCCGGATTCGAAGAAGACCATTCCGTTTCTGTGCACTGACGTGGCCTATCTGGAGGATCGGCTCGCAAATGGTGTCGCTATCCGTCTCATATCGCTCCCCGAGCAGAACCCCTTGGGCGAACGAGACGAGGTGCTTTATCGCGACGTCCACGGGCGCGACCTTCAGCGCGGTTTCGCGGCCGAGGCGCTGCTCAGGGACGAGCTGCCGTCGACCCTGGACGCCCGCCAGCTGGACGCCAGGCTGATCGATCTGCATCGGCAGGTCCGCAACGATTTCGCCGAGGGAGGGGCAAATACCCTGTTCCTCGCGGTGGGCTTTCTGCGTTGGAAAAAGAAGCCGGACGATGACCGCAGCTATCGGGCACCACTGCTTCTCGTGCCAGTACGGCTTGAGCGCCGCAGTGCGACGTCGCGCTTCACGATCCGCTTCCATGAAGACGAACCCCGTTTCAACGCAACGCTTCTCCAGTTCCTGGAGCGGGACTTTGATTTGCGCCTTCCACAGTTTGGAGGCGATCTGCCGCTGGACGACAATGGCATTGATGTGCCGCGGGTACTCACCATGATGCGGCAGGCGGTGCGTGACGTTCCCGGAATGGAGGTCATCGACGAAACCGCGCTATCAACCTTTTCCTTCGCGAAGTTTCTCATGTGGAAGGATCTGGTCGAGCGGACCGAGGCGCTGCGCCAAAACAGGGTCGTGCGCCACCTCATCGACACACCGGAGCAGGCCTTTCAGGCCGCGGATGGACAGTCGCCATTTCGCGAGGAGCGTGACCTCGACCGCGCCTATGCGCCATCGAGCATCATAAGCCTTCTGCCTTTGGATTCATCGCAGACGGCCGCCAGTCTCGCGGCTGCCGAGGGCCATGACTTCGTCATCGTGGGTCCCCCAGGAACGGGCAAGAGCCAGACCATCGCCAACATGATCGCCAACTGCCTGGGTGTAGGGAAGACCGTCCTTTTCGTGGCCGAGAAGACGGCGGCTCTCGACGTCGTCTATCGCCGGCTGCGGGAACATGGCCTGGGAAATCACTGTATCGAGCTGCATTCGAACAAGGCCGACCGCAAGCATTTTCTCGGGCAGCTGAAATCTTCCTGGGAACATGGCGGTCGAACCGACGCGTCCGAATGGGTCGCCATCAACGAGCGGCTTCGGGTGAGGCGCGATGAATTGAATGCCTACGTCGAGGCGCTTCACAAACGCTACTCAAATGGCTGGACGCCCTATCTGGCATTGGGGATAGCCCTTAGATCGGTAGATGAGCCTGCGCCTGTGCTCACATGGCAGGCGCGCGATGCGCACGACGCGCAAACACTCTTCGATCTGGAAGAGCTAGCCGCAGAAGTCGGCCTTGTCTTTGCATCCGTCGACCGTGAGCCGGCACTAGACCTGATCGATGTTGGCGAGTGGAGCATCGGTTGGCAAGAAAACCTGATTTCCGCAGCGAAATCACTTCAGACTGCAATCGAACTTTTGACGAGCTCGATCGGCGATTACCTCGCCAGTCTGGGCCTCGGCGCCAAAGAGCCGGTGTCGGGCGCCGTACTCGAGAGCCTTGCAAGCTTGGCGGAGGTCCTGAGCCAAAGCCGAGGTCGCGACATCTCGATTGCGTTCGACCGGGACTTCGCTCAGTGCAGGCCCGCGCTCGTTGATTTGGGACGTTCGATCGAAACCTATCGCGAAGCTGAGCGAGGCCTTGCCACTACCTATGGCATTGCCCAGCTCCGTGAGCTGGATTGCGATGGTCTGGACCGTCAATGGCGCGAAGCGAAGACATCGTTCTGGCCGAACTCCATGCTTGGTGGGCGCAAGGTCCAGAAGCTTCTGCAGGGCTATGTTGAACTTGGCACGGCGGACCCCGGCAGGGACCTGCCGCTGTTGCAGCGGATGAAGCAGGCTCTCTCCGCCATCGACCGGAGCCCGTTGGCTGGGAAGCCGCTGCGGGTCGATGGCCTTGCGACGGATGCAAAGGCGGTTGCGGAAATCCTCGATCTCGCCCAACAACTTCGCGGCGCCCTGCGTATTCCCGGATGCTCTCAAGAGGAAATACGATCCGTTCTGCGTTCTGTCGCGCCGAGCCTTCGGGGCACGCTGGAAAATGACAGGGTACGTCAAGCGGGGGACCGGTTTCTCGCGGCTACGAAAAGCCTCGAGGTCGCCCGTCGGGTGTTCGGTGAGATTGCTGGGCGGGACGTTCCCGACAGCGCCGATGGCACAAGTCTCGCCGCGCTCAACATGAAGCTCGGTGCTCTGATAGGCGCGCGAAATCTGCTGCGCGACTGGTCGGCCTGGTGTCGAGCCAGGAGCAGGGCAATCAGCCACAACCTTGCCCCTCTGGTCGAGCAGATCGAGATGGGAGCCATCCGCCCCGAACACGTGCGCTCGGCGTTTCGCATTGGCTATGCCCGATGGTGGCTCCCGAAGGTCCTTGATGATGATCTTGTCTTGCGAAATTTTCGCAGGTTTCAGCACGAGAACGCTATCAAGGAGTTCCGTGAGATCGACGATCTCGCGCGGTCGCATGCCGCGCAGCGCGTCATCAGTTCAATCGCACATGGCCTGCCGGCGGTTCAAGGTGTTTCGCGCAACTCGGAACTGGGACTGCTGCGACATCAGATGGAGCTTCAGCGGCCCAACCAGTCGATCCGAGATATGATCGGCAAGATGCCGGAATGCTTTTCCAAGCTTGCGCCCTGCATGTTGATGTCGCCGCTCTCCATTGCCCAGTATCTTCCCCCCAACCAGGCTCTGTTTGACGTGGTGATCTTCGACGAGGCATCGCAGATCACCACATGGGACGCGGTCGGCGCCATTGCCAGGGCGCGTCAGACCATTATCGTGGGCGATCCCAAGCAGCTGCCGCCGACCAATTTCTTCGGACGCAACGAGGACGAAGACGAAATCGCCGACCACGAGAAAGACTTGGAGAGCATTCTGGACGAGGCGAGGGCGTCCGGTATTCCGGTGCGCGATCTGAGGTGGCATTACCGCAGCCGAAGCGAATCCTTGATCGCCTTCTCGAACCATCACTACTATCAGAACCGGCTGGTGACGTTTCCTTCTCCAGCGGTCGAGGACCGCGCGGTGCGCCTGCGAAAGGTGCCGAACGGCATTTATGACCGTGGCAAGAGCCGCACGAACCGCATCGAGGCGGAGGCTGTGGCGGCTGAGGCGGTCGCGCGGCTGAAGAGCTGGCTAAAACTCCCCGAGAATAGCCGTCCGACGCTCGGCGTCATCACCTTCAATGCCCAGCAACAGTCCCTGATCCTGGATCTGTTCGATGCCGCGCGCCGCGATCATCCTGAACTCGAATGGTTCTTCGCCGAAGATCGCGTCGAGCCAACGATCGTCAAGAATCTGGAGAACGTGCAGGGCGACGAAAGGGATGTCATCCTGTTTTCGATCACATTCTGGAAGGATGCCTCCGGAAAGTCACCGCCGATGGATTTCGGGGCCCTGAACCGTGACGGAGGCGAGCGGCGTCTCAATGTCGCCGTGACCCGAGCCCGTCAGGAACTCATCGTCTTTTCCGGGTTCACGGCAGACCAGATCGACCCGGCGAGAAGCAAGGCGCTCGGCGTTCAGCATCTGAAGACATTCCTCGACTATGCTGAGAGAGGCGCGATCGCGCTGCCGGCCCAGGACATCGGATCTGTCGGAGGTTTCGATTCTCCCTTCGAGGAAGCCGTGGCCACGCAGTTGGAACGACGGGGATGGATTGTGGTCCCGCAGGTCGGAATTTCCGGCTTCCGCATCGATCTCGCGATCCGGAACCCGGATTTGGCTGGCGCCTACCTGGCTGGGGTGGAATGCGACGGTGCGACCTATCACCGGTCGTCAACGGCAAGGGATCGCGACAAGGTTCGCGAACAAGTGCTGAAGGGGCTGGGCTGGAACATCCTGCGCGTCTGGTCAACGGACTGGTGGTTCGACGCCAACGGATGTGCCGAACAGTTGCACACCAGCTTGGAAACCCTACTGGAAGAGGGCCGGGCGAAACGTGCGGCCGAAGAACCGGAGACCGAGGCTCACTGGGATATGGGGCGCCAGGTCAACCCGACCGAGGAGATCGCCGAGGACCACCAGACGCCAATCGAGGAGCTTCCATCGCCGCCGACGGTGGCGGTGACTGAACTCGTATCGGTGAATATTCCGGCAGCTTCGAGCCCCGCTGAGACGACCGCACCACCACCGATAACGGGCCCAATTATTGCCGACAGCACCGCGGACAGGCGGTATCGGTTGGCCGATCTCAGTGGCCTGCGGGCAGACCCCGATCAGTTCTTCGAATTTGGCTATCGCGCGACGCTGCTTGGCATGATTGAAACCGTCGTCGACACTGAAAGTCCATTGCGAACAGACGTCCTCGCCCAACGGATTGCTCGGGCCCATGGTTGGCTCCGCACGGGCGGACGCATCCGCGAGAGGATTGATCTTCATTTGCGGGATCTGGACAGGACACAAGAGTCGAGCGGCGAGTTCATTTGGAAGAAGGGCAAGGTCTTGGACCCGATGCCATATCGTCTACCCGTCAATGAGGAGGCCCGGCGTTCGATTGCCGAGATACCGTTGGCGGAACTAGCCTCGGTGGTGATCGACAATGCGGAACTGCTGGACATGCCCGATCCTGCACGCGATATGGCGCGACTCCTTGGGGTCGAACGGCTTGCGGCGGTCTCACGGACGCGCCTGGACGAAGCAATCGCTAGGGCCAGGCATCATATCGCGACGACCCAATCTGGATCGTGATGGCTTGCTTACGGTCGAAAGAAGGCGAAGATCGAATGTCCGGAACGCGCCTTCAAGCTGACAAGGTGTATCGGCGAAAGGCTAAAACCGGCCGCAAGCCCCTGCCCCTTGTCCATTCCGGAAAACTGTCGAGCGTTTCAGCGTCGAGCGCGTGGGAGTCACCTCGCGAGTTGTACGGGGGAATCTTGATCACCTTCCGCGAAGCTAGCGCCGATCTTTTGATCGACGTCGCCGTCGTGCCGCATTGTTTAAAGTTGAAGGCAACTAACCGAGGGGAATGCATGCTACTACGGTCAGGGTGAGATTGTAGTGGAGCGCCTTGCGAACCAGCGCTGCTTCTCACGACTGTTTCCAAAAGCCCCACGCTGGCCGGAACCGACAAGAAGCGGACTGGCGCAAAAAGGACTCGCTTAACTGCAAAGTTGTTGGCAGGCGCCCCCTCGAAGGCAAAATTTTCTGATACCGGACAATTATTTCGCTAGTGTCACACACTCTCTCTACCTCAACACCATTGGTGAAGGCGTCTCCGGTGCAAGAAGGGTCAGACGAAAACATCGACGGGCTAAATGCTCGTGCGCTGCATTTGCACACAATAGACTCGTTAGTTGCCGATTTGATTACAGGCGTCCCAGTTCTCATTGAAGGCGCGCGCAGATTTTCTTTGCCTGATACTGCAACGCGTAGCGCGTTGGGATGGTATCAAAATCGTGGCCCGGCGACCTGGAGTGCTGATGTCCGCTCCCTGCATGCGGAAGAACTCGTGGACGCGATTTCCCAACCGCCACCTGCCGTGAAGGCCTTGCCCTCGCGGCCCGCGAACGCGAACAATCGGCGCCTTCGGCTGAAGAGGGTTGAGGCCCACCGGTTCGCCGGCCTGCATAAGTTTGGGACACCGGATGCGGCTCCGGAGAATTATGTCCATGAGTTCTGGTCCCCAATCACGCTCTTCGAAGGGCGGAACGGATCCGGCAAAACCTCCCTGCTCAATTCGGTCATCTGGACCCTCACCGGTCAGATGCTTCGGCCGCAGCGCGAGCCGGAAAACCCGGAGGACTTTGATTGCTGGATAGGCAATGCGGAGGACGAGCGGACAACGCACAAATTGTCCTCACTGACACCCATGCCACTCCTGGACGAGTACCGGCCAGACAAGGACTGGGTTCTCGCAGATACATGGGTTGAACTGACCTTCGTTGATGACGGCGGCGTGGAGCTTCCCCCAATCCGCCGAAGCATAACGCGCTCGCTTCAGGGCAAGCTGAAGGAGTTGCCACCCGATCTATCCGCGCTTGGGGTCGATCCTATCGCACTTCGCATCGGCACCGTCATGCCAGCCCTACTCCCGCTCATTCGGTTGGGATCCGAGTCAGAATTGGGGCGCGCAGTGTCAGAGCTTACAGGGTTATCTGCGCTGGTGGACCTTGCCGCACATACGCGCCGCGCGAAAACCAAAATTGACAAAGACCTCGTTAAGGCTAAGCGCAGCGAACGCGATAAGGCGGACGCCGACTACAACGTTGCCAAAGGCGACCTCGAAAAAATCTTGCGGACCCATGCTGGGCTTGAGCCGCCGATGGCGGTGCCAGTCCCGTCGGACGACAAGGCCATTGAGGAAAAGGTTAAGACCATCAAGGCGCACTTCGACGACGCAAAGGCATCGGCGTTTGAGTCCGCGAAAGAGATCCTTGGCGGGCGTTTCGATCCCGCCGATCCAAAACTGCGTTCCGACCTCGAAGATAACATCGGTCGCGCGCTCGAGCGTTTCAGCCAGCCCCAAACATTGAAGTCGATCGCGCGACTCGCCGACCTCCGCAAACTGACCCCGGACCAGCTCGGCGGTGCCGAAGACAAGCTGACTGCCATTCTGACGGAAGCGCGTACCCTCCAGGAACTGGCGCAAAATCCATCAAGCGCAGCACGAACGCGCTTGTATGCGCGGATCAAGGCCTGGATGACGGATCATCCGGACCCAGCACGCGACCAAGACCGGTGCGTCGTGTGTGGTGGCGATCATTCACATGCCGTCGACCCTGTGACGGGTCAGCCGGTCAAACAACACCTAGCCGGGGCTGCTTCCAATGCTAACCTCTTGTCGCAAACCCTTGCCCATTGGGCGGCAAATGCCCATGGTAATATGTTGCGCTCGTTACCCGAGGCGCTTCGCGCTGAGTTGACTACGGACTTGCCGTCAAATCCGTGCGACCTTCTGAGAAAAGCGCTCGTTGAAGAGGCTTTTTCGTTCGCACCGTTTTCGGGCATTCTTGGCGAGTTGAAGTCCCCCACGGCCTTGAGCCTCGATGGCGTATTCGAGAATCGCGCGGAATTGGATGGTCCCACCGCCATCGCTTTGCCAGCAGGGTGTAGCGACCTTCAACTGGCCTTGGAGCGGCTTGACCGGGCAATCCGCTTTGCCCGTTGGCGCCAGAACAACGATGCATTGGCAAAGGACGTCCTCACCCGCGTACTCGGGCGCAAGCCCAAGGAAGGAGAGCCTGCAGAGAAGCTAACCCTTACCGGGAAGCTGTTGGAACTTCAAAACATCGTCAAAGCAGCCGAGCCGATATCGGACGCGTTAACCCAGTGTGCACGGCTCTCGAAGCACTTGGCGACGCGTCGGGCAGCTGAAATCCGGCTTGCCAATTACGCGACGGCAAGCACGGCGCTCAGCCAACTCGCTGATTTGGGAGCACTGGCTGACAGGCAAGTCGACCAGCTTCGCAAAATCCTTCGAACTGACGCCGCCGCATGGCGGCATCTGATCTATCTCGGCGCTTTTCCCGATACGGCTCACCAACTCGTCGATACCGACATGGGCCGCAAAGGCGAATTGGAACTCGTCGTCCAAGCAGGAGGTGTCGCGGCTCCAGCCCAACATGTCACGAACGCGTCGGCCCTAAGGGCGAGTTTGGTCGCATTCTTTTTCGCTTTCTGGCAGCACGTGCTGAAGGAGCGTGGCGGTCTGACCACTCTCGTGCTTGACGATCCCCAGGAGCTGCTTGACGACGAAAACCGGGAACGGCTGGCGGCCGCACTCGGAAACTTGGCGAGCGGGGGGGCCCAGGTCATCGTTACGTCCTATGATCCCCGCTTCAGCAGCCGAGTTGCCAAAATCCAGCTTTCGGGCGGAATTGAGCATCTTGCGGTGCATCCCGCGACACGGCTGCAGCCCCGCGTCAGGACGATCGTACCCCATTCCGTCCTGCTTGATCGCAAGAAGCGCTTTGATGCCGACCCAAATGAAGAAGAGCCCGCACGCGAGTTCGCCGATGGATGTCGCGTATTCCTCGAGGCGCAGCTTGGGGACATGTTCGAGGATCCGGCCCATTCATCCTGGGCGAAGGCTACGCCGAATCCCACGCTCGCCGATTTGGTGCAGCGGATGCGCCCATTGGCGCGTGCCGGATCGGTCGGGATGTTTGGCGCAGGCATTTTCAGGCGTTTCACTGAACACCCCGCGTTGGGTGACAATTCCCCGGTGTTGGCCTTGATGAACAAGGCCCATCACGGACGTCGCCTAGACATCACTGCTGGAGAGGTCGCGTTATGCGCTAGCCAATTGGTCGATCTGATCAAACTTGCCGAGGACATGCGTGAAGAATGCTATCGCTGGCGCCGGCGGGACGCCCCAGAAGCGAAGCAGAAGCTTGAGGCGCCAGCTGCGATCGACTTTACTTCGCTTTCCACACCGCAGGTCATCATCTGTCCTGACTTGGCGGCCTTTACCCGGCACCGGGCGGCTACGGGAACTCAGGACGAACCAGAGATTCTGGATTCGCGCGCTCTTGAGGGCTGCGTCGCATACTATCTCAGGCGGGCCAACTTCGGGTTCGCGGCACCCGCTGGCAGTCTTGCGATCGTTAAGTCCATCGCAGCACCAAGCGCGGACCGGCGGCTTGTGATCGCTCGTCACGGCAAGGATATTTTTGCGCGCCGGCTGGTTCGCAGTGCAAATGGCGGATTAATCGGCCTTACTGCCGAGACGCCGGACCCGCGCATCCGCAATCCTAAAACCGTCTTTCTACCCGAGGATGAAACGGCAATTCACCAAGTTGTCGGGATCATTTTCGACCACAGGGTGCGCGTCGATCATGGCCCAGAAGAGGCCGTAGCTGTTGACGTCAACAGAGAGTTACAGCGGATCGCAGTCGCCTTCCGCGTGGTCGATGAAAGTGCGGTGCCGCTCGCACTGGACAAGCAAGTCGTCCTTGGAGGGGATCACATCGAACTCGATACCCTCGGGCATCATCAGGACGCCCTCGTTGCCCTTTTCCTGGATGACGGATCAAGCATTTTCAAGCGGGTGGGGTCGGCACTTCCTGGCGACCTTTCCCATCTCAGGCTGTTCGAGAGCATAGGCGGGATGGGATCGTCTCAGGTCCTTTCTGTTGGAAAGGCGGGATGCGGGGTTCCATCGGTCGTTGGCGCTCGGAAAATCGTCGGCGTGCTTTACAACGTCTAGCGATGTGACGCGCAAACCAAGTCGATCGCGACCAAAAGCGGCGAGTCCCGCTTTGCGCCTCGTCTCGGCCGTTGCCGAAGGCGTAGCGAAATGCCAAAAACTGATGTTGCGGGTAAACATCCAAGACGTCGCGGTCGTGCCGATTTGTGCCTATCGAAGAAGAAACTCCAACGGCTGCCAGTATCCAGATTTTCTTGTATAACGGGATAGTGCAGTAGCGTAACTCTAGTGCTTTGCTTAAATTGCAAAAAAACGTCATATAAGAACAGGCCTTATGCATACCGCACCTCCTCCCAAAAAAGCGCTTAATGCTTGGCTGAGCGAATATCCGAGCGAGTTCGGAAACTACGGTCACTTGCTTCTTGAAGAGAGGCAGCCGTCAGACGCCAAACTCCAAAGAGATTTTGTCCCTTATTTTGAATCGGCCCATCTGGACGCGAGGGGATGCTTTCACAAGCTCGCTCGCATCAACCTCCATCCGGACGCGAGCGATGCCGGCTGCGACGCCCAATATCCTGCGTCACTGCCTTTGACCGCTCGTAAAGGTCTCTTCGGCGAGGTGATGTCGGGGATGATGTCGGAGACCTACGACTTCGTTGGCAAGCACGAATACCTGATCCCCGTCTTCCTCTTCCGTAATCATGAGGACGCAGGTCAATATATCTACACTCTCAGCCGAGACCCGACCCGCACACGCGAGGTCCTTGGGCGCAAAGGCGACGATTTCATCGCGATTGTGGTCGATGAAGAAGACAACGTCACGCGCTTCATTGCGGGCGAGGCCAAGTGGCGCGGGATTTGGTCCCCATCGGTCGTGAACACCGTCATGCTCGGCGAGAAGATTGACGATCCGGCTGACAAGACCAAGAGAATCCACAACGGCAAGGGTGTTTGGTATGAGGTCAATCGGGCGCTTCCCGTGCCGCTCGGCCTGGAGCAACTCCACGCCATCCTGGAGGAATGCGAGCCCGATAAGTTCGCCAAGGTTATTGCCTCGCTCGATCGCATCCTTGCGCGGCGCAATCCCGATCCCGTCGAGCGCACCGATATGATCCTTCTCGCCGGCGGCCCCGCCGCCAGCCGAAGCCCCGGTCAGGCGCTCCTCCCCTGGGAGACTGTGCCGGATGAGTATAAGGCTGGCCGCGACCTTCAAGTAGTCGAATTGCTCATCGCGGACGGCGACGGTTTGATCAACGCGATCTATGCAGGCCTCTGGGCAGAGGAGGCTGCTCTTGCCTGAGTTCGATCAGGACCGGCTCGACCTTGCCCGCGCCATCCAGAACGACCTTGCTCAGGAAAGGACGCTCAGTGCTTTGCAGGCGAGATCATTTGTCCGGTGCCTGCAAACGGATTGGGATGTTGAGACAATTCAATGGAGCGAGAACGATTCCAACACGATCCTCCAGCAGGCGCGGTTCCTGATCCGCGCTGGCAAGGTGCTTTCGACCGTCGGCGAGGGAAGTCCCGAGGAAGCGACACTCGCGTTCCGAAGGGCCGGCGAGTTGCTGGAATGGCTCGCACGAGCGAGAGACAAGATCGGCGAAGAAATTCCGACCGCTTTGTTTGCTGCTGGTTGCTACCAGCTTGGTGGCCTGCCGGCGATGGCCTCGGGACTGCTTCGTCAAGTCGTCCCAGACGACCGGGGATCGCGGCTCTTTGCCGATTTTCTGAAGGCCGATTTCGACGCCGTGCTCCGCCGCGTTGCGGGGTTCTGGAACGATAACCGCGACCTAACGCTGCGAGGCGTTGACGAGAAGTTCTTCGGTGAAGGTACCGAAGAAAGCGTCACATGGTTCGGCACCATCGAGCTTGTTCGCTGTATCGGCCTTGCAGCGCAGACATTGCGGCGGGGCGATACCGCAAGGTTCTCGGTTGCACTCGATCGTTTGCGAGATGTCGAGCGCCTTCTCGTTCGAACCTCGCCCGATGATGTTGCGCTGCTCGCGTTCTTTCTGCGCTCTGCCTGCGAACGGTTCGGCACGTCCACGATCTACGAACCCTTGCGGCAACTGGGCTTGCTCAATCCCGAAAGACTGCTGGATGTAAACCAGTTTGCAAGGCGGCAGTATGCTCGTGGTCGGGGCATTCTATGGCAGTCGCAAAAGCAGGGTATAGAACGGCTCCTCAACAACTCGTCCTTCGCCCTTTGCACGCCGACGGGCTCGGGCAAAACGCTTGTCGCCAATCTAGCGATCCTCAAGGAGCTGCTAATCCTGCGAGACGATCAGGAGGGCCTTGCACCGCTTGGGCTCTATATCGTGCCATCGCGCGCACTTGCGGGCGAAGTCGAAGCGAAACTCACTGGCGAGCTGAGTCGCGACTTCGTGGTGACTGGGCTCTACGGCGGTTCCGACTGGGGAATCACCGATGCATGGCTGACGTCCGACTCACCGACTGTTCTCATCGCGACGGTTGAGAAGGCCGATGCCCTCATGCGCTATCTGGGCCCGATGCTGCTAGCGCGCCTCAAATTACTCATCGTAGATGAGGCCCATCAGGTCGTTCTTGAAGACAATGAGCGCGAGCGCAATGCCCTTGCCGAACATATGAATCGGGCGATCCGGCTCGAAAGCTTTATCTCTCGCCTGCTGCTGCGCAAACCGAACATCGTCCGCATTGCGCTGACTGCAGTTGCAGGGGGCGCGGCTGCACCCGTTGCCCGCTGGATAGAATCTGATCCCGACGCGCAGCCGGTCGGGTCGAACTATCGCAGTACTCGCCAGGCTATCGGCGTGCTCGAGGTGAGCAAGGGATCGCCCCGCATCGAGTTGCACCGGGTCAACGACCATCGGCTCGGCGTGCGGGGCCGCGGTGACGTTTATATTCCGCTTAAGATTGATCCAATGCCGGAGCCGCTTTCAGGCATCCGCAATAGCATTTTACGCAGAATAGCATTCTGTGGACGGCGCTGCACCTCGCAGGTGACGACCGTCGCATCCTAATCTCGATCTCGCAGCGTCCCGCACAGACGATGGGCTGGTACGCCGAGGCGTTCGATTTGGCGGGTTGGGAGGACATCCCGACTTTCGTCCCTCCTTCAGAGGGCGATGATGCGGCGCTCTTTGCCGACGCGCGCACGGTCTGCATCGATTATTGCGGCGAGAACTCCCACGAACTCCGCCTTCTTGACCGCGGCATTGCAACCAATCATGGCCAGATGCCGCAGCGGCTACGGCGGCTGATGGTAGCTCTCATCGACCGCTCCATCTGCCCGATCACTGTCGCAACAGCAACTCTCACCGAAGGCGTCAACCTGCCCTTCGACATGATTTTCCTTCCCGTCCTGAAGCGAACTATATTTGACGTCGCGACGCAAACCCCGACCGAGTATCCGATGTCGGCGGCGGAGTTCCGCAATCTCTCAGGCCGGGCCGGCCGGCCTGGCGCCGCGAAAGGAATGGAAGGGCTTACGCTCGTCGCTCTTCCGATAGCACCATCCACGACAGCTGCAGGGCAACTTGGCACGCATCGAAGGCAAGTGCGCGAACGGCGCAATGAGTACGACAGCCTCATCGCAAGACTGAGGGCGGACGCCGCGGGCGATGGAAATACAAAAAGTCCGCTTGCTGTCTTGCTCCGCGCTATTCGGCAACAGGCTCTGCGTCTGCCTGGTGTCAACGACAACGAAGATTTCCTTCGCTGGCTGGAAGTGACTGCGCCTGCGACCGTTTCAGCCGATGCCGGCCAGGCGCGCGCGACGCCTGCGGCGCGGCTTGCCGATCGACTCGACGAACTCGACACGATGATCCTGGCGTCCGTCGAGGAGACTGAGGCCATAAGTGCGGTCACAGCAACCCCGGCCAATAGCGAGGCAATGCTCGTGCAACTTTGGCAAAAAACATTCACGCAAGCCGCGCTAGCGACCGAAGAATGGATGGAGAAGGCCTTTATCAAGCGAGGGCGGGGGATGGTGGAGACGATCTATCCTGATGCGGGAGAGCGAAAGCGTCTCTACGACTACGGCTACGCCCCCCACGTCGGCAGACGCTTCGATCTGGTCGCACGGACCATTCTCGAGCAGCTACAGCAGACTGTAGACTACGGCACGATGCGCCCACAAGCGCGCCTTGCGGTCTTTATCGCGCTCGGGGAAGCGGTTGCCGATGATGGTGGTTATGGCTTTTCTATCCGCGACACAGAAATGGGCCGCACTCTTTACGCCAACTGGCACGAAGTGCTCAGCTGGTGGATGGCGGTGCCGGGCGCTGCAGGGCCCGAGCCGAAAGATCTTCGCGCCTGGCAGATTTTCACCTCGGACAATTTCGAATTTCGCCTGGGCGTTGCAATCGGCGCTGTTGTTGCGCGGGCGTGGTCGCAAGGCACCGATGATCCGTTCGATACACCTACGATCGACACTTGGAAGGATGTCACCGGACTTCCATGGTACGCATTTTGGGCAAAAGAGCTGCTGCGCTGGGGAACGCTCGATCCGTTTGTCGCCTTTGCGCTCTCGCTCGGCATCGCGAAATCGCGGCCTGAAGCTGAAGGCATGCGCGGGCAATATCTCGCATGGCTTGAAGAAGTGATCGAAGATCCGAGCGGCGAGGACCAGATCGATCCGAGCAAATTACTGGCATGGTCTATGGCTCGGAGGCCCCCCGAAGCCGCTGCAGCGAGGCGTACGCCGATCACGGCCGACCTCGCCGGGACTGATGGCCGGGCGAGGCGCTATGCGGTCATTCCCGTGCGCTCCGAAAGGCGCATCCGCTGGCTCGATGCATCGGGCTTCAGGCTCGCGGTTTCGGCAATCCCCAAGGACTTCCCGACCGGGTTCAGGCAGCCCAACGACTATGATCTTCTCATCGAGAACGGCGAAGTGTCTGTGGTTAGGACCTTTTAGCAACTAATCGAGCGGGACTTGCCGATGCGAGCCGGCCCAATTGCTCGCACAATATAGGCTACTGTCCGATTGCAATCTGCTACTCGACTAAGCCGCGTGGCGCTCATCTGTGAAACGCACGCTGCATCGCGGCTCACAAGACTGACGCCCTTACCATCCTGGCCTCAACTTGGGACGCCATGAAGGCAAAACCCGAAGGAAAATAGATGCCCGTTTTCGATGAAGAAGTGATCAAGGATGATATCGTCCATGGACGCATTGGCGCGATCTCGTTGGACACGACGGCATTCGACAGACACGCGTGCAACCTGGACGCAAAGGCCTTCGAAGGTTTGGAGCAATTCAAGGCGACTAACGTCGCGTTTCTGTTGTCGGAAGTGATCATTGGCGAGGTGAAAGCCCACATCAACAAGGCGGCCTCGGACTCTAAGCAAAAACTTATAAATGCAATCCGCGAGAGTTCGAAAGGTTGGCGGCGCTCCATCGACAAACAAGCCATTTTGAATATGACGGGATTAATCCAGGAACCGGCCGCCTTTGCAAGTGAGTTCTACGGCCAGTTTGCCGAGCTCAAGGCGGTCCAGGTGGTGCCACTCAATGGGAACGTCGATGTCTCGGCTTTGATTGGCCGATATTTCTGTTCAACGCCACCCTTCGGAGAAACCGCAAATAAGAAGTCAGAGTTTCCCGACGCCCTGACCGTGATGAGCTTGCATTCTTGGGCGGCGGTCCACAACACGAAAGTCTTGGTCGTTAGCAATGACCGGGGATGGCAGGCCTTTGCCGATGAATCTGAGAGACTGATATGCGTGAAAGATCTGAGCACGGCTCTGGACCTCTTTAGCCCTCACGTCGCGCACGAGATTGCCAGCCAAGTCCTGCTGCTGCTCCAAAACGGCCAAGCTCCAGCGATGTATGAGGCTATCGAAGGCGAAATGGATTGGTATTTCGAATCTTCACCACCCGAAATCGAAGGCGATGCAACCCACGAATATGAGATCGAAAAGGTGGACGCCGTCCCACAGCATTGGAGCGTTGCGGATCCAGCCGAGCTGAAGGTTCTGAATTCGGACAACGAATTCATCACGATATCGATCAACGTCTCGGCTCAGATCAATATCTCGGTTTCGGTCCGCTTTTTTGCCCCTGACTATGCCGATAGAGACTACGTCGACCTGGGTGTCCATACAGTCGAGCAAGAAGACGCACTTGTCTTTCCAGTGACAGTCAAATTTAATCGCAACTTCAACGGCGAACCAGTCGTGGATTCCGTCGAGGTGCAGTCCTTTCCATACACAAGCCGCTTCTACACACTCGATCCAGATTGGGATTATGAGGAATAGCAGCTGGCTCAACACTCGTCGAAACCTGCTGCAGGCTTTTCGCACACGCAGCTAGAGGTCATACGGATTCTTGGACTATAGCTGATTGAAGATCGTCGCTGCTGATTCCATGCAGCTCGACAAGGTAATGGGGGTGATGGTGGCGCTGTTTAAGACAAGCAATTATCCGTTAGTGGCGCTGATCGAGGATATCGACCTCGGCAAGATCGGCCTGCCCGAATTGCAGCGCCCGTTTGTCTGGCCGAACGTCAACGTCCGTGATCTGTTCGATTCGCTCTATCGGGGCTACCCAGCAGGCTTCCTGCTGTTCTGGGAAACGGGCGTCGACGGTGGGTTGAAGGGAATCGGCACCAAGAACGCCCAAGCCGCCCCGAAGCTGGCGATCGTGGATGGCCAGCAGCGGCTGACCTCGCTCTATGCGGTGGTCAAGGGCGTCGAGGTGTTGCGCGCCAACTTCAAGAAGGAACGCATCCAGATTGCCTTCAATCCCTTGTCCGGCCGCTTCGATGTCGCTGACGCCGCGATCCGCAAAGACAAGGCATTCATCCCGGATATCTCGATCCTATGGCAATCGGATTTCAAGCCGAGCGCCTATCGCAAGGAATTCCTGAAGCGGCTTCGTGACGTTCGGGAGATATCCGACGACGAAGCCGAAAAGATCGAGGAAGCGATCGATCACCTTCGCAACCTTGTGCAATACAGCTTTGTCGCACTGACCCTTTCCTCCACCGTTGACGAGGAAACGATCGCAGAAGTGTTTGTGCGGATTAACGGCAAGGGCAAGGCGCTCAATCAGGCCGATTTCATAATGACGCTGATGTCAGTGTTCTGGGACGAAGGGCGCGCCGAGCTGGAAGCCTTCGCACTGGCCGCGACGCGACCCTCGGATGGGCAGGCGTCCCCGTTCAATCACTTCATCAAGCCTTCACCCGATCAGATGATCCGCGCCACTGTCGGCCTGTCGCTCAAGCGCGCTCGCCTGGAGAATGTCTATAGTGCCCTGCGGGGGCGTGACGCCAAGACAGGGCTCGACGATCCCCAACGTCGCGACGCCCAGTTCGCCCTAATGCGCGATGGCCAGAAGGCGGCGCTCAACCTCGCCAACTGGCACCACTTCATGGATGCGCTGAAGCTCGCGGGCTATCGCAGCGAGAAGATGATCAGCTCGGGGACGACGATCATCTTCAGCTACGTCCTCTATCTCATAGGACTGCGCGACTATGGCGTCGATCGTGTGCTGATGCGCCAGACCATCGCCGAATTCTTCTTCATGGCGACGCTGACGGGGCGATACACCAACTCGCCCGAGACACGGTTCGAGAGCGATTTGTCGCTGATCCGTGATCTGCCCGATGGCGCGGCGTTTCTGGCGCGGTTGCGTGAACTCTGCACGACGACCCTGACAGGCGATTACTGGACGATCACCCTGCCAAGCCAACTCGCCACATCGGCGTCCCGCAGTCCGTCGCTGTTCGCCTATCAGGCCGCGCTGATCAAGCTGGACGCTAATGTGCTTTATAGCCCTCTTAAGATCTCCGCGATGGTCGATCCGGCAGTGAAGGGCACCAAGGCTGCGCTCGAACAGCACCACCTTTTCCCGCGCGGCTATCTGGAAGAGACGGGTATCGTCGATCTGAAACAAATCAATCAGATTGCCAATTTCGCCGCCGTCGAATGGCCCGCGAACATTAAGATCGGCAAGAAGCCGCCTGCAGATTATGTGCCGCCGCTCGATCACGCTATGAGTGGCGAAGAGCGTGACCGTCTCTATGGCTGGCACGCCCTGCCGCCTTTGTGGTGGGAATTGCCCTACCACGAATTTCTGGTGCAGCGCAGGGTTCGGATGGCCGATGTGATCCGTCAGGCCTGGGAGTTGCTGACCGTCGGGTCCTCGCCCATCAGCACTGTCGCTCCGGTCGCCATCGCTGATCTGATTACGGGCGGCGAAACGGGCGCGGTGGAATTCAAGTCGACGCTGCGGATGAATCTCCATACCGGGCAAGTCGATGACAAGATTCAAATATCCGCGCTTAAAACGATCGCGGGATTCCTGAATGCCAAGGGAGGGACGCTGTTGATCGGCGTCTCCGACAATGGGGAAATCTTGGGTCTTCATGCCGATGGATTCCAGTCTGAGGATAAGCTCGGCCTGCACCTCGTCAACTTGGTCAAGGATCGGATTGGTGAGGTCTTCCTGCCCTACATTCACCCCCATTTTCAGGATGAAAATGGCGCACGGGTTCTAGCAATCCGTTGTGAGAAGGGGCCGAAAGCGGCTTTTCTCAAGGACGGCAATTTGCAACGGTTTTTCGTGCGCGGTGGCAATGCGACGACGGAATTGTCCGGCGCATCGGTGACGGACTACGCAAAACAGCGGTTCGGCTGAACGAACAGTCATGCTGCTGTGGCGTGATCCTAGTCATCATCACTATCGTCTGTGGCCCGCCATAAATCACCGATTGCCGGGAATGCACCTTCCAAGTCATAGCGCTTACTGGCAGAAACGCCACTTCGGGCCCAATGTCAGAAGTTGACCCAACGTTGCCGCTTCCCGTTAGCCGACATCCCAAGCGAACCCGCTGCAGTCGTGGTTGTGCCATTAGGACATCGTGGCTTAGCCCCGCATAAGCGCGGTCTTCACCTCACCCCGACCGATCAACTTGGAAAAGCGGCGATAGTCCGAATGCTCGAACCGCCAGCGGCCGGCGGAGATCGCAGGATGCACGCCAGCTTTCTGAGCCGCTTCCAACACCTCCTCCGTGCTGCTGTCCTTGTCGATCCGCTTCCATATGGCAGGAGGTATAAGAGCGTTCCGTGCAAACGAGTCCGCCTCCGCTTCTATGGCTTCCGAACTCGCCACATCCAAATCGTCCAGAATGACCTGCCGATCAGAGCTCAAGTGGCAAACCACGTGAGAAAACTCATGCAACAGCGTAAACCAGAAATTGTCCAAGCGATCGTGGCGAAGGGTCAGCGCTATCACTGGAACACCGTCTCCCCGGCACATCGCAGCACCGTCGAGGAATGTTCCTGGCATATGTTCCAATACAACTAATATTATTCCAATTCGATGTAGCTCAGAAAAAATACGATCGTTCCAGTCAGGAAATATGCTTATCTGTGCAAGTTGTCTGGCAATTTTTTCCGGATCACTTATATCCCTCTTCTTGATTTTGATTTTTTCAGCGCGCATCAATACGGTCGCACACCACGCTTCTAGCGCAGCCAAATCCGTCTTGGCATTGGTACGTTCAGTCCTGGTCTTGCGCAACATGGCGACCGCAGGGGTAGAAGCTTTCGAACGCGATAAGAAGCCAGCGAGATTCTCTTTCGGTTTCATCACGCCAAGCTTCCGGAGCTTCCCCTCCGCCGCCATCGAGGTGCTCGAGGCACCCGTCGCAGGCTCGTGCTTGAACGAGCCGATCAGCGAAGCAACTGGAATGCCCAAGTGCTGGTGCAGTGCTCTGATCTGATCAACCGTTGGCTGTCGCTGGCCGTTGAGTATTTCGGATACTCGAGATTTGCTTCCGAGATATGCGAACAGATCGCGTTGTGACAGTCCTGTCTGTGCCATGCGAAACTTGATCGCCTGAGCAGGCGTGGCTGCCTCGACGGGATGCTGTGATCGCTCCCATCGTTCGATGACGGCTTGCAGCACTTCGAGCTCGTCGCGATCCTTTGGGCTCTTACGCCCGAACAGCGCCGCGGCACGTTTGAGTGCCGATTGGTGGTCCTCATGCGTACGTATAGGTCGAACCGTCATGTCACCTTGCTCCCTGTGTTGCCCGTAGCGCGTGCCCCATAGTCGCGCCCGCATATTCAATGAGAACCATCTGCGCCTCGCAGTCAGCGAGCAGATCGATCCGATAGCCACCGTCGAGTAGGATTCGGACCTTGATGCCGTCGATGACGGCTGACGGGTAGAACTCAGCGATTTGATCCATCGAGCGCCAGGACCCTGCCTCGAGCTCGGCAACCAGTGCCGGTACGGCTCCATCGAGGCCGTCCCGGGCACGACGCGCAAGTTCGTGCAACCTCGAAATCCCCATCAGCCTCATGGCAATCGCGGCTCCATCGCAAAAAAGGTTCCCAAATGTGGGACGACTGTTGCACTCGACGTCGTGCCGTGCCATATCAGAATCAACGTTCCCAGAAGTGGGAATAACACGCAGAAGTGTCGGGACCAAGGGATTTTGCTCCGCCCTTCCCGTGCAAGGATTCCGGGGCGCTGCGGAGAATTGCAATGACTACCAACAACGAAGGTGGCTCTGACGATCGCCACAGGGTCCGTGTCGAACTTGAGTTCGAGGACTTGCAGGAGCACTTGGACCTCGAAATTGAAGCCGGTGATCTGGATGCCATCCTGCGTGCCGCTCATGGCAAGCCGGGTTTCGAAAAAGCCCATTTGTTCGAGCGCGACAACGAGGAGACGTTGACGGGCATCGGCGATCGCCGCGCCATCTCGATCCTGGTTCACCGGTGCCGCCGTGTAGCCGTTCAGGTCAACTACGACGGCGACACCAAGAGCCGGGAGTTCTCGCCAGCGGTCACCATCCTGCGCGTTCTGCAGTGGGCGGTCAGCAAGCGTGGCTTCAACCTTGACGACAATACCGCGGCGAAGGCCAATCTGATGCTGCCGGACGCCGATCAGCCCCTGCCCAAGGACGCGATGCTCGGCATCTACATCAAGCACCCCGGCTGCTCGCTGACGCTAGACCTGACCCTCAAGGACTTCACCAATGGCTGAGGTCGAGATCACGCCTGCACAGAAGACCCTGATCAACCAGTTGAACTCGGTTCGTTTCCTCGTGGGCGTCGACGAGGGCCGTTGGGAGATTCTCGCGGTTGCCTGGCCCTACCTCGTCGTGCGCATCCGGGTCATGACTGGTCAGGCCGAGATCTTCACCCACGACTTTCGTCTTGAGTGCACGGGTTTCCCTGATCCTGGCCCTTATGTCGAGCGTTGGACCTATGCGGACGATCCGCAACACGGCACTCGCCCCGCAGCACCCAGTGCAGGCGCCCCGGGCTTCGTCGAAGCGCTCAAAGCCTGGGGCGACGGCAACAGCGACGGCGGCATTTACCGCGCCTGGAACCGCGGCGCGGCCCAGCACAATGACTGGTGGCGGAAGCGTCCCGACGAAGCCTGGCACCGGAACCGGGCAATCACCTTCATCATGGAGCAGCTCTATGCCCTCGTTTCTGAACAGGCTCTTTGGCTGGCTGCTAGGGCGGCCTAAGCCCCGCATTGTCTGCGAAGAGGCCGTATGGTTGGCGGGAGCTTCGGAACTGAAGCTCCGGACGCTTGGCGGGAGACGAGAAAGCGGCGCCTTCCTCATCGGCGAGACCCGCGACAAGGGACCCAAGATCATCCGTGCGTTCGTCTACTACGACGATCTCGATCCGCACGCCCTCGATAGCGGTATCGTCCATTTCGACGGCAATAAGCTGCCGCGCCTGTGGCAGATCTGCCGCGAGCGTCGATACCGCGTCGTCGCGGACGTGCACGTCCACCCATTTCACTATGGGCAAAGTGCTTCCGACCAGGCGGACCCGGTCATGCCACGCGGTGGTCACTTCGCGTTTATTCTTCCCGATTTCGCTGCCGGTTCGGTGATCCCCGGCGGCATTGGCCAGTATGAGTATTTGGGTAACGGCAAGTGGGTCGACCACTCCCATGCCGCTGCATCGCTGCTCGAGCTCAGGAGGCCGAAATGATCCCCGATCTCCGCCGCTCGCGCATCGCCAAGGTAATCACCGATGCCGCGGGTAGCGAGCGCGACTTCGACCAGGCGGCGGCCGCGCTGGATGCCGTGCACGTTGCCGTAGTTACCAACAGTGGCGGGATCGCCTCCGCCGCGGCACAGGCCGCTGTAGTCACCGCTCTCAACACCGCCGTGAAGAGCTTCGGCAAGGCCACGCTTGTCTGCCCGCACGATATTGCCCTCGAGGCCAGGCTGGCCCTCGGGAACGATCTCTTTGCGGTCGCAGACGCTTGCGGAGCCCAGGTCTCCGCGTTGCTGCCGTCGAGCGTGACGCACATTGTTGCAGTCGGCGACTCCCCTGCAGCCGGGGCCTTCGTGCGATGCTGGTGGGACGGCTGGAGCGCTGGTGTGATCCCCGGCTGGGATGACGATCCTTGCGGCAAATTCGGCAACCCATTGGCGGGGGTATTTGCTGGAGCGCTCGCCGTGCGCGAGGTTTTTGCTAACGCGATTGGGCGCCGTCATTCAGTCAATCGCCGTTCCGTGATCTCGCTCTGGCAGCCTTGGTCGCAGGGAGGCGAACCCGAGCAGCCGCCGACGGCACTCATACTTCCCCGCTCGCTTTGGCTGGTGGGACTGGGGCATGTCGGTCAGGGCTTCTTGTGGAGCCTAGCCTTTCTTCCCGCCGCGGGTACGCATGCAATCCTTCAGGACGATCAGACTGTCGGCGAAGAAAACGTCGGCACGGGCCTCGTGACGCAGTTGCTCGACTTCGAGAAGGAGAACAAGAAGACCCGGGTGGCTGCGCGGTGGCTTGAAGCCGCAGGATGGACCACCTCGTTGCTTGAGCGCCGGAACTATGGCGATTTGCAACCGACGAACAATGACCCACCGGTGGTACTAACCAGCCTTGATGAGCCAACGGCGCGGCTGGCGATCGCCAAAGCGGGCCACAGCTTCATGATCGATGCCGGTGTCGGGCACGGCGCCTTCGACTTCGAGATCGGCCAGATTCGAGTGGTGCCAAAGGGGGCCGACACCGAAGGGCTATGGGCTCATGCCGCGAAACCCAAGAACATCGACGTCATCCTTGAAACGCCCGCCTATCGCGAGCACGCGAGGAAATATGACGGCTGCGGCACCTTTAGCCTTGCCGAGGCCAGCGCCGCCGTGCCGTTCGTTGGGGCAGCCGTCGGTGCTTTGACCATTGTGCAGCTGCTGCGCATCGCATCTATGTGTTCGACCCCCAGGATCATGCAGGTCGAGCTCAACGCCCCGGAGACGGTCAGCGCCGGCACGATGAACCCAACCGCCGCCCAAGGGCTTGGCGGGATCGAGCTCCGATGGGAGATAGGCAGAGCGTCGAACTAGGCAGACGACCTCGCTGCGCGATCTAAACGAGGCTCTCGTCCGTGGCACCGTAAGCGGGCATCCCCCGGCGCTGAGGCAATAGGCAAATTTGCGGCCCCACACCGGTCGTTGCGTTGCTCCGGCTTAGTGGACGTTTCTGGCACTACAGCGTCTTTGACAAGCGATACGGATACGAGATAAATCTTCACACCAATCCCACCCGGAAATCTTCCAGAACCTGAGCCAGCCCTGGCGCGCCGAGAAGGGTCACAACACGCTTCGCCTGAAGCTTCGGTACCGCGCGATCGTAAATGGCAAGATTGGTCGCCTCATTGAGGCGCGAGGGATAGATGATCCCGTCGGGCTCAGATGGGTGCTCGTGAAACGCCAGTGACCACCGGCGTGCCAGGTTCTGGCGCTGTGCCCGAACGACGTCGGTCGGCACACCCATCCGAACGGCATTGTCGCCTCTGAGGTCGACCAGGCGCAGGTCTGCTGTGGTCGAGATCTCCGCAAAGTGCCGCTGCGTCAGTTCAGTCTCATCGACCGGAAGATCATCAACAAGCCCTTCGCGGCGGTCGCGGAGTACCGCCTCGAGGAAACAGACCTTCAGGGAGTCGCCGAGGTAAAGAACGCCAAACCGGTTGGCGTAAAGACGGCGTCGAGGATCGCTGAACCGGCTCGGCGACTTCCCCCACCCCAACGGATCGGGATAGGTGCTCCAGTAGATCCGGCCAAATGTCCGTCCCGGCGATATGGTCTCGATTTCGAGCTTTGCGCGCGCGAAATCGAGTGGAGGTGGAACGCCGGGCATTCAGTCGAAATCGCCCCTGGCCAGGCCTTCCGCCGCGGCCAACACCAAGGTGTCATCGCCTTGCTGAAGGGCTCGAAGGCCGCTCCGGCCATCGAGGGCGCCATGGCGCGACACCAGAAACCGATAGACCGCCCAGGCGCTGTTGCCGAGCGTCTCGTGGAGCGCCGGCAATGTCCCGAACGGTCGGCCGTCCCTGTCGAGTTGCCAGACAGGAAAGCGGAATCCGCGCTTGGCGCCATCGATCCCGAGCACCTGCCCGCTTTGCCGCCTGGCGTTGACCGTCACGCGCGACGTGCCAAGCAGCTTGGCAAAGGCATCCGCGCTCAACATGTCCTCGCCGGCGACAATTTCGGCGACACGCTTGCGGCCACGCGCGCGCGCTCCGGCAAGCGCCGCCTCGAGTTCGGCATCGGGCTTGCCCGTGTCCTCGACGGGAAAGGTATCGACCGGTTGCTCCTCGACCGGCGTGATCGTCTGCGCATCGGCCGCCGGATCGACCTCTACCCGGAACGATACGCGGTGGCCGATCTTGCGGCTGCGTGCGATCGCTTCCTGATAGCGTTCGAGCAACACCTTCTTGAAATCGGCCTGTGCCGGAAGCTTTGTGGTGAAGCTCAGGGCGGCGACTCCTGTATGGGATGCGGTCCCGCTATGATTGCTGCGTTTTGGAGCGGCCATGGTGACAACCTCCTGCTGTCACCAATATATGGTTGCAGGTCGCAAGTTCGTCAAGTTCGATAATTTCGTAAAGTTAGTAGCGAATGGCTGCGGACTAAACAATTCCCCAGGCGCGAAACCTTCCCCTCCCCGTCATCTCGCGCAGACCGAGCTCGCCGATCAGGTTGAGCGCCCCCTGCTTTGTCACCTTTAGCCGCTCCTGGATCATGCCGGTGGAGACGAGCGGCCGGGACAGCACCAGCTCGACCAGGCCGGGGAGTTTCGAGCTGGCGCGGCGTTCGCGCAGCCGCCGCTCCATCTGGCTTTTTGCCAGCACGAGACGGTCATGTTCCTTCAGGCCAGCCACTGCTGCGTCGTGAATGGCATCGAGCAAGGCGAGCAGCCGATCGCCGCGACTGCGCGCCCGCCTCCGCTCCCGCGGAATGTTCTTCGCGCCGAGATGCAGGCAAGCGAGATGGTGGGCGGCGAGCCCTTCCTGCCGCAGCAGTGCAGCCACGAGCAGCGGCCCGAGCCATGTGGCATGCTGCAGCACCTCGATGTCCGACCAGGCTTCGAGCAGGACCGCAGCGCGCAGGATGACTGGTTGCCCCCGCGTTTCCGCGAGCACAGCCTGCCATTCGGCCAGCCGTTCTTCTTCATTCCAGTCGAGGTCGTAGATCAGGCCGTTTTGCGGCTCCGGCCGGTCGTCCGGGCGCGCCGCTTTCACCCGCGCGTCGGCGCCGCTCAGAAGCTTTGACGAGCGCGCCAGGACGGCATCGATCTCGGCAAATTCTTCGGCCAGCAGATCGGCCTCGGCGTCATCGCGATCGGCGGCTTCCACAGAGGCAGTTGCAGCCCCCTCCCCGTCCCGGCTTTTTTGGCCCGCCGCCGGCATGGCGCCGCCGCGACCGGTCAGCGCCAAAAAACCGTCGCGGCTGAGCGCCCAATCCGGTTTTTGCGCAAAAATCCGCCGGCGGGTTCGCAGCACCGCGTGCGCCCGGGTGAGTTCGTGGGTCGGGGTGCGGATGTCCATGTGGGCGTCGTGCAGCACGAGGTCCTCGAGGTGGACGAGTTCGCCCTCGAGCCAGAGCGCGGAAACCGCGTCGGCAAAATGCTGGCGCTCGACAAAGCCGTCGCGCACCGGCGAACGGGCGACCCGCTCGTCGAGGCGGACCAAAACCTCGGTCGCGCGGGCAACCGGCCCGATCAGGGTTTCCAGGGGCAGTTTGTCGAGCGTGTAAGCCATTGTTTTCATGATGGCTGATTCGCATTGGTCAAGCTAGTGAGGGTCTCACTGGACTTACATCGTCTTTCTTCAGGGACAAACATCACTATCGATAATGACCTCTTATCGATAGTGACAAGACCAAGTCTTGACCAACCGCCGAAAATCGCGCTAGCGTCGTCCAAATTGCCGATCGTCGTACCGTTCCACGCTCCGCTCGACGAGAGCGCTATGCCCCCAGGAGAAACCCATGACCATCACCGTCAAGGTCGGAGAGGCCAAGACGCACCTGTCCGACCTGCTGGCCAAGGTGGAAGCCGGCGAGGAGGTCATCATTTCGCGCGGCAACGATCCGATCGCCAAACTGAGCCGAATCCCCAAGACCAACGACCTTGGCGCCCTGATCGAGGAAGTCCGCGCCGCGCGGGCCCGGGCCCAGCCGGTCACCGCCGAGGAGATTCTGGCCTGGAAGCATGAAGGCCATCGCTTCTGATGGTGTTCGTCCTTGACACGTCCGTTGCCGCCGCCTGGCTGCTTCCGGAGGAGCACAGCGAGGCGGCCGAAGCGCTGATTGGCGCTTTGACCGCACAAGGCCCGGTGCCGTCGCTGTTCTGGCACGAGGCGCGCAGCATCGTCCTGATGGCCGAACGCCGCGGCCGCATTGCCGCGGGCGAGGCGATCGCGGCGATGGGCCGGCTGCGTCGCCTGCCGCTCGAGGACGCGGGAACGGGCGGGGACGGGCCTGTCTTGGCGCTGGCGGCACGCCATGGGCTGAGCGCCTATGATGCCGCCTATCTGTCACTGGCCATGGAGCGGACGCTTCCGCTCGCCACACTGGAGCGCAAGCTGGTCGCGGCGGCACGGGCCGAAGGCGTCGAGATCCTCGGTCCTCTCGCCAATGGCTGAAGCCGCGGCCCCACCCTTCGGCGTAGCGAAGCCCGCCGGCGTCGGGCGGCGGGCCGAAGCGCTCGACGCCCTGGACTCGGTCCTGCCCTTCGACCGCCGCGATGTTCTGGCCGGACTGCTGACCGACGACGACGTCGCAACCCTGCGTCACCTGGCCAAGCAAGGCATCGGCGCAAATTCCTTGCGCGCACTCGCCTCCGACCTCGGCTATCTCGAGGCCTGGTCGCTCGCCGCCACCGGACTATCGCTGCCCTGGCCGGCGCCCGAGGCGCTGCTGATCAAATTCGTGGCGCATCATCTGTGGGATCCCGCAAAGCGCGAAACCGACCCAACACACGGCATGCCCGAGGACGTAGCCACCGCGCTGAAGTCGGCCGAGCTGCTGCGCGTCGACGCTCCGCACGCCCCCAGCACCGTGCGCCGGCGGCTGTCGAGCTGGTCGACGCTGACCAAATGGCGCGGTATGAGGGGAAAGTTCAATGGGCCGGGGCTGCAGAGTGCCATCAAACTGGCGGTGCGCGCCAGCGCCCGCCCGCGCGGCCGCAAGAGCAAGAAGGCTGTGACCGCCGACATTTTGGCCGCCCTCCTGAAGGCTTGCGCCGGCGACCGGCTCGTCGACTTGCGCGACCGCGCCCTCCTCATCACCGCCTTTGCCTCCGGCGGCCGCCGCCGCAGCGAGATTGCTGCTCTGCGCGTCGAACAGCTGGTCGAGGAAGATCCGGTGCCGGCCGACCCCAAGGATCCCGACGCCGAAACGCTCCCGTGCCTGTCGATCCGGCTTGGCCGGACGAAGACGACACAAGCCGACAGCGACGCTTACGTGCTGCTGGTTGGCCGGCCGGTAACGGTGCTGCGGTTGTGGATGGAGCGCGCCGGCATCACTGAAGGCGCCGTGTTTCGCGGCATCGACCGTTGGGGCAACCTCGATAAGCGGGCGTTGACGCCGCAGGCGGTCAATCTGATCCTGAAGCGCCGCGTCGCCGAGGCCGAGCTTGACCCGCAAGCCTTCTCCGCCCACGGCCTGCGCTCCGGCTACCTCACCGAAACCGCTCGCCGCGGCATTCCGCTGCCTGAAGCCATGCAGCAGTCGCAGCATCGCTCGGTGCAGCAGGCGTCGAACTATTACAACGATGCCGAACGCACGCTCGGGCGGGCAGCGCGGATAATCGTCTGAGGCCTCGTTCTTAAAGAAACTCGGGCCATCGGCAAGCGCGAGGTGTTGCCGAGCACATCATTTTCGATATCGACCAGCGGCCAGCGCGGGCCGGGGCCGGTTGCCTCGTCCCTTCGACCAAGCTCTCGCAGCACCTGACCTGCCGTCACTCACCACACCAGCCACTCATGGCGATCCTGGGCGATCCGTTCGATGTGCGCAAAGTTGCGGAAGTCCTCCGGTGAAGTCGATGTTCTGCGTCAAAGCGGCATCGTCGCAAACACCTTGCCGGGCCATGGATTCCTGATCTCTGGCTCGAAGAGGTTGGGCCGAACGCGAACGATCCTGGGCGCCCGTCCAGGAGAAGGGTTCCAGAAGAACGACACAGCTGCCGTTGATTTCCTGGCCTGATGGCATGATCTGGTCGCCCTCGGTGCGTCCCCGGCCTTGGATTGGCGCTGACGATTGAAGCCGAAAAACGCCCCTGCCTTGCGCGAGTGCTTCATCGCCAGGACAGCTGGTCCTTCGGCAGCCGGCCGCTTGGGTCGAACACAGCTATCTTGTGCGGAAGATGCGGACCCCAGTGCCAAAGCACCAGGTTGCGATCTTCCGTCTCGGCACCGGAAGCAAAGCTCGGCACCAGCCACGATGAAGTCAATCTCGCCCAGGCCCTCGAACGCGAATTTCTGAAACCTGGTCCCGTCGCCGTCATATACGGCAGGACCCGTGCTGAAGCTCAGTTGGCTCTTGGACACGAAGCTGCAGCGCGAGATCGGCGGTGGCGCGATCGGTTCCGCGTCGACCTCACCAAAGGCTCTGAAGATCCCTCCCCGCGAAACCCGCCTGGAAGACGCCTTGATGGAGACTGCCCCTGCCCTGACGCCGCCCGGCATGCCGCACCGCCAGCCGGCGTTACGCCGTGCGCGGCGTGCTCGTGTGCGCCCGGCCTGTCGCAATGGCGACAAACTGGCGCTTGACCGCGGCAAACAACGCTGGCGGCAGCGGCCCATAATAGCCGCTCTCTGTCTCCAGCGGCCGGATGTCAGGCCCCGGCCAGGCGAACCGGTTGCTTTCCGTCAAAACGATCCACGACCGCTCGCCGTCAAGCCGCAAGCGCAGCTTGACCGCAGCCGGAATCTCAATGGCATCATCGGGATCGGACGGCGGCGTGTGGGGGATCGGCAGGACCCGGACGACCGGCGAGCCGTCCTCCTGCATGGCGACCAGCGCCAGCACCAGGCAAGGCCGGTCCTTGTCGCCTTCTTCACGGCCCTCGCGGTGTTGCCAATGCCAGAGGTAGGAATAACGGAAGACGTGGCCGATCTTGATTTCAGCCGGCAGCATCTTTTGCCGTCAGGCCCTTTGACCCGGAGAGCTCGTCGTTGAGATGGTCAAGACCCGGCTCCATTTCCGAGGCTTCGACCGCGGCGACTTCGTCCGCGCTGAGCTCCGCTGTCAGCTCGACCCGGCGGTCGCGCTTCAACAGCCGGACAAAATCCTCGTAGGCCAGCAGCACAGTGCGCGGGCGGCCGTTCTTGGTGATGATGACCGGGTCGCGGACGGCGGCATCCTGATAGGCGCCAAAATTTTTCGAGACGGCGGCGGCGGTGACGGTGGTGGTCATTGGCGAACTCCTTCTTCCGGAATATACGGGGTTTGCGGGCTTTCCGCAAGTTCGGGGCGCCAACGCTGTTCGGGGCGCCAACGCCAGACGGAAACGCCCGTGAAAGAGCAGCTTCCCAAGACCAAGACGTGCCGAGGGGCTCGATGCGCTTGAGACGGTGCTGCCGTTCGATCGGCGCCAGTTTTTGGCCGGTCTGCTGACCGACGAACGACGATACGCGACCTGGCGAGGGAAGGGATGCCCTCGATGCGTCGCCCCGGCCTTGGATTGGCGCTGACGATCGAAGCCGAAAACGCCCCTGCCCTTCGCGAGTGCTTCATCGCCAGGACAGCTGGTCCTTCGGCAGCCGGCCACTCGGGTCGAATACAGTTACCTTGTGCGGAAGATGCGGACCCCAGTCCCAAAGCACCAGGTTGCGATCTTCCGTCTCGGCACCGGGAGCAAAACTCGGCACCAGAATGCCGGCGATGCCTTGCGGCCGCAGGCGGTCATGGATGGACCATGACGCCGGGCGATCGCCATCGCCGAGAGCCGTCGCCCAGGCGCAGGCCATGTCCTCGAGCGTGACGGAGAATTCTTCCCTCGCCTGCCCTGTCGTCAGGTCCGCAATGTCGTCGCAATCGACTTCGTAGGAACACAGCACGCATGGATCGATCCGATGCGCGAAACCCTGGTTGGCTTCCTTGACCGCTGTCATGACGGTCAGCGCCAGATAAAGCGCCGGCACACCCTTGGGATTGAATCGTGCACCCCGGATCGCCGCTCCATCACCGGAAGTCGGCTTGAATGCCCAACGTGGATCGTGCGCTCTGTAGCAGGTTCCGGCAAACCTCACGCAAAGCCGCCAACGGCCATGTGATCGAGGTAGTCACGCACCGCAGCGGCCTTTCCATCCTTCACGAGCGCTTCGGCCGTGCGTCCGCCGAATGCCGGAAGCGGCTGGGCCCGATACCAGGCCATCGCCTGTTCCTTGCCGCCCGCCCAATCCATCACGCGGCTGATGATCTCGAGCATTTCCCGCAGACGTCCCTGTGTCCTTACCGTCCGGCTGCGCTCCGACCGATAGAGGGTCTCGCGAGCAAGACCGGCGGTCTGAGCCAGCTGGCCCTTGGACATGCCAAAACCGTCCGCGACCTGCTCGATCGCGATCTTCCCGTTGCGGTCCATATAGGACAAGACGAGAGGTTCATTCTGCACGAGTAACTTCGGTGCCTGGCCCATAGCAGCTCATTCACCACATAAATTGTCATATTTTATGTGCAGAAGATATGGCATTTCTCGATCGCTTTCAAGTCCGGAGCCGAACCAGCTTGAGCGCCTGCATGAGTGGACACCAAGGGGAGGTGCTCAACGGACGGAGTCGTAGTCGGGAAACGGCTCAAGCCCGAAGGCCTGGCCTCGTCGCAGAACCAGTCATTGTGACCTGGATCCGAGAAACTTCGTCGCTGCTGCGGGGACCCTCGTCAGTTCAAAGTCCGCGACTGACGCTCGACATCTCCGAGCCGCTTATACGCCATCCATGCATCGGCGGCGACGGCGCTGCCGGCTCGCGCCAGCCAAGCCGCGCGATCGGCCTCATCAAGTGAGTTCCACCACACCATCCCGGCGGTTTCATCGGATGTCGGCTCTCGGTCGTCTTCGTTCTTCATGTCCTCGATCCTCGCATACGGTGTTCTTGCCGACAAGCGCTGCAGCCACAGATCCATCACCATATCCGCGGATTAAAGCCTAAGCCTCCTCAGCAAATCCCGGTACCACTCATGCGGTCATCCTCACTGTCGCGCCATTAGCCTTGAGCGCCGCCACAAGCATGGGCGGTATGGAAATTCCCTGCTGTTGCTTTTTTGGCCAGCACACGCAGATAGCCGCCGGCAATGCTGATCTGGATCCCCTGCGATGGCCATCAAAGCCTTGGTTGTAGTCGACACAAAGCCCTCCCCGTCACGTCCCAAACAGCCGCCGGTCCCAATAGACGGGTTGGTGCAGACTTGTCTGGATCCTCGAAAACTCCGGATGCGCCGGATTGATCAGCA
>NZ_JAMYUT010000027.1:0-111485 GCF_040323235.1 Mesorhizobium sp. M0051
CCGCTAAACACGGGAGCTGCGCGGCGGACACGCCGACGTCACAGCTACCGCCACGCCATTTTTGCAGAACTTGACGCACACAACTGCGTGAGGAGCGTTGGCTAGAATCAGTTCGCGCCCTTCCTCTACCCCGTCGATCGGGGGAGAGGTGGCTCGGCGAAGCCGAGACGGAGTGGGGGTCGACCTGGCTTGGGTGTCGAGGGTTCAACCGGGGGCAATATCTCTGGTTGGTCCGGGGCTGCCCTTAGATTTGAGACGATATCAAACCGCGCCACGCCCATCGACCGACCATACCCCGGCGCCGGCCATGCCAAGTGCCAGGAAGCCGCCTGATATGGCGATGTCCTTCATCAGCATCTGCTGGTGCAAGAAGGCGAGCATCGCATCGCCGCCACCCTGGCCGTAATGGCCGATGAAACCGGCGACAATGCAGAAGGCGGCGAGCAGCAGCGCCGCAATCCGGGTCTGGAAGCCGACCAGGATGAGCAATCCGGCGATGAGTTCGAACAGTCCCGTGCCCCAGGCGGCCAGCGTCGGCAGCGGCAGGCCGAGGCCGGCGAAATAGCCTGTCGTGCCGGCAATGTCGCTCAGCGCGTGAAAACCGGAGGGCACGAACAGGGCGGCGAGCAGCAGCCGGGAAAGCAGAAGCAGCGCGTTGCGGGGCATGTTCACCTCCCGTTGTCGGTCGAGCCGGGCGATTAGCCCATTCCAAGCCGTGATCATAACAGGAATCAACCGGCTGAGACGTCTGTACCGACAACGAAAAAGCGGCGCGGAAAATTCCGCGCCGCTTTTTTGTTGAGCTATCGCCAGGCTTGGATCAGCCGCGCTTTGCGTCGATCGAATAGGCGCCGGCGCCGGAGGAAGCCAGCAGCAGGAAGCCGCCAGTGATGGCGAGGTTCTTGAGAAACTGGATCATCTGCATCTGGTCGGCCCAGCCGGTGTGGGCAACCAAGCCGGTGGCGACGGTGAAGACAGCGAGCACCCAGGCTGCGGCCCGGGTCTGGAAGCCGACGAGGATGGCGACACCACCGAGAAGCTCGATCAAGCCGACGATGATAGCCGTTACGGTCGGCAAGGGCAGGCCGAGGCTGCCGAAATAGCCGGCCGTGCCGGCGATGGCGGTGAGCTTGCCGAAACCTGAAAGCAGGAAGATGACCGCAAGCAGGACGCGGCCGAGAAGGATGGTGGTTGAGGCATTGGATGCGCCGGAACCGGCGACTGAAGTGTTGGTGGACATGTTGGCTCTCTCCGGGAAGGGGTTGATGCCGGTGAGATAGAGCATGCGGACTGTTCACCAAAGCCGTCAGACTGGCGACACATTGTTCACAGCGCTTACATTTCCGTGATCGGACGACCTGCGCAAAATTCGCCTCGGGTCAGGACGCGACAGGAGTAAATTCTCCCCTCGCGAAATGTCCTACCCCGGATACGTCATGTCCTCCGGCCGCACCAGCCGGTCATAGTCGGCTTCGCTGACGAGCCCGGTGGCGAGCGCTTCCTCGCGCAGCGTGGTGCCCTTCTTGTGCGCGGTCTTGGCGATCTTCGCCGCATTGTCGTAGCCGATGGTCGGCGCCAGCGCCGTCACCAGCATCAGCGAGCGGTCGAGTGCCGCCTTGATGTTGTCTTCACGCGCCTCGATGCCGACGACGCAATTGTCGGTGAAGGAGACCGAAGCGTCGGAGAGCAGCTGCACCGACTGGAGAAAGTTGTAGGCCATCAGCGGGTTGTAGACATTGAGCTCGAAATGGCCCTGGCTGCCGGCGAAGGTGAGCGCCGCATTGTTTCCGAACACCTGAACGCAGACCTGCGTCATCGCCTCGCACTGGGTTGGATTGACCTTGCCCGGCATGATCGACGAGCCCGGTTCGTTTTCCGGCAGCGACAGTTCGCCGAGGCCCGAACGCGGGCCGGAACCGAGGAAGCGGATGTCGTTGGCGATCTTGAACAACGCAGCCGCCGCCGCGTTGATGGCGCCGTGCGAGAACACCATGGAATCATGGGCCGCCAGCGCCTCGAACTTGTTCGGCGCGGTGACGAAGGCGATGCCGGTGATGGCGGCGATGCGATCCGCCACCTTTTCGGCAAAGCCGACCGGCGCGTTGAGGCCGGTGCCGACAGCGGTGCCGCCCTGCGCCAGTTCCTGCAGCCCGGGCAGCGTCAGCTCGATGCGCTTGATCGACGAGGCGACCTGCGCGGCATAGCCCGAAAATTCCTGGCCAAGCGTGAGGGGGGTGGCATCCTGGGTGTGCGTGCGGCCGATCTTGATGATGTGCGCGAAGGCCTTGGTCTTGGCTTCAAGTGCCTTGTGCAGATGTTTCAGCGCCGGCAGCAAATCGTGCACGATGCGCTCGGCGCAGGCGATGTGCATGGCCGTCGGATAGGTGTCGTTCGACGACTGGCTCATATTGACGTGGTCGTTGGGATGCACCGGCTTCTTCGAGCCCATGACGCCGCCCAGCATCTCGATCGCCCGGTTGGAGATCACCTCATTGGCGTTCATGTTGGACTGCGTGCCCGAGCCGGTCTGCCAGACCACCAGCGGAAAATGGTCGTTGAGCTTGCCGTCTATGACCTCTTGCGCCGCCTCGACAATCGTCTTGCCGATCGAAGGATCAAGCCGCTTCAGCTCCATATTGGCCTCGGCCGCCGCCCGCTTGACGATACCCAGCGCGCGCACGATCGACGCCGGCTGCTTTTCCCAGCCTATCTTGAAGTTGCCGAGAGAACGCTGCGCCTGCGCGCCCCAATAACGGTCGGCGGCGACTTCGATCGGGCCGAACGTGTCGGTTTCGGTTCTGGTCTCTGCAGCGGTCACGGGTCTCTCCTTGTCGAAGTCGGCAACGGCGTATCGCGTTGCACAAACGGCTTCAAGCGGAGATTGCGGGCGGCAATGATGCAAATCGGTTGAAGGTGCGCCTCCGCCTTCTCACGTAAGGAAAAAGGCGGAGGCGCGTGTCGGCTTGCCTCGAATGTCCTGAACGGCCAATCAGGCTAGCGGCGGCCCCACAATGTCGATGCCATTTTTTGCGCAGAGCTGTACCAGCACCGCGATGATTTCCGGTGTCGGTTCCATCTGCGGCGGCAGCTCTGGCTGTTCGGCGGGACGGCTCGCTTGACGCAGCATCGTCTCGAAGTCGGAGCCGCGCGTGATGGTTAGGGTTCGCGCACCGTTTGGAGATTCGACCCGGTAAGTGTGCGGTAGGCCTTTCGGCGCAATGACGGTTTCGCCGGCGTCTGCAATGCGTTCGTGGCCGTCGATTTCAAAGCGTAATCTCCCGTCCAGGAGGTGAAAAACTTCGTCTTCCCTGCGATGCACATGCAGTGGCGGAGAGTCGCCATAGGGCATGCGATGCTCGACGACGCAGATGCCGTCTTCTCCTGCGGCCGCCGAGACGTGGATCGCGACGAGCGTGTTGTTGAACCAGAAGAGCTCCTTGCCTGTGATCGTCCGGGCGGTCATTGTCATGGCTGTCTGATCCTTCTGTTGCTGTGCCGATGACCACCTAACCAAGGACATGCCCACAGCGGAAATCGAATGATCATATGGGGCGAATTGATGCGATGAATTTGAATGCGCTCGACCTCAATCTCGTCAGGGTGTTCGACGCCCTTCTGCGGGAGAGAAGCGTTACGCGTGCCGGCGAGCAGATCGGCCTCAGCCAGCCTGCCGTCAGTGCCGCGCTCAATCGCTTGCGGCATCTCCTCAACGATCAGTTGTTCGTTCGGCGGGGCAATGACATGATGCCGACGCCGCGCGCCGAGAGCTTGGCCGAGCCCTTGCGCGTGGCCCTTCGCGAAATCGAACGCGTCTTCCATTCGGCGAAGGCGTTCGATCCGGCGGAGCTGGAGCGAACCTTCACGTTCATGGGTGCCGATTTCTTTTCCATGCTGCTGATGCCAACCCTGGCGGCACGCATCGCCGGCGCCGCGCCGCGCGTGTCGTTAAGGTTTCTCGATAGCGCGCGCGGCGACGTTTCGCGGCTGCTCCAGGAGGATGAAATCGACGTAGCGCTCGAGCGTCCGCTGGAGGTCTCCGACTGGGTCTCAAGCACGCCTCTGTTCCATTCACCATTCGCCATCATCGCCGCGGAAGACAACGCTGCGATCAGGCAGGCGGGTACTGCCGAAGGCGAGCCTTTGCCGATCGAGCTTTTCTGCGAATTGCCCCATATTCTTCGTTCTATTGATGGCTCGATGTCGGGCGCCACCGACGAGGCGCTCCGCAAAATCGGACGAACGCGTCGCGTAAGCCTGACACTGCCGCACTTTCAGGCTGTCGCATTGGCAGTGGCAAATGGAAACCACCTCGCAGCGGTTCCCAGGCAGTTCGCCGTTTGGGCGGCGAGGACCCTGCCGCTCGTCATCTTTGAACCGCCGCTCCCCATTGCCGTTCCTGAAATCAGAATGTACTGGCACGCGCGCCACGACGACGAGTCACCTCATCGCTGGGTTCGCGATCAGATCCTGGAGGCGATAGCCTCACTCGGATTTGTGGAAGGCGGGGCTACTGAAAATGCCGGCGCCTAGTCTGGTGCAGGGATCGATCACCCCACCGCATGGCCACCGTCGATCGACAAAGGCCGTCACTGTCCAGGCCGCCTCGTCGCTCGCGAGATAGACCGCGATGCTGGCTGCGGGCAGCGTCAAGTTTTTCGGTGTCGCGGCCGACGATCAGGACGCCCCCCGCCGGCTCTCCGGCAAAGCGCGCTCCGGCAGGTGCCGCACTCGAATCGCCTCAATCATCTCCCAAGTTGCGAACGCGATGTCGGCGAGAGGCGCAAGGTCTCAATTGGCTTGGTCAGGCTGAGTTGCGCGGCCTGCCAAATGGCCTGCCATGCCAGCGAGGCGGCGAGCGCGGCTTTGTGGCGGACATACGCCTCGGCGCTGTCAAAGCCAGCGACGGACATGAAGACGTTTTCATCAGCCCGTACCGGCAGGCGCGGAAAACTGTTTTCGGCATGCTCGGTGACGAAAGCAGCGAGCAGGTCTGCTCCAGACGCCGTCATCAGGGGTGCCGTTTCGGCCTCGAAGTGCCTCCCGAAATCAACCTCCATGCCGGGCTGCAAATGATGAATCTCAATGACAACGAGGCCAGTCGGCGGCCTGTCTTGAATTGAGTTTTCGTCGGTGGCCAGGCTTGGACGCTGCGCGCCCGTAAGGTCGAAGCCGGCGCCCGGCCATGCGGGCTTCAGCAGCAGCACGTCGTCGGAATCGATCATTGTCGCGTTGGCCGCATGTTTGTGCGCCGCCCAGACCGGGCCGTCATAAAAGGCGGCGAGAGCATTTGTCCGCGCATCCATGCCGTCGAAGCCGCGCATCCAGACGAACATGTCCGGGCGATCGAGATCCCGGAACTGGCCGATGATGGTCATTCCAACGTCCTCCTGGCCCTCGATCAGCTTGCCGTCGAAAATGTCGATAAGCGTGTCGCGCTGTCCGGGCTTCAGCGTGTATTGCCGAAGCTCGACGACAGGCGAGGCGAGCACCGATGGCTTCGGCGCGGCATTCAGGGGCATGTTCATCCAACTCTCCTCAAAAACAGGGTGATCATCCTGTTTATAAAACAGACCGGTTGTCCTGTTTTGTCAATATGCTAGAGTTCGGCAATGTCAGCAGAGATGAACGTTCAATCAAAACCGCGCCCACGAAAACGCATCAACGACCCTGAAGGCATGCGCAAGAAAGTGCTCGATGTCGCCGAGGACGCGTTCCAGGCGTGCGGCTATCACGCCTCCAGCCTCGGCGACCTGATGGCGGCGGCGGGCGTCAGCGGCGGTGCACTGCATCACCATTTCCCGACAAAGAAGGCGCTCGCGCTGGCGGTAATTGACGAGCGTGTGGCGGCAGCGGTGGAACAGACATGGATCGCGCCGCTGCTGGCGGCTGCGTCGGTGCGCGAAGGCGTGCGCGCCGTGTTCGAGGCGGTGGCGGCGGAACTGGAGCAGCAGGGTTTCGTGCGTGGCTGCCCGCTCAACAATTTGGCGCATGAGCTGTCGCTCGCCGATCCCGATTTCCGGATTGCCCTTGCAGGTATTTTTGCCGATTGGCGGCGGGCGATTTCGGACAAGGTGCGGGCCGACCAGCGGGCGGGCAGGGACGAGGGCACAGATCCCGAGCGCTTTGCCGCGCTGGCGGTCGCCACCTATTCCGGCGCCATGTCGATGGCCAAGACGGCGCAGGATCCGAGCGTGCTGCGGGACTGTTTGGCGGGACTGGAGCGGAGTGCGCTGTCGTCATCTCAAGGCGGACTGGCAGCCAGGCGACGTCGCCGGGTGCTGCCACGACCAAGAACCCTTTGATGTCACAGTGATAACACGCTGCGTTGACTTGGCGCGCCAGCTCTAGCTACTGCGCCCGCGGCTTTATCGCCTCATAGCGTTCGGAACTTGCGCCTTCGTCGTAGCGCCTCGGCAGCCTGGTTCTCGAAGGGCGGAGATGCAGGCCTTTGGCACGATGTCGAATGGCGGCAAGGAGAGGCGCTGGACGGCCGGCCGCTCTCCATGCTGAAATTCAGCTCATGATGAATAGCCGTTCGCCTGGATTGTTTTCTCGTCGCAGCTTTTTGGCGCAGGCCGTAGGTTTTGCCGCGGCCGGCGCATCGTCGCGCCCGGCATTCAGCCAGACCGGCCTACGCATCCAGCCCATCGACGCCACCTTCCTGTTCATCGCCGATGTTCATGCCTGCCGTATGGCGAGCGGCTTGAGCCCCAACTGCCGGCAGGAAGGAAAGACCGACGCGGCCCTGCTGCGCAACGTGACGGCGCTCAACGGTCTCGCCGACAAGGACTGGCCCACCGAGATCAACGGTGTCGCCAGTGGCCTGCGCTCGGCGGGCGGCCGCATCGGCAGGCCGCTCGGCCTCGTCGTCGGCGGCGACATCACGGACGATGGCGGCGGCCAGATCACCCAGCCGAGCGAGGGCACCCAACTGCTCCAGTTCAGCCAGCGCTACCAGCAGGGCGTCGGCCCCGATCGCGTGCACATGCCCGTCTATGTCGGGCTCGGCAACCATGATCTCGACCAGAACGGGCCGCCGCGCCATGTCAATTGGTACCGGCGCGAATTGCGCGACTATGTCGAGGTCAATCATCGCGCCGGCGTCTTCTTCAAGCCGCCGGTGCCGGCCACCGATTATGATGTCGCCACCGACTGCTATTCCTGGGACTGGGGCGGCCTGCATCTGATCCAGACGCATCGTTTTGCCGGCGACACCGGTCACGGCGCCGTCTCCAGCCTGCCGTGGCTGAAGCAGGATCTGGCGACCTATGCGGCGGATGGTCGTCCGGTCATCCTGTTCCAGCACTATGGCTGGGACACCTTCTCGATAGAACGCTGGGATGCCGCCAAAAGGCACTACGACGATGACGGCTCCGGTGCACCGCACTGGTGGAGCGAGGCCGACCGGCAGGCGCTGCTGGCGGTGCTCAAGGGCTACAATGTCGTCGGCATTTTCCATGGCCACCAGCACGACCCGCCGCTGATCTATCGCAGGGATGGTCTCGATCTGTTCAAGCCGAAGGCTGCCTATATGGGAGGTTTCGCGCTGGCCAGGGTGACCGGCAACGGCTTGGACGTGGTGCTGGGCGAGGCAACCGGCGATCATGGCGAGGTCGCTTTCACCAATGCCTTCAGCAAGGGCTGGAGTACATGAAGAGGCGACCCTCGCGGCCGCCTTTTCCGTATCTTCTGGGAATCTTGAATTCGGAGCAATTCATCCGCGCGCGGCTAGCGAGCCGGCGTCGGTTGGGTTCCAGGCGTCGCCCGGGCAGCAGATCAGGTCGTGCCGCCGCCTCCCGAGGCAAGCTTGGCGGGCTAGGCTGTGAGCACGCGCCGACCAAGGGATTCCAAGGGTCATGCGTGCGGGGAGAAAAATGGCTGAATTCACGCCCTTCATCGGCAACAAGTGCTTCTCTTCGTGGTCGCTCCGGCCATGGGTGGCGATGCGGCATCTGGAGATCCCGTTCGACGAGAGCTTCGTACGGCTGCGCACGCCGGAGACCTTCGCAAATCTGGCGAAAGTGTCGCCGACCGGCCAGGTGCCCGTCCTGAATCACAATGGCAAAACCATCTGGGAAACACTTGCTATCCTCGAATATCTGGCTGACCTGTTTCCAGACAAAAGGCTTTGGCCGGCCGACATCGACGCCCGCGCCCTGGCGCGCTCGGTGGCGACCGAAATGCATTCGGGTTTTCGCGAGGTCCGCTATGGCTGGCCGATGAATTTGCGACGGCCGAAGGGCCACAAAGAGCTCGACGCCGAAGGTGAACTACAGCGCGAGCGCATAGAGACGATCTGGCGCGAGTGCCGGGAACAATACGGCAAGGGCGGCCCGTTCCTGTTCGGCCATTTCACCGCGGCCGACGCCATGTATGCGCCTGTCGTCACCCGCTTCGACACCTACGGCGGCACGCTTGCGCCGGACACACGCGCCTATGTCGACGCCGTTCTTGCCACCCCGGCGATGCGCCATTGGTATGCGGAAGCGGCAAAGGAGACATGGCCGGAACCCGGCCCGGACGAATGAGCTTCTTCCCCGCCTGGTCGCCCGGACGGTTCTCGAAGCATGCAGAACCAACGATTGCCGACCCTCCTCGGCTGACGGAAACCCCGATCGTGAAGGCCTGCTCATAGGGCTTTGCTTTGCGCACAATCCGTACTCAGACATAAGGGCACAGCGCCAGATCCCGGCACGCCGGCGGTCACTGGCGTTTCACCAGCACCCATCTGTGCCCAACGGGACCCTTACCCCTCGCGCCTCAACACCGCGACCATTGTTGCCATTTACGATCGCGCGAAGTCGAACTTCAACCAAAGCGTGTGATGACGCTTCTCGGCGCGCTGGATTGGCTCAGATTCTGGAGGATTTCAGGGTAGGTTGGTGTGAAGATGCAGATCGAATCTGTATCGCTTGGCCAAGATGGCTGCGGGCCAGAAGCGTCCCCACCAAGCCGGAGCAACAGAAGCACAACACCACTTGATCCTTTACAATGAACCAAAGGGCGAACAACGGGGACGGCACATGTCGGCGAGTGCTTATGCATTGATTGGATTCATCTCATGGGCGCTGGGCCTGCTGATCGTGATGGAAGTCATCCGGACCTACCTGGTGATCTCTGGGCAAGTCGCGGCAAACGGCTTCACGCCAGATAACGCAGCACTCACCCCCTTCATGCAGAGGCTGGCCCGCGCCCACGCCAACTGCATTGAAGGGCTTCCAATCTTCGGAGGTCTGCTAGGCGTCGCCATCATTATCGCAAGAACAGATGTCACGAATCCGCTTGCCTATACCCTGTTAGGTGCACGGATAGTGCAGTCGATGATCCACCTCGTCTCCACGACCCAACTCGCGGTTAGTCTCAGGTTCACCGCGTTCGCCGTGCAAATGGTGATCGGTGCGTATTGGTCCTGGGTGCTGTTGATCTGAAGAGTGCCGCGAGTTCAGAATCACGGCGGTCTTTCAACTGAAAAAAGCCGCCGGTTCAGCGGGTAAGAGAACGAGGTTGGGGGCCTATCGCGAAGATCCTATCGGGATGGAAGTCGACCAGCGCTCTGCCAGAGTGAAGTTGCCAAACTCACCTGGAGCATCCAAGCCAACACCACCCAAGCCCCGGCCGCTATCCACGTCGATCTTGGCGCGACATTTGCGCCGCAACCGGACATCGCCTTCGCAGCGAAATCCGGGGAGGGAGGGAAAGCCCCGCTCGATACCGGCCAGCCGGTTCGTCACCATACAAGAACGCCCCTCGCACGTTTTATTGTACGGGAGGCGTCCTTTGTGTCAGCGTCCCTGAGATCGCTCTCTGAAACTGCTGACACAATGAAATGCATGGGCGCGAAATTGGTTCCCGGCATGCTGCTATTTTTTTGATGGAACAGGCGCCTTGGTTTCTGTGCCCGGAGCCGCCGGCGAATGGATCCTCGCCAGGCGCGTCTGCGTCGAATCAGGTGAGAAGAAAACCAGAAATTGACACGCCGCCAAAAGAAGCCTACAAGGAATTCGTCGATATTTGTTTGACTGACTTTTGTTATCCGCGCTTTCGAGCGCGCCTTTGACGAACTTCCCACATCAAAAATCGGGACAAACGACGTCATGCATCCGCATGGCGTCGAACGAATATTTGCCATGGAAAGGGTTCGTCATGAGCACCGGCACAGTTAAATGGTTCAACGCCACCAAAGGTTTTGGTTTTATTCAGCCTGACGACGGCTCTGCCGACGTTTTTGTCCACATCTCGGCCGTAGAGCGCGCCGGCATGCGCGACATCGTCGAGGGCCAGAAGCTCGGCTACGAGATGGTCCGCGACAACAAGTCGGGCAAGATGTCCGCCGACCAGTTGAAGGCGGCCTGAAAAAAGAATTCAGCTCTCCCGGTGACCACGGATGTACTGGCACCGGTGAGTGGCGAATTCGAGCGCATGGCCGCGGAGACCTGAGTTTCCACGGCATGTCATGCGCATGAGAAGGGCGTTCCCGTGCATCCCCCGTGCATCCTTTTGGATGTCACTTGGTTGCGCGGCGCTCTCATGAAGGTCAGGCGGTGCCTGGCCTTTTTCATTTTGCGCGTCTTGCCGCTGAAAATACGCCGCGCGCCGACCTGGACGTGCTATGGGACGCTCCAGCAATTGAATCCGCTGCCGTATGGCTTCGTGCATGGTCCCGACCGAAGATCCGGTCTTGCTCCATCGTCACGGGCTCCTGACAGGAGAAAGATTTTGACCGCTCAATCGAAGACAACAGCCGAACAGGCCGTGTCCTTGTTCAGCAAGACGCAAACCCAGTCGATGTCGCTCAACCGTATCAATTCCGAGCGCGATGCCGTCAGCCAAGCGCGTGAAGCCAAGACCGCGCGCTTGCGCGAATTGCGCCTGGAGAAGGAGGCCGATGAGTTGGCCGCCGCCGCGGCGCTCGCCGCTTTGCCGAAGCGAACCGGAAGACGCTGATGGCTACCAAGCGCGTGCCTCCGAGACTGATCGCCGCCGATTCGACCATCGCCGACGTGGTCGATGGCCTCAACAAGCCCGTCGAATATGTGCGCCGGGTGCTGGAAAAGCTGGAGCGCTGCAAACGCGCTCATGGCGATGCCCAGGTGCGGGTCGGCGTGCGCGGTCGCGCCGAATGCCCGAACTATTTGATCGAATATGTCCGTGAAGACGCCAAGACCCATGAGCGCGTGACCCATCAGGACGCCGCCTACAGCGGCAGCACGCATCGCGAGCTGGCTGTGCACCATATCGCGGAAGTCAGAAACTGGTCGCCCGAGGAAATGAACATCACGGCGGTTTCGGCGTTGATCGGCCGCCTGCGCAATCCACGTGCACCAACATCGCGCTTCGTCGACGAGGACTGACATGGCCATAAAATTCTCCACCAAGGACCAGCCGGCAGCACCGGCTGCCACCGCAAAACCGGCCAAGCCGGTTGCCGCGCCGAAAGCCAGCGAAGCTGCCGAGACCGCGACCGATCTGTTCAAGTCGCCGGCCGAAGCGTCGTCGCGCAAGACAGGCAAGAAAAATGACAGGCAAGAAGAAATGACAGGCAAGAAGAAATAGCCCCTTGCCGCAAGACGCCGATCGCAATCCTGCCGCGCCGGGGCTGTCTGCCCTGGTGGCCGCTGCAAGTCCTTTGTCGTCGCAGCGCGGCACCGCTGCTCTGTTCGACTGCCAGAGCTGCGGCGCCTGCTGTTGCTACTCGGCCGAGTGGCCGCGCTTTTCCACCGAGGACGATGCGCAGCTCGACCGCATCCCAGAAAAATATGTAGCCGCCAATCTGTCCGGCATGCGCTGCGAGGGCGTGCGCTGCTCTGCCCTGTGCGGCGAGATCGGCAAGTCGACCGCATGCGGCATCTATGAACTCCGCCCGGACGTCTGCCGCGCCTGCATGCCTGGTGACGACGATTGCCTGATGGCGCGCCGGGCGCACGGATTGCCGGTGTAGCTGCTAATCTACCCCACAAAGGGGGAGATTAAGCTCACCGCCGCTTGTGCGCCATTGTCCGCCCCGATACCTTCCGCCGGGCGGGGCAGCGGAGGATTTCATGAGCATCGAATTTCTGTTGACGTCGCTGATCGTCGTGGCTTCGCCCGGCACCGGCGTTCTCTACACGCTGAGCGCCGGCCTGTCGCGCGGCGCGCGGGCCTCGATCATCGCCGCCTTCGGGTGCACGCTCGGCATCATCCCGCATATGGCGGCCGCCATCACCGGCCTTGCGGCACTGCTGCACACAAGTGCCGTCGCCTTCGAGACGCTGAAATATCTTGGCGTCGCCTACCTGCTCTACATGGCTTGGAACACGTTGAAGGAAAAGGGTGGCCTGAGCGTCGAACAGGATGTGACGCCGCGCTCGGCCCGCAAGGTGATTGCCACCGGCATCCTCGTCAACGTGCTCAATCCGAAACTGTCGATCTTCTTCTTCGCCTTCCTGCCGCAATTCGTCAGCACCACCGAACCCAACGCGTTGTCGAAGATGCTGGAGCTCAGCTCCGTCTTCATGCTTTTGACCTTCGTGGTTTTCGTCGGCTACGGCGTCTTCGCCGCCTCGATCCGCAGCCATGTCGTGTCGCGGCCAATGGTGCTGACCTGGATGCGCCGAACCTTCGCCGGAGCCTTCGTCATGCTCGGCGCAAAGCTGGCGCTGGCCGACCGGTAGAAACCGGTTCGCGGGTCCTGTCGTCTTTGCGCAAAATCCCTGCCAGATAGTCAGAAGGCGAGCCCAAGCTCGCCTTCATCTGCTCTTCAACTCCGGGCAATCACTTGTTGGCGCCGCCGAGAGCCTTCAATTTTTCGCAGAACGGTGCGTGTGGTTTGCTCATCGCAGCGTCCTGGCATTCCTTCATCATCATGGCCTGATCGTCCTTGGACATCGCTGCCCAAGCGGCCTTCATTTCTTTGTCGGATTTCATCGTCTTCATGCTCGAATCGGTGAAGAACGGTTCCATCATCTTGGGCGAGTCGAGCGCCCCGGCAAATGCCGTGCCGCTGAAGACAGCCAATGCGAGTGCTCCAAAGCAGGCGGTTCTAATGCTCATCGCACGAGTCCTCCCTCATGGGTTTTCTCGATCGTCGAATGGCGGTCGCGCCCGGTTCTAGCACAGATTGAAATAGTTTAGGACTAACTCATATGGCTGTGGTCGGGCGTCCTCGTGCATCAATTGGATTAGCGGAGGCTTACCGACGCATGGCGCCGACCTGTTGCGCCGCACCTTCGGCGCCAAGCTGGCGCTGGCGGATCGGTAGCGCCGGCCGGCGCTACCTCTTCACATAGCCCTTGGCCTCGACGATCCGGCCGCCAGCGACACGCATCAAATTGACGCCGCGCAGCGAATTGCCGTCGGCCATGCAGTAGCGCCAGCGGATCGTCGCCCGGTCTCCAGCGACGAAGGTCTCCTCTAGGTCGAAATGCGTGCCGGGTCCGGTCGCAATCGCCGACCACAGTTCGATACAGGCTGCCTTGCCGGCGTGGCGGGCACCGTCCGGCGCCGGCGTAGTGTTCTCGATGACGCAGTCTTCCGCCACCAGTCCGTCCAGCGCTGACGGGTCGTGGCGTTGGAACACGTCGTTGAAGCGACGCATGATCTCGGCCGTTTCGGCGGAGCGCCGAGCCGTTGCGTTGTCGATGATGATTTCCTGTGTCACTGGATTGCTCCTTCCTTTCAGTAATCCGTGGCGGTCGCGACGAGCTCGGCCTTGAGCGTGATGTTTGCCACGCCGGCCAGCGCACGCGAGACAAGGCATGCTGTTTTCGTCGTCTCTGCGAGTTTCTGGAATTCATCCGGGGTAAGGCTCGGAATCTCGGCTTGCGTCTCAATCTCGATGCGGGTGATCGTCGGCCCGGCGGCGGTTGTGCCGAGATGCACCTTGGCGATGGTGCTGATGCTTGTGGGGATATGACCGGCCGTGCCCAGTTTGGCACTGAGCGCCATTGAGAAGCAGCCGGCATGCGCCGCGGCGATCAGTTCTTCCGGATTGGTGCCCGGACCGTTCTCGAAACGCGACGGGAAGGAGTAGGCGCCTTCGAACACGCCGCTGCCGAGCCTCAGCCTGCCCGAGCCCTCCTTCAGTGTCCCTTGCCACTCGGCCGATGCTTCACGAATTGTCATTGTCGTCCTCCCTTGGTTTGAAAAAATCGGTGGGTCAGGCGCCGTCGACGATCACCTTTCCGAAGACGTCGCCCTGCTGGAAATAGTGGTAGGCATCGCTGGCCTCGGTGAAGGCAAAGACCTTGTCGATGACGGGCCGCAGGCGGTGCTGTGAGATAGCGCGCAGCATGGCTTCGAGATTGGTCCGGCTGCCGACGAAGAGACGGCTGATGGTGGCGAGGCTGCGCTGGTAGAGTGCCGTCGGCATCTGGATCGATCCGCCTTTCGCATCCTGTAGCGTCAGCAGCACGATGTGTCCGTAAAGCGTGCTGGAGATCAGCGATTGCGCGAAGGTCGCCGGGCCACCCGTCTCGACGACGAGATCGATGCCGCCGGTCTGGTCGCGGACGGTCGCACCCCATTGCGGCATATCCGATGTCGAGATCACCAGGTCGGCGCCCAGCGCGCGCAGCCTGTCGGCTTTCTCCCCGCGCGAGGTGACGGCGACGACACGGCAGCCGAGCAGCTTGGCGAACTGCAGTGCAAAAAGCGCGACACCGCCCGAGCCGATGACCAGAACCCATTGGCCGGGTGTCGGAATTCTGGCTCCCGTGACCGCATTCCAGGCGGTCAGGCCGGCGCAGGTCAGCGTTGCGGCCTCCTGCCAATCGAGATGATCGGGCAGCCGCACCGCCCATTGTTCATCGAGAACGGCGTATTCGGTCAGCATGCCGTCCAGCGTGCAGCCGAGCTGGTCGATGAGCCCGGCATTGATGCGGCCGTCGATCCAGCGTGCGAAATAGCTGCCGGTGACACGGTCGCCGACGGCAAAGCGGGTGACGGCATCGCCGATGGCGACAATCTCACCGGCTCCGTCGCTCAGTGGGACGACGCCCTGGCGCGGCGGCAGCGGGTAGGTGCCGTTGAGGATCATCGTGTCGCGACGGTTGAGTGAGGTGGCGCGAATACGCACCACGATCTCATGCGGTTTCGGCTTCGGCTGTGCCTCATCGCGCATCACCAGGCATTCGGCCCCGCCGGAGCCTTCAAGGCGATAGGTTTGCATTCGGCTACCTCGTATATATAGACTGATCTACATATTATGTAGACCGATTGTCATATTCGACGCAAGGCCTATAATGCTCACTGCTGACAGAGGTTGACATGGCGAACGACACCCGTACCCGCATACTCGAGACGACGGGGCTGCTGCTGCGGCAACGTGGCTACCATGGCACCTCGCTCAACGACATCTTGAGCGCCAGCGGCGCGCCCCGCGGTTCGCTCTACTTCCATTTTCCCGGTGGCAAGGACCAACTGGTCATCGAGGTGACGCGTGCCAGCGTCGCCGATGTGACGGCGCGGTTGGGCGAGGCGTTGGCCGCCGAGCGGGATCCGGCGGTGGCCGTCCATCATATCTACCAGTCGGTGGGGCGCATGCTGGAGGACAACCAGTTTTCGCTCGGCTGTCCGATCGCGCCTGTCGTGCTGGATTCGCCGACCGACGTGCCGGAACTGGCGGATTTGTGCCGTTCGGCCTTCGAACAGTGGATAGGCCTGCTGCGCGACGCCTTCGTCAGGGCAGGGGTGTCCGAGCGCCGTGCCCATGCCTTGGCGCTGCTGGTCGAATCGTCGCTGGAAGGGCTGATGGTCATCGCCCGCGCCACCCGCGACCGCGCCCCGCTACAGGCGGTGGCCGACGAGGTCGCGGCGCTGATCGAAGCCGCGGTGCTGGCTGGCGAGGTACGACAGCGCGCGGATGCCGTCATCTAGCCTGGCCTCCAAGCTTGAGCCGTTCGACCTCAAAAACAAAAAGGGCGCCTTTCGGCGCCCTTTCCGTATCTGAAGGCTGAATGAGGCTGGATTAGAAATCCATGCCGCCACTCAAGCCCGCTTGCGGGCTTGAGCAATGTTGGTTGATGGGCGTGCTTTATGGATTTCTTAGAAATCCATGCCGCCACTCAAGCCCGCTTGTGGGCTTGAGCAATGTTAGTTCATGGGTGTGCTTTATGGATTTCTTAGAAATCCATGCCGCCCATGCCGCCCATGCCGCCGCCGCCCATGCCGCCAGGCATGCCGCCGCCAGCCGACTCCTTCTTCGGAGCCTCCGCGATCATGGCTTCGGTGGTGACCAGCAGGCCGGCGACCGAGGCCGCGTCCTGGAGAGCGGTACGAACGACCTTGACCGGATCGACGATACCCATGGCGATCATGTCGCCATATTCGCCGGTCTGGGCGTTGTAGCCGAAGGTCGCGCCCTTGTTCTCAAGGATCTTGCCGGCAACGATCGATGCTTCCGCACCGGCGTTGGCCGCGATCTGGCGGGCCGGAGCCTGCAGCGCACGACGAACGATGTTGATGCCGGCGGCTTGGTCGGCATTGACGCCTGTGGCCTTGATGTTGGCCGAAGCGCGCAGCAGGGCTACGCCACCACCAGCAACGATGCCTTCTTCGACAGCCGCGCGGGTCGCGTTGAGGGCGTCATCGACGCGGTCCTTCTTTTCCTTGACTTCGACTTCCGTCGCACCGCCGACGCGGATCACCGCAACGCCGCCCGCGAGCTTCGCGAGACGTTCCTGCAGCTTCTCCTTGTCGTAATCCGAAGTGGTCTCTTCGATCTGCTGCTTGATCTGGGCAACGCGGCCCTGGATCTCGGCCTTCTTGCCGGCGCCGTCGACGATGGTGGTGTTCTCCTTGGAGATCGACACCTTCTTGGCGCGGCCGAGCATGTTGAGGCCGACGTTCTCGAGCTTGATGCCGAGGTCTTCGGAGATGACCTGGCCACCGGTGAGGATGGCGATGTCTTCCAGCATGGCCTTGCGGCGATCACCGAAGCCCGGCGCCTTCACGGCGGCGATCTTCAGGCCGCCACGCAGCTTGTTGACGACCAGCGTGGCCAGAGCCTCGCCTTCGACGTCTTCCGAGATGATGAGCAGCGGCTTCGAGGTCTGCACGACGGCTTCGAGAACCGGCAGCATCGCCTGGAGGTTGGAGAGCTTCTTCTCGTGCAGGAGGATGTAGACGTCCTCGAGCTCGGCAACCATCTTGTCGGCGTTGGTGACGAAGTAGGGCGAGAGGTAGCCGCGGTCGAACTGCATGCCTTCGACGACTTCGAGTTCGGTCTCGGCGGTCTTGGCTTCCTCAACCGTGATGACGCCTTCGTTGCCGACCTTCTGCATCGCTTCCGCGATCATCTTGCCGACCGACTCGTCGCCATTGGCAGAGATCGTGCCGACCTGGGCAACTTCCTCGGAGGTCTTGATCTTCTTGGCAGCCTTGCCGAGCGCTCCGACGACTTCGGTCACGGCCAGGTCGATGCCGCGCTTCAGGTCCATCGGGTTCATGCCGGCGGCAACGGCCTTGTGGCCTTCCTGGACGATCGACTGCGCCAGAACGGTCGCCGTCGTGGTGCCGTCGCCGGCGATGTCGTTGGTCTTCGAAGCAACTTCGCGGACCATCTGCGCGCCCATGTTCTCGAACTTGTCTTCAAGCTCGATTTCCTTGGCGACGGTGACTCCGTCCTTGGTGATGCGCGGCGCGCCGAACGACTTGTCGATGACGACGTTGCGGCCCTTGGGGCCGAGCGTGACCTTCACCGCGTCGGCGAGGATGTTGACGCCGCGAAGCATGCGCTCGCGGGCATCACGGGAAAATTTTACGTCTTTGGCAGCCATTTTTAGCTCCTGGCAGGGGCTTTAGATTGAGCCCGGGAATTCAGTTGATGAAAAGGCCTGATATCAGCCGATGATGCCCATGATGTCGGATTCCTTCATGATCAGAAGGTCTTCGCCATTGAGCTTGACTTCCGTGCCCGACCACTTGCCGAACAGGATGCGGTCGCCGGTCTTGACATCCAGCGGAACCAGCTTGCCAGCTTCGTCACGAGCGCCGGAGCCGACGGCGATGATCTCGCCTTCCTGCGGCTTTTCCTTTGCCGTGTCGGGGATGATGATCCCGCCAGCGGTCTTGGATTCGGATTCGACCCGACGAACGACCACGCGGTCATGAAGCGGGCGGAACTTCGACTTTGCCATTTTTTCTTCCTCGATGAGAACGGTGAGAAACAGTTCCTCCGTCCGGCGGCGCCGGACATATGAGTTAGCACTCACCAATGGCGAGTGCTAACGTGGCGCTGAAATAGGCTGGCGGCCTGCCAGAGTCAAGGCGCGTAGCGCTGACCTGGAGCGTGAAATTTTCTACGGATTGAAGCTTACAGAAACAGCCGCAGCTGGGTGTGGATGATCGAACGATAATCCGCGATTGTCCGCCGGCGTTCCGCGTCGCCCTCGGCAAGTGCCAGGCGCACCACGCCACCGGCTAGCTGGAAGATCAGGAGAACGATGCGTTCGAACTGCTCGCGCTTGCCCGGCTCGATCAAGGCGGCGACATGGTCGCAGAACATCCTGGCCTGATGCCGGGTTTCGGCGATGTCGAGATTCTTGAGCGCCTTGTCGGCCTGGATGGCGTTCTGCAGATCCTGGATGGCCGGATCGCCGGCGACGCGGCTGAGATAGTCGTCAAGCAGCCGGTCGGCGGCCACGATCACGTCCTTCGCCTCGCGGACATCGGCGATGATCGCGGTCAGCCGTGCACGGCTGGCCTCTGAAAACCGCTCATAGAGCATCGCCAGGATCGCCGATTTGTTGGGGAAGTAATGGTAGACGGTGGCGATCGGCCCACCCGCCAGCAGGCCGACTTCCTTCATGGTAACGGCGTCGATGCCCTTCTCGCCGATCAGCCGCATGGTCGTCGACAGGATCGCGTCGATGCGCTCGCGGCTGCGTTCCTGCTTGGGTCTGCGCCTGGGCTCGGTGGCTGTTTTCGTCACTTCCGTCATGCACCGATCTCTAGCGCGGGCTTTTCAGATTCCGGTTGACAAAAAATATGATCAAATATCAGTTTCCAGAATGCTGACAGGTTGTCAGTTTTTTTACCGCACGGCAAGCACTTGGGAGGCGCCTTTGGCTTCGACAAATACCGGCCACGCAGGCGATGACGACTGGCTGGTCGGCAATCCGACCAGCGCACAGCTTGCGTCGGCACTGTGGGTTGGCTCGGTCGGCTTGCTCATCCTCGGGCTGCAGCCCGTGCTGCTCGGCGCGCTCTACACCGAGGGGCATGTCAGCGGCGATGAACTGGCGCTGGTTGCGACCGCCGAGATGGTCGCCATCGCCATCGGTTCGGCTGTCCTGGCGATGCTGCTTTCGGCGCATAACATGCGCTGGAAAAGTGCCGTCCTTTTGCTGCTGCTGGCGCTGGCCAATGTGTGGACGGCCTATGCCGCAACCGCCAACACGCTGATCGCTGCCCGCGCGCTGGCCGGGCTTGCCGAGGGCGGTCTGGTGGCGGTCGCCACCGAGTTGATCGCCCGCTCGCGGCGCGCCGAGCGCATCGGCGGCTATTTCGTCACCATGCAGACGCTGGCGCAATGCGCGACTGCCCTGTTGCTGGCGCTCTATGTCATTCCAGCAGCCGGATCGGCGGGCGGCTTCATCGTGCTTGCCGTCGTCTGCATCGCGTCGCTGGCGGTCGCCTTCACCGTCCCCGGCGACTATGCCGATCTGCCCAAGGACGAGAATCTGGCCGGTGTGCTGACGGTACCTTCGCTCACCGCGCTGCTGTCGGTGTTCTGCTACTTCATGTTCTTCGGTGCGGTCTGGGCCTTTCTGGAGCCGCTTGGCGCACAATACGGCATCGATGGCCGCACCGTCGGCCTGATCGTCTCGGCGAGCCTGGCAGTGCAGGTCCTGGGTGCGATGACGGCAACCATCTTCGAGGCGCGCATCGATTATCGCTTGGCCATCGCCACGATCGGCGCCGTCGCACTTGTCAGCTCGCTGATCCTCGCCAGCGGGCCCGGCCTCACGACATTCTGGATAGCCGCTCTGGTCATGGGCTTCATCCTCTTGTTCATCGTGCCCTACCAGATCCGGCTGGCGATCACCGCCGACGAGACGCGCACCGCCGTGCTCTTGGTGCCGGCAGCCCAGCTGTTCGGCCTGGCGATCGGGCCGATCGCCGCGTCGCTGCTGATCGACGGCAAGGATTTCCGGCCGGTGCCGGAATTCGCCGCCGCCAGCGCCGTTGCGAGCGTGCTTCTGCTCGGTCTGTTCATCCTGGTGACGCGGCGTCGCCGCGCCGTTGCCTGAGCGGGAGCGCCATGTCGAGCAATTGGAGCAACTGGTCCGGTTTCGTGCGCGCCGAGCCGAAGCTTATCGCCAGTCCCGCCGATGCCGGCGAACTTGGTGATCTCGTGCGCACCGCGCCCGGCCCGGTGCGCGTCGTCGGCGCCGGTCATTCCTTCACGCCGTTGGTGAAATCCGAAGGTACCATCCTGTCCCTGGAGAGACTGGAAGGGCTGGTCTCGCACGACGCCGAAAAACATCAGGCGCGGGTGCGGACAGGGACCCGGCTCGGCCCGCTGATGCACATCCTGCAAGGCATTGGCCAGGGCCTGCCCAATATGGGCGACATCGACCGCCAGGCGATTGGTGGTGCGCTGGGCACAGCCACGCACGGCTCGGGACCGACGCTCGGCGCCTATCACACGCAGCTGGAGACGGTGCAGATCGTCGACGGCCTTGGCAAGTTGCGTGACTTCAGGCGGGCAGGGGACCAGGAGATGATCCACGCCATCGGCGTCGCGCTCGGCGCCTTCGGCGTGATGACCGAAGTGACGCTCAACAACATCCCGACCTACCGGCTGCGCCGCCGCAAATGGGTGCTGCCGATCGCCGATATGCTGCGCGAGTTCGAGACGATGATGGCCGCGCATCGCTCGGCCGAATTCTATTACATTCCGTTTTCCGGCTATGCGCAGTTCATCGCCAGCGATCTCAGCGACGCAGCTCCGACCCCGCGACCGCCCGAAGCGGATGAGGCTGGGTTGAGGACGCTGCGTCGGCTGCGCACCGCGCTCGCCTGGCTGCCGTCGCTGCGCGGCCGCCTGATCCGCTCGGCGGTCGCCAAATTCCCGGCCGAGGACTACGTGCAGGACTGGCTGAACGTCTATGCCAGCGACCGCCAGACCAAGTTCAACGAGATGGAATATCATTTGCCTTTCGAGGCGGGCCCGAAGGCGTTGGCCGGAATCATCGAGCTGACGGAGAAGCATTTTCCGGAGGTTTATTTTCCGATGGAGGTGCGCACCGTTGCCCCCGACGAATTCTGGCTGTCGCCATTCTACAGGAGGCCGACCTGCTCGATCGCCATCCACCATGACGCGGCAAACGATCCGCTGCCGTTCATGCGGGCGGCCGAGCCGATCTTCCGCAAATACAGCGGCAGGCCGCATTGGGGCAAGATGCACAGCCTGAAGGCGGCGGAGCTGAAAAAGCTCTATCCGCGCTGGGACGACGCCATGGCGGTGCGCCGCGATATCGATCCGCAAAACCGCTTGGTCTCGCCCTACATGGCCGGCCTGTTCGGCATCGAGCCCAGTCCTTCTGGCAGCGAACGATGAGCGCCTATTTTTCCGCCCTGTCGGACGCACTGAAGGAAGCCGGCATCTTGCAGCCCTGTCTGGTGCTGGATATCGACCGGCTGGACCGCAACATCGCGCTGGTGAAAGAGCGGCTTGATCCCGGCCTTGCCGTGCGGTTGGTCGACAAGTCGCTCGCCTGCCTGCCCCTGCTCGCCCATATCGGCAAGGCGCTTGGCACCAATCACGTCATGACCTTCCATCCGCCGATCAGCGAGGCCGTGCTGAAGGCGTTTCCCGATGCCGATCTGCTGTACGGTAAGCCGATGCCGGTCGGCGCGGCAAGGGCGGCGCTGATGAACGGCGAGGCCGACTGGACGCGTGTCTGCTGGCTGATCGATACGCAGGACCGACTGGCGGAATATGGCGCACTCGCCGACGAACTCGAGATCGAGCTGCGCATCGCCTTCGAGATCGACGTCGGATTGCATCGCGGCGGCTTTGCCAGCCCGGAGGCGTTGTCGCAGGCACTGAGCGCACTGCCATCCCACAAACGCCTGCGTTGCGAAGGCGTCATGGCCTACGAGGCGCACGCGCCGCACATTCCCGGCCTGTTCGGCGGGCCGGTGAAAGCGTTGGCAAAGGCGTCGGCGCAGGCCACGGCGTTCGTCGCTTGTCTCGGCGCCGACCAGCGCCGCATCTTGAATATCGGCGGCAGCAAGACCGCACTGCTCCATCATGGCAGCGTCGCCAATGAAGTGTCGATGGGCTCGGCCTTCGTGCTGCCCAGCGATTTCGCCACGCCCGGCCTTGAGGGCTTCCAACCGGGTGCCTTCATCGCGACGCCGATCCTGAAAGTCGTCGAGCCGATGCTGCCCGGCCCGCTGGCCGTCACCCGCCTGCTACAGGCACTCGGCCGGTTTCCGCGCAAGGGCTGCTATCTCTATGGCGGCAAGTGGATGGCCGAGCCGGCGTTCCCCGAAGGCATGCAGACGAACGGCCTGCTCGGCCTGTCCTCCAATCAGCAATTCATGGGCTTGCCGGCTGACGCTACCCCAAGGCCCGGCGACCACGCCTTCCTGCGCCCGACGCAGAGCGAGGCCGTGCTGCAGCAGTTCGGGTCGATCGCGGTGTTCTCCGGCGGCAGGATAATCGATCGCTGGCCGGCACTGCCGCTGGCGTGATCGCTTACGCTTTCACCGGCATCCAGATCTCCAGCCCGCCATCGCCGCTGAGCGGATCGAATTCGGGGCCGTAGCGTTCGAATTCCGTCGCATCCGATATCTCATGGCCGGACGCCGGCAGCCATTTGTTCCAGATCGTGTTGACCGTACGGCGGATGGTCGAGATGTGCTCGCGATGGGCGAACACCGCATATTTCTGTGCCGGCACCCGCACCCGGCTGAATTCCTTCGGCAGGTTGGAAAAGTCCGACACCTCGACGCCGGCGATGTAGTCGAAATTGCCGGAATCGTCGCCGTTGACGCAGACGCCATAGGCGACGTCGCCTGTCTCGCCCGGAATGTTGCCGATATAGGGGCCGAAGCGCTGCCACTGCATCGGGATGGCGGCGCTGGTTCGCAGCTTCGAGACAGACACCTAAGCATCTCCTAATGTAGATAAGTATGTATAAATTAGAAAAGTATTCCAGAAATTGAGTCAAAATACCAAAGTCGTTTTGTGGAATCTTAACAAGAGTCGCATATCGCAGAGAAGGTACAAGTAGAAATAGATGAGTGGAGGTTTTATCCTATGCGGCCAAAATATCATCCGCTGTCACTTGCTTTTCGGGTGCTGTACCCGATGGTGCCGGTGTCGATCTTCGTAGGAATTGGCTGGTTTTGGGGACTCCCCGAAGTTTGGCATCTGCCTCAACCTGAAGCTAAATCAGACAACAAGCTGTGGCTTGTCACCTATGTCGGCCCGAAGGTCAGTGAGGTGGTGGGACCGCTATCCAGCGGTATGGATGAGTGTTCTGATCGCGCTTCGGAAATGAACGAGCAATGGCTGAAACAGATGGCCTCCGAAGATGAGGCTGGTGCAAACGGCGAAACAGATTTTGAGAAGACCATGTCCGCAAAGTGCATCAAGGCGTTTTTCCGGCCGGTCGTAAGCTACCGGCCGGAAGACGCTTAGGCTCACTCTGGAGAGGCGGCTACAGACGGCTCACTCAGACCGTCCAGAAATAGCGCACGATGTGAAAGAAGACCGGGGCGGCGAAGACCAGGCTGTCGGTGCGGTCCATCATGCCGCCATGGCCCTCGATCAGATGGCCCCAGTCCTTGACGCCCTGGTCGCGCTTGATGGCCGAGGCGACCAGACCGCCCAGAAATCCCATCGAGCAGGCGACGAAGGCCACGGCCGCCGCCTGCAACGGCGAAAACGGCGTCACGAACGACAGCAGCGCGCCGAGCAGGCTCGCCGACACCAGTCCGCCGATCAGGCCTTCCCAGGTTTTCGATGGCGAGACGTTCGGCGAAAAGCGGTGTTTTCCAAAGAGCTTGCCGAAGATGTACTGCAGCACGTCGCTGCCTTGCACGACGATGATCAGGAAGGCGATCAGCAACAGGGTGCGACCTTCGAAGCCCGGCACGTCGAGTGTCAGCAGGGCAGGGACATGGCTGACGCAATAGACCGCGATCATCACCGCCCATTGCTGCGCGGCGATCCGCTCGAGGAAGCGTTCGGTGTCGCCATGCAGCGCCGTGATCGCCGGCATCAACAGGAAGCAATAGACCGGAATGAAGATGACGAAGAGCCCGTACCAGGCGGTCCACACCAGCCAGTATTGAAACGGTATGATGATGCCGAACATGCCAAGCAGCACCCAATGGTCGCTGCGGCGCGTATGCGTCAGCGTCACGAATTCGCGCAGCGCGGCGAACGAAATCAGCGCGAACAGGATGGTCATGCCGTAGCGGCCGAAGAAGAAGGCGACCGTCATCATCGCCACCATCACCCACCAGGAGTTGATGCGCTGGGTGAGGTTGACCAGCGTCGAACTCAGCGGCTTCGGCGCCCGCGCCGAGAGTATGGCGGCGACGGTGCTGGCGGTGGTCAAAACGGCCAGCAGGCCGATAATCAGGATGGAGATATCGTAGCGCATCAATCGTCTCGCTCGGGACGCGGGTTGAGCGCCAGGAGCGTGGCGTGGGCACGCTCGAGAAAGGCACGGCGTTCTTCGCCCGCGCCAACCGCCACCGGTGCGCCGAAGACGACGCGGCACAGCAGCGGCACCGGCAGGAACTGTCCCTTGGGCAGCACACGTGACATGTTCTCGATCCAGCACGGGATCAGCTCGACCTGCGGCCGCGCCATCGACAGATTGTAGAGCCCGGAGCGGAACGCCAGCAGCGGCTCCTCGGTCATGTTGCGGGTGCCCTCGGGAAACAGGATCAGCGAGTGGCCCTGGTCGAGAACCGACAGCATGATCTCGATCGGATTTTCCTCAGGCTTCGTCCATTGCCGGTTGATGAGCACGGACGACAGCATGTCCTGCGCGATGAAGCGGCGCAGCCGCGACTTTCCCCAATATTCGCCGGCGGCAACCGCATGCGTGATCGCGCGCTCCCTTTCACTGAGGCACGCCGACAGCAGGATGAAGTCGCCATGGCTGGTGTGGTTGGCGAAATAGATGCGCTGCCGGTCGGATGGCAGGCTGCCGCTCCAGATCGGACGCACGCCGGTCACCATCCAGGCCAGCGCCGAGAGGCCGACGGAGGTTACCGTCTGCAGCAAGGTGAAGGTTTTCAGCGAAAGCCTGTTCATCGTGGCGCCCAGAATCCCGCCGCCAGAAGCGCTACGGCAAATAACGCCAGGGCCGTGCGCTGCTTGAACAGCAAGCGGCCTGTGCCGGCCATGCGGTCTTCGAGCGTCCGTGTCGTGGACGCGGCGGGTTTCAGGCGCATGCGCGCCAGCATGTCGTCCACCGCGGCGCCACCGGAAGCTTCGTCATTGTGGCTGCCCATCAGCCGGAACAGCAGCGCATCGAACGCCAGCAGTGCCGACAGCGCCAGCACGGCGACAGCGGTTGCGGCGGTGGTGGACAGCGCGAGGGCTGCAGGCAAGGTCTCGAAGGCGCCGCGCGCCGAAGCGGCAAGGGGCGCAAGGATATTTGCGGCCACAACGAGTGCGGCCGGCCATGCGGCCTGCTGCATCAGCATGCGGGCGAAGCGGTCGACGCGGTCCTGGTAGGCACTGCCGGTCATGGCGCAGTCCGCTCCGTGGTCTCGGCAAGATGAACTGGCCGGCCGACGGCGATCAGCTTCTCGCGGGCAAGCGTCGGTGTTTCGGCTCTGCCGGTCGCCACCAGCCATTCGGCGACGACGCCGGCGCTCCGCTGGAAGCCGAGCGCACAGCACACCAGCACGGTGCCGTCGCGGCGCGCGCTCTCCAGCGCGCTGGTTGCCTGTTGCTGTATCGCCATTTCGGGCGGCAACAGGTCGATCATCGGAAAGCTGATCCAGCGGCAATCGGCTCCCGCCGGCTTCTCAAGTTCGGCGGCGAGGTCGATGACCGTGCCGAAGCCGTTGGCCTCGCTTGCGGTGGGAAAGCGCCCGAGAAAGACACCGTTGGCAACCGCCACCTGGGGAGGAAGATTGCGCGTCCAGGCCCAGATGTTTGCCCAGGCGCCGAGACGGTAGGGCAAGAGCAGGATACGGCTTGCAAGCGTGATGCCGCCATCGGCGGATTTCTGGAACACCTTTGAGCCGGACCCGGCATAAGCACAGGCGACGATGGACAGCGCCAGCGCCGGCCAAAGCAGGAGAAGCGCGACGGCCCAAAAGAAGGCGCCGAGCGCGGCACTGGCCACCGCAAGGGTGCCGCCCAGCGCATAGTACAGCGCCAGCCGCCGCGCCTTCGCATCGCTGGTCAGCCGGAAGCCTGAAAACGGCAATACGCCGCTGCACGGAAACAGCCACAGCGCAAAAAAACCGAGCAGTGCTCCGGTCGGGATGTCGATGAAATGATGCTGCCAGGTCGTCAGCACCGAGGCACCGATCAGAAAGCACCAGCCATGCCAGAGCGGCAGGAGAAAGCCGCTGAGCCGGTGGCGCCAATGATCCCAGATGATGACCAGCAGGGCGATGTGCAGCGACGGCGCTTGGTTGAACGGTTTGTCGAAGCCGCCGAGCACAGCAAACAGGAAGCCCGGCAGCCCGGTCGTTGCGGGCCGCACGAACGTCGCGGTCAGCGGGAACAGGATGAAGCAGGCAACGGCGACGATCTGCGCCATGAGATAACGTCCGGCCAGGCGGTCGACCCCTTGCCTGTTGTCGTTGAGCAGCAGCGACAGGCCGTAGAACACGTTGATCGACCAGTAGGGCACGATGGTCCAGGCGAGGAACGGGATGCTGTGTTCCCACGAGAACACGATGCTGCCGACATCGTCGCGCCGCGACGCCAGCCAGTTGGCGAAGCCGTAGCTGAGGTAGAAGAACGGCGCCAGGAAGCCCAGCCAAACGACTGCCCTGACGACCACCCGTACATAAGGTTCGGTGCGCGCTGTGGATGCAAGCAATGACACCATCCTGTTCAGCGTCGCCGTGCGACCGAGACGGTGAAGATGCCCCACTGGTCGATGCGCTGGTCGAGCTTGTCGAAACCGGCGGCTTCGACAAGCTGGTCCATCTCGCCTTGCGTGCGCCGGCGCATAACCCAGGCCTCGCCGCCGCGATGCGAGGTCAGGCTGCGGGCGATCATCTCGAGCTGCGGGTGCCAGGGCTGGTTGGTATAGAGCAACAGGCTGCCCGGCTGCATGGCGCGGGCCAATCCACCGAGCGAGCGGCCGATCATCGCATTGTCGGAGAACAGCTCGTAGAGGCCGGAGACGATGGCGAGGTCGGGCGCCGGATCGGCTTTGGCGAGCATGTCGGCATCAAAGGCGTCGGCGCGCTGGAACGAGACATCAGCCGGCAATTGCCGTTCGGCGATCAGCTTGCGGCCAAGCTGGACGTTGAGGTCGGAATAGTCCTGCAGGCGCACGCTCGTCGGCTGGTCGGGGCTCTTCATGATGGCATCGAGAACATAGCGGCCGTGGCCGGCGGCGATGTCGAGGATGTGCGCTGGACGCCCGGTCGCCTTGTGCGTCGCCAGGCAAGCGCCGATCAGCTCTTCGAGATGCAATTTGCGCTGCCGGATGCCGCGCCAGCCGATGGCCTCCAGGAAGACCCGGTCGACGACGCGGCCAAGGGGTGTGAGACCCCGCGCGTCGTTCTCGTAGACGTAATCCAGCGTCGAGCCGGAATCGAAGCCGGTGTCGATGCCGGTCTTCATGCCCTGGGAGACCCAGGCGCCCATGCGGATGGAGGCACGGCTGAATGCCCAATAGAGGCCTTTGGGCGACAACAGATCGAGCGGCGAGGCAAGCCTGTCGGCCTCGTCGCGGGTGTAGCCGGCAATATCCGCCTGCTTCAGGTCGGCCGGCGCATCCGGTGCTGCGAACTGCCTGGCCAGGAACGGCCGGATCAGGTCGAGGGCCTGCGCGCGGTCGCGCTCGCCCAGCGTATCGTGGAAGAAACCCGGCAACACATGGCGTTCCTTGGTACGGCTGCCGAGATTGACGAAGAACTGGTGCTGCGGGCCGTGGCGCACCACCCAGTCGCTGCCCGAGAGCAGCAGCTGCGTCGGCACGGTGATGGCGCGGGCGTCAGCGACAATCCGGGCGGCGTGCTGGTAGAGCTCGACCAGGATGTTGGAGGCGATCGGCCGGGTGATCAGCGGATCGCTCTCGAAGGAGGCGATGCGCACGGGATCATGGGTCAGGAATTTCGCCTTGACATAGGAATTGACGAAGAAGCGACCCTTGATCTTCTGCCACAACGCGATGCCTTCCCTAGCGAAGGGCACGTAGAGTTTTACCGAAAAGGCCGGTGAGGCCAGCACCATGGCGCGCAGCTTCGGCGCATAGTCGTGCACCCAGGCTGCCGCGAGCACGGCGCCGAAGGACTGCGCGATCAGCGCGATATCCTGCGTGGCGAAGCCATCCCTGGCGGCAATCTCGCGCATGAAGCAGTCGATGTCGCGCACCAGGGCCGAGAAGGATGGGGCATAGCCGCGCTCGCCGGACGAGCGGCCATTGCCGCGGGCATCCCAGGCATAGAAAGCATGGTCCGGCATCTGCAATTCGTCGACCAGATGGGCCATGCGGCCGCCATGCTCATGACCGCGATGGAAGAGCACCACCGCTCCCTTGGCATCGGCGGAAGCCGCCGGCCAGAACCGGTAGAAGATCTCCGTCCCGTCATGGCTGCGGAAGACCCGCTCCTGCGCTTGCCGCTCAAAGCTTTCCGTGGCCGCGGCGATCGGTTCGTGCATCATGGTCTTTCCCTTTGGCGGCATGGCGAGCCCCGATGCTCAGCTGGCGCTGCCAATAAGGCCGGCGCGTATCCGGTTTATGGCGGTCAGCAGCGAAAGCGTTGCCATCGCCGGAAACACAAATGGCGCGATGGATGCCGGCCAGAGCCCGGCCGCGCACAGCACCGCGACCACGCCCAGCGCCAATGCCCTGTCGCTCTTGCCGAACGGCCCGGCATAGTTTCGCCCGACCTTGGCGGCGATGCCGAGCACACCGGCGAACTCGGTCAGCACGGCCGATATCGCGAAGGCGATGACGCCCCATGCGCCAAATTCCGGAAAGACGGCAAAAGGGAGTGTCAACGCGAGGTCCGAAACGACGTCGCAAAACTCGTTCAGATACATGCCGAGGGTCGAGGCCTGTCCGTGTTCCCGCGCCAGCATGCCATCCACGGCATTCAGCGCCATCCGCACGAACATCACTGCGGGAACAAGCAACAGCAGCCAGCGCCATTCATGCAAGATCGCGATGGCCATACCGGCCGCGATCGACATCACGGCCGCCAGGATGGTTATGCTGTTTGCGGTGACCCCGATCGCCGCCAGTCGGTTGACCAGCGGCCGCAGCCTTCCCTGGAAAGCCGGCTTGAGAGCGTAAAGCGTCGGCATTTTCGTGATCCCCCGATCCTGACCAACGGCTGTACATCAATATGTCGGACACGACCAGCATGACATGGCGGAGCGGCTATGCCGACTGGCATGGCGACCAGGCGCTCACCAATCGCTAACCATGACTGCATCGCGTGGCTGTCATGCACATTTGCCAGCTTCTTGTGCAACGCGGCATCTTGAATAGTAAGCACGCTTATTATATATCCCGCTCATGGTTTCCGATGGCATCGACAGATTGGGCTTCTTGATCCACGACGTGCAGCGCCTGATGCGCAAGCGCTTCGAGGCGAGGGCCAGTGGCTTGGGGCTTTCTTCGGCGCAATGGCGGCTTCTGGTCCGCGTTGCCAAGGAAGACGGCGTCGCGCAGGCGCGGCTGGCCGAACTTCTCGAAATCGAGCCGATCAGTGTTTCTCGCCTGGTCGATCGCATGGAGGAGGGCGGCTGGATCGAGCGTCGTCCCGACGCTGCCGATCGCCGTGTCCGCATGATCTTCCTGACGCCCAAGGCGAGCGATGCCTACGCCGTGATCAAGAGCATTGCCGGGGAAGTCTACGAGGAATCGCTCGTCGGCGTGAAGCCGGAAGCCCGTCGTGTCCTCATAGAGGGGCTTGAGGCGATGGTCCGGAACCTGACCGACGACGAGACGCCATCCATTGAAAAAGTGAAGACTACAGAAGGCACAGCAGCATGAACGCGGTAGCCAAGATAGACGAGAAAGTGACCGAGCTGGAAATGGAAGCGCCGGAGAAGCCGGCCGCGGCCCCGGTGACGGTTGCTCCCCCGGTGCAGCCGGCCCTGGCGCCAGTGAAGAAAAAGCGTCGGCTGGGCCGTCTCTTGCTGATGGTCGCGCTGCCTGCGGCACTGGCTGTCGGCGGCGGTTACGTCTGGGTCACCGGCGGCCGCTACCAGGAGACGGAGAACGCCAATCTGCAGCAGGCCAAGGTATCGATCGCTTCCGACACGGCCGGGCGTATCGTTCAGGTCGACATCGCCGACAACCAGCTGGTCAAGCAGGGTGACGTGCTGTTTGCCATTGACCCCGAGCCCTACCGGATCGCCCTGGCCCAGGCCGACGCGGCGGTTGCGGGAGCGCGTCTCAATGTCGAGCAGCTGCGCGCGGCTTATGGTCAGTCGATGGCTCAGCAAAAGTCCGACACCAGCCAAGTCGCCTTCGCCCAGTCGCAGTTCGACCGCGCCGCCGACCTTGCCCAGAAGGGCATCAACGCCAAGTCGTCGCTGGACGAAGCCAAGAACGATCTCGACAAGGCCAGGCAGCAGCTCGCCGTTGCCGAGCAAGGCATCATCAGCGCCAAGGCAGCCCTTGGCGGCAATCCCGACATCGAGACCGACAAGCATCCGACCGTGATGGCCGCGCTCGCCGCGCGTGACAAGGCGGCCTATGACCTGGCGCAGACCACGGTCAAGGCGCCGGCCGACGGCGTCATCAGCCAGGCTTCCTCATTCAAGGTCGGTCAGTATGTCGGTTCCGGCACGCCGCTGTTCTCGCTGGTCGAGACCGGCGACACCTGGATCGCCGCCAATTTCAAGGAAACGCAGCTCACCCACATGAAGCCCGGGCAGAAGGCCGATATCGTGGTCGACACCTACCCGGGGCGCACCTTCGAGGCGACGGTCAAGGCGATTGGCGCCGGCACGGGAGCCGAATTCTCGCTGCTGCCGGCCCAGAATGCCACCGGCAACTGGGTCAAGGTCACGCAACGCATTCCGGTGCGCCTCGAACTGATCGATGCAGACGCCAAGATGGCGTTGCGCACCGGCATGAGCGCCACCGTCACCGTCGACACCGGCGTGGCACGTGGCCTGCCGTCGATCTTCGGCCACGCCACGGCAGGCGAGGCCGCGCAGTAAAGTCAGCGGAATCCCGCGGGGACCTGCGGGTGGAAGCGAGTAGCAGGATCGGTCTGATGGAGGAGTGGGAAGGATCAGCGTCTGGGCGAAGCCGCCGCGCGGCTTGATCGGAATCTGAAATCTTCGGCACGGACCCGTGCCACTGTCGCAAACCTTCCTGCTCGACATCAACCCCAGGGAACGCCACGGCCAGGCAATGGCCATCTGGGGAGCCGGCATCATGCTGGGGCCAATCCTGGGCCCGACGCTCGGCGGCTGGCTGACCGAGAATTTCAACTGGCGCTGGGTGTTCTTCATCAATTTGCCGGTCGGCATCATCGCCTTCCTCGGCATGGCCGCCTATCTGCCGGCGGTTGCCCGGCGGGTGCGCAGCTTCGATTTCTTCGGCTTCGCCATGTTATCGCTCGGTGTCGGTGCGCTGCAGCTGCTGCTCGACCGCGGCGGCGAGGTCGACTGGTTTTCTTCGGTCGAGATCTGGATCGAGCTTGCTCTTTCGATCACCGGATTCTGGGTGTTCATCATCCACACGCTGACGGCGGAACGTCCTTTCATCGATCCGAAGATCTTCCTCGACCGCAATTTCGTGACCGGGCTGGCATTCATCTTCGTCATGGGCGTGCTGATCCTGGCCTCGATGTCGCTGCTGCCGCCGATGCTGTCGACCATCTTCGGCTATCCGACCGTCACCATCGGTGTCGTCTTGGGGCCGCGCGGTGTCGGCACGATGATTTCGATGCTTGTCGTCGGGCGGCTGATGAGCAGGATCGACGCCAGGATTCTTGTCGTCATCGGCTTTCTGCTGACCGCGCAGTCACTCTACACCATGTCCAGCTTCACGCCGCAGATGGACAACTGGCTGATCCTCAGCTCCGGCGTCATCCAGGGCCTGGGCATGGGAATGGTGTTCGTGCCGCTGTCGACCGTCGCCTTCGCCACGCTTGACGTGCGGTTCCGCACAGATGCCACAGCCTTGTTCAGCCTGGTGCGCAATCTCGGCTCGTCCATCGGCGTGTCGGTGGTGACGGTTCTGATGGTGCGCAACACGCAGGTCAATCACACCGAGCTTTCGGCCTTCATCAACCCGTTCAACCCAAATCTCTGGGCCGCCTCTCCGGCAGCCGCAAGCGGCGATCCAATGGCGCTTTCGCAGGTCGATCGTGTGGTCAATCTTCAGGCGATGATGATCTCTTACGTCAACGACTTCAAAATACTCATGGTGATGACGCTGCTTGCCATCCCGTTTGTGTTCCTGCTGCGCAAGCCAAAGCAGGCGCCGGCCGGTGGCGCACCAGCCGCGCATATGGACTGAAGCGCATCGCGTCGAAACGGATTCATGTGACGCGTTTTAGGTGTCTGGTTGCTATGCATGTCGTTGTCTCAAGCCGGGGCTACTTTTTGAGCGACATGCGTTAGATGCCGTTGCGCTTGAGGTTGTAAGTCTCCATGGCAACCAGTCTGGAGATTTATGAATATGCAGCTTGCATTCTCAACTATTCCAGTAGCGGATGGCGCAGTGGCGATCGCTCCGGGCGGTGTCGACCAAGTTCGTCCTGATGTTGAAGAATACCGGGTCCGGGAGCTAGATGGAGGGTTCGAGGACAGCCCTTGGCTTCAGGTATTCAGGCCACGCGGCGCCGATTTCGATCCGGTTCATCTGTCATTAGTATGTCCCTAATACTATAGGCGGACTTTCCGTCCAGGCGAGTGACATTTTTGCCAGACGCCAAATCGGAGGAACTCTGTTTGGTCACGAAATCATCCAGGCTAGCCATCGAGGTGCCCGAGTCGAGCGGTCTGGCCGTACTGGCAAAATTGGCCACGGCTTCCTACGAAACCCTAGAGCACGAGCTTCGAGCGACGATCGTCGAACTCGAGGGCCAGGCGCTCCGGTTCAAGACGGTGATCGACAATATATCGCAAGGCATTTGCTTTTTCGACGCCGATGAACGTCTGATCTTGTCCAACCGTCGCTATGCGGAAATCTACCGCATTGCGGTGGAGCAATTGCAGCCGGGCCTGACACTGGGTGAAATCGTCGAGCGACGCGTCGCGGCCGGAACATCCGCCATGGCTGCCGACGCCTATCTAGCATTGGCCCGGTCGGTCAATTCGAGTGTTACGTCGAGAATCTGGACCGCCAACCTGGCCGATGGCCGGACAATTCAGGTCTGCCACCAACCTATGCCCGACGGCGGCTGGGTTTCCACGCATGAGGATATTACGGAACTCGCGGCCAATCGCCAGTTTGTCGATGAACGCATCTCGCTGCAAACGCTGATCGACTGGGTGCCCGGCTATCTGTGGGTCAAGGACACCGAAAGCCGTTTCGTCGTGGTCAACAGGGCCCTTGCGTCCGACAGTGGCCGGGACAAGACAAGCGACATGATCGGCTTGACCGACTTTGATCTCCATGCTCCCGAACTTGCGCAGAAATTTCGCCTGATCGAACAGAACGTCCTCACCGGCGGACAGCCGATGATCGACGAGGAGGAGTTTGTTGTCGATGCGTCCGGCGCCGGCAAGTGGTTCTCGTCGACGAAGGTTCCGCTACGCAATGTTAAAAATGAGATATTCGGTCTAATTGGCATCGCCCACGACATCACTGCCCGCAAGCAAGCCGACGTCCTGCGTGACGGGCAAGCGCAAATCCTGGAAATGATCGCGATGAGTGCTCCGCTCGAGGACGTGCTCGACCGCCTCATGCGTCTCGTGGAATCCCAGCTGACAGGCATATTCGGTTCCGTCTTGCTCCTCGACAAGCATGGCAGCCATTTGCGGCACGGTGCGGCGCCGAGCTTGGTGAAAGGCTATACGAACGCCATCGATGGCATCGCCATCGGTCCCAAGGTCGGATCCTGTGGGACCGCCGTCTATCGGCGGGAGCCAGTCATTGTCGCCGACGTCATACAAGATCCGCTGTGGGAGGATTACCGCGAACTGGTGGCGGTATACGGATATCGTTCTTGCTGGTCGACCCCGATCCTGTCGCATCAGGGCGCGGTTTTGGGTGTCTTTGCAATGTATTCGATGACGGTGCGTGAACCGGTCGAGGCCGAGACCCGGCTGATTGATTTCACGACCCGCATCGCCGGTATAGCGATCGAGCGCAAACTGGCTGAAGACCAAATCCACTTCATGGCAAATCATGACGTGCTTACCGGGCTTCCTAATCGCGCCTTGCTGGAGGACCGGCTTTCTCAAGCCATCTTGTACGCGCAGCGATACGATCGCTGGGTGACGCTGGTGTTCATCGATCTCGACAATTTCAAGCTCGTCAACGATACGCTCGGCCACAATGCCGGAGACGAGCTCTTGAAGACCGTCGCCAGCCGTATGGTCGAATGCGTAAGGGCGACCGACACCGTTGTGCGACTTGGCGGCGATGAATTTGTGATCGTCCTGTTCGACCAGCCCACGGATGTCGATCTCATCTCCCAGAGCTTGCAGAAGATCCGGGCCGCGATCGCGGAGCCGGTTCATCTCGGAGAGCATCAGCTACGAACGACCGCCAGTATCGGCATCGCGAACTATCCCAAGGATGGAGCGAGCCCGGAAACACTCCTGGCCAATGCCGATGCAGCCATGTATCGCGCGAAAGAGTTCGGCCGCGACAATTTCCAGTTCTACGCTCCCGAATTCAACTCAAGGGCTCATGAAAAATTCGTGCTTCAAGAGGAATTGCGAAACGCCTTGGCCGCCTCGGAATTCGCGCTGGTCTACCAGCCGCAAGTTGATCTTCGCTCGGGGCGTGTCTTTGCGGTGGAAGCGTTGATACGCTGGAACCACCCAACACTGGGCCTGGTAGCGCCGACCAGCTTCATTCCTGCGGCCGAGGAGACAGGTCTGATCGTGCCGATCGGCGATTGGGTCCTGCACGAAGCCTGTCGACAGAACAAAGCCTGGCAGGATGCGGGTCTACCGCCGATGACGGTTTGCGTGAATGTGTCGGCTCGGCAATTCAGGGAAAAGAACCTGATCGGACGTGTCGTCAATGCACTCCAGGAGAGCGGCCTTGAGGCAAGCTACCTGGAGCTGGAGTTGACCGAAAGCCTCATCATGCAGGACACAGATTTGGCCGTCGCGACGATGAACGAACTGCAACATCTTGGCGTTCAGATCTCGATCGACGATTTCGGGACGGGCTATTCCAGCCTCAGCGCACTCAAGACGTTTCCAGTTGCGCGGCTAAAGATCGACAAATCTTTCATCAACGACGTCGCCGATGACGAAAACGATCAGGCTGTTGCGAGCGCCGTGATTTCGTTGGGTCAAAAATTGAACATGAGGGTTATCGCCGAAGGCGTCGAAACCGACGATCAAGTGGCTTTCCTGCTCAAAAACAATTGCGATGAAATGCAGGGATATCACTTCAGCAAACCGGTCTCCGCACGGGACATCGAGACCTTGCTCAACCCCAAGGATTGACGGCTCAGCCATTGGTCCGCCGCGCAGCTTGACGAAGAAGCCGGCGGCCGACGGCGATACGCCTGCTGCTATTTCCCGAGCACGAGGCTCCAGTAACGGAGGTTGCTGTCGCTGCCATCGCGCGCATAGGCAAGGCCGAAACGGGTGAAGCGCGGGTCTAGCATGTTGCGGCGATGGCCGGCTGAATGCACCCAGATATCGAACAGCTTCTGCAGGTCGAAACGGCCCTCGGCGATGTTCTCCGCGGCCGCACCCGCAATGCCATTGTCTTTGACGCGCGAGGCAAAATCCTTGCCCCATCCGGTGGTGTGGCTCATGCGACGGCGTTGCGCCATGTAGCCGGCCTGCTGCAGTGCGGCCTGTTCGAGCTGCCGGTCGGGGACCAGCGCCGCGAGTCCGGCCGAAGCGCGGATGCCGGCCAGCGTGCCGGTGGCGGATGAGGAAACCCCGGCGCCTCCGCCGGCCGGCAGCGAAACGGTGCTGCAGGCGGCGAGCCCGGCCAGGGCTGCGAGGCCAGCGCCCTTAAGCAGCATGCGCCTGTTCAGGTTCGGGGTCGGATGGTCTTCGATTTTCGCAACGGTCATGCCCACCTGAGATAGTGGCGATCATGGCTTTTGCCGGGCAGGGCGGCGAAAACCGCGGTAGAATCGGTGATCCTAGGCGGCGGTATCGAGATTTGATTCCGTGGAACCGCCGACCCGATCGTTCTCCGTATGCACCCACCAGGCGCCGAGTGCATCGATCAGCGGCACAAGCTTGCGGCCGGGCGCCGTGAGATCGTAATCGACGCGCAACGGATAGCCCGGATACACCGTCCGCCGCACGATACCGGCGTCCTCCAGCTTGCGCAGTTCCAGCGCCAGGATGCGATGCGAGACGGTTGGGTTGTCGCGCCTCAGGTCACTGAACCGCTTGGTCCCGTCCTTCAGATAATAGAGCAGCAAGGTGGGCCAGCGGCCGCTGAGCACGCGCATGGTCTCTTCGATCGGGCAGCGTGAGACGACATCTTTCATGGGTAGTCCCTGGTTACAGAATTGTGCGTAATTTACATGGGGCGACCAGCGTTTAGGGTCAAGTTTCGCTGCGCGGCGTGATCCCTTGAATCATGGAAGAAAACAAATGGAACCTATCCTCCTTTATGGCTTCCCGGCGGGAAGCTCGATGGGGCTCGTCGCTGCCTTTGAACGCGTCGGGCAACCCTATCGCCTGTGTCGTGTCGATATGCTCACCGAGATGAAGAACGATGCCTATGCCAGCATCAACGGCCGTCAGGAAACACCGGTTTTGATCACCGACGAAGGCGCGGTGCTGACCGAGACCATGGCCATCGCCGCGTGGCTCGAAGCCCGCGACACGCAACGTCGCATCAGCTTCGACCCGCGCACGCCGCAAGCCGACCGCATGCATCAGCTGATGGCCTTCGTGAACACCGGGTTCACCGCCGCTTTCAGCCCGCTCTGGGTAGCATTGGAAATGGCCGCGGATGAACCGGCTCTGAAGGCGACTTTGCGCGACTTCGGCCGCAAGGCCGTCACCGAACGCCACGGCCGCCTTGAAGCGATGATCACCGATACGGACTTTCTGGTCGGCGATCGGCTGACGCTGGCGGATACCACGCTGATTGGCGTGGCCCGATGGGCGGAGTTCCACCAGGCGATCGACGGCGCTGCCTATCCCAGGCTGGCCGCGTTGCGCCGACGCATCGAGGCCGAACCGGTGGTGCGATATGCCCTAGCTGTCGAGGATGGCGAAAGCCCTGCTGGTTCGGGCGCCTGCCTTGGCCATGTGCCGCTGGCCGAGGTGATCGATCGCTTCGCTGCCTGACGCGCTTCAGGTATTTTCAACCGCGCAGCGCCGATATGCCATGCGCCGCGCGGTTGCAAAGGCGGTACCGATCCGGGAGAGAACCGGAATCAACCCAACCCGATCCATGGACTTGGCGACAAGCGGCTCTAAATCGACTAGAATAGCGTTTGAACGAAAAGTGGCAGCTCCGGGCGGCCATCCTGGCGGTGACCGCCCCGATATACGGGAGGAAGGTTATGGCCGGCTTTCATGTCATGGCGGACGCACGTGGAATGCACGTGCAGCCAGCAGTGCGGCGCATTACCACGTCGGACCTTTGGGATGCACTGCGCCTCGGCGCCGAGGATTTCTGGGCAAAGCCGTCGCATTACGTGTTCCTGTGCCTGATCTATCCCATCGTCGGCCTGATCCTGACGCGGTGGACGTCGTCTGGCGCCAATGCCATCCAGCTCATCTACCCCCTGATGTCGGGTTTCGCGCTGGTTGGACCGTTTGCCGCGATCGGCCTTTACGAGATCAGCCGCCGGCGCGAGCTCGGCATGGACACCTCCTGGTGGCATGCCCTTGACGTGCGCCGCTCGCCGGCGATTCCGTCGATCGTGGTGATCGGGGTAATGCTGGTCGCGCTGTTCCTATTGTGGCTGTACACCGCCCAGTCGATCTACACTGGCCTGTTTGGCGATCGGCCCCCGTCCTCGATCGGAGACTTCGTCCGCGAGGTGCTGACGACCAGCAAGGGCTGGACGCTGATCCTTGCCGGCAACGCTGCGGGTTTTGTCTTCGCCGCGGTCGTGCTGGCCACCACCGTGATTGCCTTCCCGCTGCTGCTCGACCGCGATGTCGGCGCCGTTTCGGCCATCGAGACCTCAGCGCGGGCGGTCATGACCAATCCGCTGCAGATGGCGCTATGGGGGCTGATGGTCGCCGTGCTTCTGGTGATCGGCTCGATCCCGCTGTTTGCCGGGCTCGCGGTGGTCATGCCGGTGCTCGGCCATGCCACCTGGCATCTCTACCGCAAGGTGGTCGAGCCGGAGCGCGCGCAGCAGCCTAAGAGGCCGATGTAACGAAGCGCTCTCAGCGCTGCGCGTCGGTCGCCATCTTCAGCGCCAGTGCCGCCAGCACGGTGCCCATCATCCAGCGCTGGATGACCAGCCACAAGGGCCGTCCGGAGAGGAAGGTGGCGATCGAACCGGCCGTCACCGCGATGATGGCATTGACGGTGAGGCTGATCGTGATCTGCGTGGCGCCCAGCACCAGAAGCTGCGACAGGACATGGCCTTTGCCCGGGCTGATGAACTGCGGCAGCAGCGACAGATACAGCACGGCCACCTTCGGGTTGAGCAGGTTGGTCATCAGGCCCATCGCGAACAGCTTGCGCGGCCTATCCCTTGGCAGTTCGCGCACCTGGAATGGCGAACGCCCGCCCGGCTTCACCGCCTGCCAGGCAAGCCAAAGGAGATAGAGCACACCGGCAAAACGCAGCGCGTCATAGGCATAGGGCACGGCGAGCAACAGCGCGGTGATGCCGAAGGCCGCCGCCAGCACATAGAAGAGAAAGCCGAGCGCCACGCCACCGAGCGAGATCAGCCCGGCCTTCGGCCCCTGCGACAGGGAACGCGAGATCAGATAGATCATATTGGGGCCTGGCGTCAGCACCATGCCGAGGCAGACCAGCGCGAAGGCGAGATGATTGGCGGTTTCGGGCATTGGTTCGTTCCCCTGCCGTGGGTACGTGATCCCGCGAGCGGTCAACATGTGCCTGTCCCGGCAGGCGCGCGCAAGAGCATGGCTGCGCCAGCCGTTGCGCCAGTTGGTTGCCGATGCCTCTGGATCAGCCGACGATGTCGCTCAAACGTTCGGAGGCGCCTCTCATTTCGCGAGAGTAATGCGGCGGCTGGCATACATCTCGCGATTTCCAAGAGCGGCCGTGCAATCCGTTCTGACGGATGAGTTTCCCGTCATCTGCACGGTCTTGCCAACAAGCCTCAGGCAGTCGCCTTGGCCGCTCATATCCGAGTTGCCGGCGTAGGAAATGGGAGCGTCAGGCGCATAGATGAAACCGCTGATCACGGAATTTGCGCCGCCATTCAGCGTCAGGGCGGACGTGTTCCCGCGATCCTCGAAAATGGTGATGCCGGCGTAAGGGCCGCTGGTCGGCGGGGAAAGGTTCACCTGCTCATTGGCGTTTATGTAGATCTGTGCGCCCTCCATGAGGAATATAGTCACGCCCTGGCCGGTCAGGCTACCGTTGCCTCCGGGCTTGATGGCGGTGCCGCGCAGGATGTAGACGCCCGGATCAAGTGTGATGTTTCCCGACAATGTTTTGTCGCAATAGGTGCCGGGCGACAGCCTGTAGGTCTTGCCGTTCCCGTTCGGGACCGGCAGACACAATGTGAAGGGAGGAGGGACGACGTCGGCCAAAGGATCAAACGACGCATATTGATGTTCGAGCGGCGTTCCACAGGTGAGATTGGCGTTGGGTAACGAAAGGCCGGAAGTGCCGCCGACGGTCGAGACGCAGCCCGCTGAAACCAGCGCGGAACCGCCTCTGTTCACAGCATCGGACGCATCGGAGTTTGCCGCGATCACGCAGTTGGTCATCGAGACATTGGTCGAGCCCTGCAGGCTCACGGCGGCCGATGCCTGCGGATCGAGCGCCAGCACGCAGGCTTGCGCGCCGGGTTCCAGTTTGACCGAGGCGGAGCGGTGAGCCGGCCAGGACGGCGCGCCGCGGATAAAGCTTGCTCGGCTGATGCTGGAGGAAACCGAAATGTAGTAGGCGCTCGCGTCCCCGCTGGCTGCCGCCGAAAAGTTGGAGACGCTGCCCGAATATTCTTGCTGGTCGGCGGCGCTCATGTTGGCCGAGAAAAATGTCAGCCCGAGCGCCCGGACATTACTTGCCGTCATGCCGGGCGAGTACTTCGTGCCGACTGCGAGCCCAGCCGCGTCCAGTGAGTTCTGCAATACCGCGGCGTCGTCGCTCGTGCCCACCAGATCCATGATGCCGGCCACGCTGATCATTATCGGCAGCATCGCTATGGCGGTCGCCAAGGCAAAGTTGCCGCGCCTGTCGCGCGCGAATCTGAGGATCATCGCCTTCAGCATCCCTGCCCAGAAGCCAGTTTTCGGCATGACAATGCTGACAAAATGCTAAATTTCATGTTGCTGGATGTCTCAAAGGCCGGCCAGCTTTTTGATGGTTCGTTAACCATGCCGGCTCCGACGGCGCAATAATGCGCCGCCGTGACAGCTCTCTGAAGCGGCGAAAACATTGGCGCCGCGCTCCTTTGTGCGAGGCATCCGCTACCGCTCCCGCGGCCACGCTGAAAGCGGGTGACAGGCCGGGGCGGTTCGGCTAATCCGAACCGGCTGCGGCGAACCGTCGGCCGTGGTGCTCGTGGTGATCATGACTGAAGGAAATGGCATGGCGGATTCGCCTGAAATCATCGGCTCGCTCGAAGACGTGTCGAAGACCTATTCGGCAATCCTGTGCGATGTCTGGGGCGTGGTCCACAATGGCGAGAGCCATTTCCCGGTGGCGGCCTCGGCGCTTGCGAGGGCTCGAGACGTAGAAATCCCCGTCGTCCTGATCACCAATTCGCCGCGCAGAAGTGCCGATGTCGTGGCGCAGATGAACGCGATCGGCGTTCCACTATCAGCCTACGACCGGGTGGTCACGTCAGGCGACGTGACCCGAGATTTGATCGCCGAGGGCCCGCGCAAGATTTTCCATATCGGCGCCGACCGTGACTTCACCCTCTATGAAGGTCTCGACGTCGAACTTGTCGAGGAATTCGAGGCGTCCGGCGTCGTCTGCACCGGTCTATTCGATGACGAGGTTGAGAAGCCCGAGGATTACGCCGAGCTTCTGCGGCGGCTGCGCGCCAGGAACCTGCCCTTCATCTGTGCAAATCCTGACATCGTGGTCGAGCGTGGCGAACGCCTCATCTGGTGTGCCGGCGCGCTGGCACGCGATTATGCCCAACTCGGCGGCCGCACATTGATCGCCGGAAAACCCTACGCGCCGATCTACAACGTCGCCATGAAGGAGGTTGTGGAGCTTCTCGGCCGGCCGGTCGAGCGCGGCCAGGTGCTGGCCATCGGCGACGGCATGATGACGGATGTGAAGGGCGCCGCCGACAATGGCTTCGACGTTCTCTATGTCTCCGGCGGTATCCATGCCCGTGACTATGGCGATGCACTGCAACCGGATCCGGCAAGGCTGGCGGCCTTCCTGGAAAAGCATGGATATCGTCCGGTGGCCGTCATTCCCAGACTGCGGTAGGTGACTATGGCAGCTTTCCAGCACATTCTCGCAACCGAACCGCTGCCCGCCGACCTGCGCGGCGGCGTGGTGGCGATCGGCAATTTCGATGGCGTCCATCGCGGTCATCAGGCGGTGCTCGAGCGGGCATTGACTGAAGCCGGGCGGCGCGGGGTGCCGGCCCTGGTGCTGACATTTGAACCGCACCCGCGCAAGATTTTCAGGCCTGATATACCGTTGTTCGTGCTGACGCCGCCGCCGATGAAAGCGCGGCTCCTGTCCCTGCTGGGTTTTGCCGCGCTCGTCGAACAGCCGTTCACACGCGACTTCGCCTCGCTGTCGGCAGAAGCATTCGTGACCGATGTGCTGGAAAAGAACCTTGGCATAACCCACTCCGTGACCGGGTTCGATTTCCATTTCGGCAAGGATCGTCAAGGCGGTCCGGCCTACCTGATGGCAGCCGGCGAGCGTCACGGCTTCGGCGTAACGCTCGTCGACGCCTTCCGTGACGAGGGCGCCGAGGTGATCTCGTCCAGCCGCATCCGCGGGTTGCTGAGCGAGGGCGAGGTGGCCGAGGCTGCCGGACTGCTCGGCTATCGCTTCACCGTCGAAAGCGAGGTGGTCGGCGGCCAGCAACTCGGCCGCACACTTGGCTTTCCGACCGCGAATATGAGGCTGTCAGCCGAAGCCGCCCTCAAGGAGGGCATCTATGCCGTCAGCTTTCGCCGCGCTGATGGCACGCTTCACGATGGTGTCGCCAGCTTCGGCCGTCGCCCGACGGTTGACGACAATGGTGCGCCGCTGCTGGAAACCTTCGTCTTTGATTTCTCCGGGGATCTCTATGGCGAGATCTGCCGAGTTTCCTTCTTCGGGTTCCTGCGCCCCGAGGTGAAGTTCGAAGGGCTCGACGCGCTGGTCGCGCAGATGAAGCGCGATGAAGCCGAGGCGCGCACGCTGCTTGCCGGCGTCAAACCGCTCTCCGACCTTGACGCAGCCATAGCCTTTTGAAGCATGATCCCGAAAAGTGGGAGCCAGTTTTCGGACCAGATCATGCGCAAACGGGACACTACCTTTTCAGCGCCAAACCGACGGCAATAAAGGTCCAGCCTTGGAAGATCAGGTCGATCGCCAGGAAGAGCCCGAGCACCCACAGGCTGTTGACCGGCCAGCCCATGGCGATGATCAGGCCGGCAAGTGCGCTGACGACACCGGCCGCAACGACCCAGCCCCAGCCGCGTTGCGGCCGGTGGCTGTAGCCGACCCATGCCCTGAGCACGCCTGACGCGACCAGCGCGATCGCCAGCAGGAACGTGAGCACCGCCGAGGCAAGCAGCGGATTGTTGAAAGCGAAGAAGCCTGCGACGGCATAGAGCAATCCGCTGAGCAGCCAATAGAAGAAGCGGCCCCACGTCTTGACCCCGAACGCATGCACGATCTCGATGACGCCCGCCACCAGCATCAGCCATCCCACGACATAGACCGAAGCCACAGTGGCGATGAACAGATTGCCGAATGCAATGCCGCCGAAGATGAGCAGCAGCACGCCGAGCGCGACAAACCACCCCCATTTTGTCCGGGTCTGTTCGATCGCGATTTTCAAGGCGTCGCCATTCAGGGTCATTGTCGCGGTCTCCACCAAGGGCTGCGGGATGCTGCCGGACGTTAGTCCCGGCGCCGGTCAGCGTCCAGTCGATGGCCGGCAGTGAGGGATCGTCGCAAACCCAGCCGATGTCTCGGGTTTAAATCAAATTTTACCAAACGGCCGTCAAAGCTGTCATCGGTAACGGTGTGCGTCGTGTTAGTGGAGTGGCCATGAGTCCGGTCGGAAAAATCTCTCTGGTGTTGGCCGCAGCGCTGCTCGGTTGGGCGGGCACTGCCAATGCGGGCGAGGGCAACTGGTTGTCCGGTGACTGGTATCTGACAGTTGGCGCCACGGGCATGGTGGCGCCGAACTTCGAGGGCGGCAAGAAGTACCTGCTCAGCGCTTCTCCGATCATCTCGTTGGGCAAGGCCGGACCGGCGGCACGCTTCACCTCGCGCAACGACAACATCTCGCTGGCGCTGGTCGACGATGGCAGTGTCCGTGCCGGCCTGACCGGCAAGTTCCTGTTTTCCCGTGACGATGACAACGCCGATGAACTGAAGGGCCTCGATCCGGTGCGCTGGGGCGGCGAGGCTGGCGGCTTCTTCGAATTCTATCCGACCGATTGGCTGCGTGCCCGCGCCGAACTTCGCCACGGCATTCGCGCTCACAACGGCTTTGTCGCCGACATCGCTGCCGACGCCTTCTACGATGTGACGCCAACCCTCAGGATTTCGGGCGGTCCGCGCGTTTCCTTCGCCTCGGCCAACTATTTCGACGCCTATTATGGCGTCAATGCGCAGGAAGCCGTGGCCTCGGGCCTTAGCGAATATCACCCCGGTGGCGGCCTGAAATCGACCGGCCTCGGCGGCGCCATAACCTGGAAGGTGACCGAGCCGATGACCGCCAGCCTGTTTGGCGAATATTCGCGCCTGATGGGACCGGCCGCCGATTCCAGCCTGGTCAAGGAACGCGGCGACCGCAATCAGTTCATGATCGGCGTGTCGACCACCTATCGCTTCGATTTCACGATGTAAGTGAATCGAACGAGACGCTTTATTCCTGCGCTCATCTCCGCTAAAAGCCGGGGCATGACGAGCTTTTCGCGCCTTTGCAGGCTGACGATACGAATTATGAGCCCGGTGTTCCGGGCGGCCTGAACGGTCGCCGGAGCCGCCGGGAATGTTGCGCGCGGCCTCTCGCGCTTTTTCCAGATCATAAGGCATGTCGCCCAAAAGTGGCCCCGGTTTTGGGAAAACGACATGCGCAAAAAGTATAGTTCAACGCCCGAGCTCCTTTGCTGCCGGGCAAATGCACATGGCAGACCAATGACCGATACAGCGATGACCGACACCAAAGAAACGATCGATTATTCCAAGACGCTTTATCTGCCGCAAACGGATTTCCCGATGCGCGCCGGCTTGCCGGAGAAGGAGCCGCTGCTGGTCAAGCGCTGGCAGGATATGGACCTCTACCGCAAGCTGCGCGAAAGTGCTGCCGGCCGCACGAAATACGTGCTGCATGACGGCCCGCCCTACGCCAACGGCAACATCCATATCGGCCACGCGCTGAACAAGATCCTCAAGGACGTCATCACCCGCTCGTTCCAGATGCGCGGCTATGACTCGAACTATGTGCCCGGCTGGGATTGCCACGGTCTGCCGATCGAATGGAAGATCGAGGAGCAGTATCGCGCCAAGGGCAAGAACAAGGACGAGGTGCCGGTCAACGAATTCCGCAAGGAATGCCGTGAATTCGCCGCGCATTGGATTTCGGTGCAGGGCGGTGAGTTCCAGCGGCTCGGCGTCATCGGCGACTTCAAGAATCCCTATACGACGATGGCATTCCACGCCGAGGCGCGCATCGCCGGCGAGCTGTTGAAATTCGCCATGTCGGGCCAGCTCTATCGCGGCTCGAAGCCCGTGATGTGGAGCGTGGTCGAGCGCACGGCGCTTGCCGAAGCCGAGGTCGAGTATCAAGACTATGAGTCCGACACGATCTGGGTGAAGTTTCCGGTCGCCAGCCTCGTCCGCCCAATCGAAGGGGGCGAGACCAAACTGACGGAAGGAGCGCTCGATCTGCTGCAGGCCCATGTCGTCATCTGGACGACGACGCCGTGGACGATCCCGGGCAACCGGGCAGTCAACTATTCGCCGCGCATCAGCTACGGCCTCTACGAGGTAACGGCGGCCGAGAACGCGTTCGGCCCGCAGCCGGGTGAAAAGCTGATTTTTGCCGATGCATTGGCCGAAGACTCCTCGGCCAAGGCCAAGGTCACCCTGGATCGATTTCGCAGCGTTTCGGCGCAAGAGCTTGGAAGCCTTACGCTTTCGCATCCGTTCAAGGGGCTTGGCGGCGGCTACGAATTTGCCGTGCCGATGCTCGTCGGCGACCATGTCACCGACGACGCCGGCACCGGCTTCGTCCACACAGCTCCCGGTCACGGCCGCGAGGACTTTGACGCCTGGATGGATGCGGCGGTGGATCTGCGCGCACGCGGCATCGACAGCGCCATCCCGTTCACCGTCGACGACGGCGGCTTCTTCACCAAGGACGCGCCGGGTTTCGGACCGGACCGCGAGGGTGGACCGGCGCGCGTCATCGACGACAACGGCAAGAAGGGCAATGCCAACCAGGCCGTCATCGACGAGCTGATCAAGCGCAATGCGCTGTTCGCGCGCGGCCGAATGAAACACTCCTACCCGCATTCCTGGCGGTCGAAGAAGCCGATCATCTTCCGCAACACGCCGCAATGGTTCGTCTATATGGACAAGGATCTCGGCGACGGCTCGACGCTGCGCAGCCGCGCGCTGAAAGCGATCGACGACACCCGTTTCGTGCCCGCCGCCGGCCAGAACCGCATCCGCGCAATGATCGAGGAGCGCCCCGACTGGGTGCTGTCGCGCCAGCGCGCCTGGGGCGTGCCGATCGCCGTCTTCGCAGATGCCGACGGCAATGTGCTGAAGGACGAGGCGGTCAACCAGCGCATCATGGACGCATTCGAGAAGGAGGGTGCCGACGCCTGGTTCGCCGCCGGCGCCAGGGAACGCTTCCTCGGCAATCACGATGCTTCCAGGTGGATGCAGGTGATGGACATCCTGGACGTCTGGTTCGATTCGGGCTCGACCCACGCGTTCACGCTGGAGGATCGTCCGGATCTGAAATGGCCGGCCGACGTCTATCTCGAAGGCTCCGACCAGCATCGCGGCTGGTTCCACTCCTCGCTGCTGGAAAGCTGCGGCACCAGGGGCAGGGCGCCTTACGACACCGTCGTCACCCATGGCTTCACCATGGACGAGGACGGCCGCAAGATGTCCAAGTCGCTTGGCAACACCGTGGTGCCGCAGGACGTCATCAAGCAGTCGGGCGCCGACATCCTGCGCTTGTGGGTGGTGACGACGGACTATTGGGAGGATCAGCGCCTCGGCAAGAATGTGCTGCAGACCAACATCGACGCCTACCGCAAGCTGCGCAACACCATCCGCTGGATGCTGGGCACGCTTGCCCATGACGATGGCGCGGAGGTGCCGCTGGAGAAAATGCCGGAGCTGGAGCGGCTGATGCTGCACCGGCTCTCCGAGCTGGATGAGATCGTGCGCGCGGGCTATGACGCCTTCGAATTCAAGCGCATCACCCGCGCACTGCTCGATTTCATGGTGGTCGAACTGTCGGCCTTCTACTTCGACATCCGCAAGGACGCGCTCTACTGCGACGCGCCGTCGAGCGTGAAGCGTAAGGCTTCGGTGCAAGTGGTGCGCCATCTCTTCGACTGTCTGGCGAAATGGCTGGCTCCGATGCTGCCCTTCACCATGGAAGAGGCCTGGCTTGACCGTCATCCTGACGCCGTCTCGCTGCATCTCGACCAGTTCCCGCAAATCCCGGCGGACTGGAAGAACGAGGCGCTGGCCGAAAAGTGGCGCAAGGTGCGGCAGGTGCGACGCGTCGTCACCGGCGCGCTGGAGATCGCGCGCGCCCAGAAGGTGATTGGGTCGTCGCTGGAGGCGGTGCCGGTCGTCACCATCAACGATGCGGCACTCGAAGCGGCGATATCGGATGTCGACATGGCCGAGATGGCGATCACCAGCGATCTGGTAATCGCTCATGGCCAAGCGCCTGCGGGAGCCTTCACGCTTGACGACGTCAGGGGTGTCGCCGTGGTGGTCGAAAAGGCCGAGGATCGCGGCCTGGTGAAATGCGCACGCTCCTGGCGCTACACCGCGGATGTCGGTCAGGATCCGGAATTCCCCGACGTTTCGGCGCGCGATGCGGCGGTGCTGCACGAATTGAAGGCGCTTGGCCGGCTTTAACAGGCCGGCCAGCCAGGTTGATGTGTGCACAAATGCCACGCCGGGCGGGCGAAAACCGCCCGCGCGTTGCCCTTAACGACTGGTTGAGGTAAACACGCGAAACTCCGGAAGACAAATTGTCGCCGGATTTCAGTCGCAAGTGCTTGGACGATGGGGACCGGTCATAACGCCGGTGGCAATCGAGAGGCTGTCTAGAGTGGGACTTTTTGGCATGACCGAGAGATATAAAGCGCGCCTGGCGCTGCTGGCGCCGCTTGTCGCATCGGGCCTGGCTTTGTCCGGCTGCATGGGCTCTCCGACCTATGGCACCGACAAGACCGCCGGCGAACAGCTGGCTGGCGATCTGACCGGCGCCTTTTCGATCGCGCCGAAGCACAAGGAACAGATCGATTACAAGCCGCGTCCGACGCTGGTGAAACCGGTGCCAGGCCAGAAGGAAGCGCTGCCGGCGCCGCAGGACAACATCGAGACGGCGAGCGCCGAATGGCCCGAATCGCCCGAGCAGCGCCGCGCCCGCTTGCGCGCCGACGCCACCGCCCACCAGAACGACCCGGCTTACCAGTCGGAGATCGTCGACGATGTGCAGACCGACCCGGCCTCGGTGAAGAAGGCAATGGCGGATTCAGGCTCGAGCCACCCGCCGGCGTGGAGCCCAGCCGATTCAGACAAGGGTCGCGCCGCCGAGATCCAGCGCCGGCTTGCCGACAGCAAGCAGGGCGACCCGAACACCCGCAAATATCTGAGCGAACCGCCGGTGCAGTATCGTGTCGCAGCCGGCACGGCGCCGCAGAACGAGCTTGGCGAGGACGAGTACAAGAAGGAACGCCGCCTGAAGAAAGAGGCGGAGGGCAAGAAGGGCAGTGGCTGGTTCGACTGGCTGCCGTCGCTCTAAAAACGGACGGTCTGCGTTGCCTGCCGCTGACGGGCCTTGCGCCCGGTTCAGCCGCGCCGTTCCTCGAAAAATCCTTTGAGCAATAGGGCCGCTTCGGTCTCGCCGATGCCTGGATAGATGTCGGGCGTGTGGTGGCAGGTTGGCGAGGCGAAGAAGCGCACGCCATTGACCACCGCGCCGCCTTTGTCATCGGCGGCGCCGAAATAAAGCCGGCGCAGCCGGGCAAAGGAAATAGCGCCGGCGCACATGGCGCACGGCTCCAGCGTTACATAGAGATCATGGCCGGTCAGCCGCTCGGCTGACAGCTTGCGGCAGGCTTCGCGGATGACCAGCATCTCGGCATGCGCCGTGGGGTCGGCAAGCTCGCGGGTGCGGTTGCCGGCACTGGCAATGACCGTGCCGCCGTTGGCGATGACGGCGCCGACCGGCACTTCGCCGCGCAAGGCTGCCGCTTCCGCCTCTTTCAGCGCCATCGCCATGAAATCCGGTCGCTTCACTCGGTGTCCAATCCGATTATCTCCTCGCCACCCCAGGCTTTTGGTTTTCGTTTGTCTTGCCGGAAAACCGGTCTCCACTTTTCCCTGACAAACTCTGATGATCCTGTTATTGAGCGCATCAACCCGAAAATCGGACTCGATTTTCGGAAATGATCATGCGCCAAATCAAAGTGCTACAGCGTTCGTTGCGCGCCCGAGAGGATGCGCCACGCTGTAGCAGCGCAAACGGACAAAGGCCACATGGACGACAACGACAAGAAATTCCGACCCAAAAAGGGTCCGGCCAGGAGCGGCTCGAAAGCGGCGGGACCCCGCGGCCGTGATGGCGCCGCCGGCAAGGGCGGCAAGCCGTCCTTTGGTGCCAAGAAACCTTACGCTCCCCGCGGCGATCGGCCGACGGCTGCCGAGGGCGAGCGGCCGAAGCGCGACTTCAAGGGCGGCGACAGGCCATTCAGCAAAGGACCGCGTCCCGAAGGCAAGCCTTTTGAGAAGCGTGAGGGACCACGCAAGCCCTACGCACCGCGTGGCGACCGTCCGATGGCGACTGAAGGCGAGCGCAAGCCGTATGAAAAGCGCGAAGGACCACGCAAGCCCTACGCACCGCGCGGCGGCCGGCCGATGGCGGCTGAAGGCGAACGGCCGAAGCGCGACTACAAGCCGCGCGAAGCCGGTGAGGGTGACGCTCCGCGCGGTGAGAGACCATTCCACAAAGGCCCGCGCCCCGAAGGCAAGCCCTATGAGAAGCGCGAAGGGCCACGCAAACCCTATGCGCCTCGTGGCGACCGCCCGGCTGCAGGGGCAGGCGGCGAAAAGCGCTTCGACCGTCCCAAGCGCGATTTTGGCGACCGTGCGCCGCGCGACGCCGCCGATCGACCGAAGCGCGATTTCGCTGATCGCCCCAAGCGCGATTTCAGCGATCGTCCCAAGCGCGACTTCAGCAATCGGCCGCAAACTGCATCCGGCGCCGGCTTCAGGCCGCGCCCGCATTCCGCGGAAGCGACGGAAGAGGCAGGCGAACGCATCGCCAAACGGCTGGCGCGCGCCGGCCTGGCCTCGCGCCGTGATGCCGAGGAGCTGATCGCCGCCGGTCGCGTCAAGGTCAATGGCCGCGCCCTGACGTCGCCGGCCTTCAATGTGATGCCTGATGACATCATCCATCTCGACGGCATGGAAATCCCGCCGATCGAGCGCACCCGCCTGTTCCTGTTCCACAAGCCGGCAGGCGTGGTCACCACCAACCGCGATCCCGAGGGTCGCAAGACCGTCTTCGACGTGCTGCCGGCCGAACTGCCGCGGCTGATGACCATCGGCCGGCTCGACATCAACACCGAAGGGCTGCTGCTGCTTACCAATGATGGCGGCCTTTCGCGCGTGCTCGAACTGCCGGCCACCGGCTGGCTGCGCCGCTACCGCGTGCGCGTCCACGGCAAGGTCGAGGAGAGCGCGCTTGCCGGCCTGCGCGAAGGCATTGCCGTCGACGGCGTCTTTTACGGCGCCATCGAAGCGACGCTCGACCGTGAGCAGGGTACCAATGCCTGGCTGACGATCGGCCTGCGCGAGGGCAAGAACCGCGAGGTCAGGAACATCCTCGGCTCGCTCGGCCTTGATGTGACGCGGCTGATCCGCATCTCCTACGGTCCGTTCCAGCTCGATGACCTCGCCGAGGGCCATGTGCTGGAGATCAAGGGCAGGGTGCTGCGCGACCAGCTTGGCGAGCGCCTGGTCGAGGAATCCGGCGCCAATTTCGACGCCGAGGTTACCAAGCCGTTTTCCAACAAGCCGGTGCGTCGCACCGAAATCCGCGAGCCGGAGCCGGAACGGCCAAAATTCACCCGTGACGGCGAGCGCCGTCCGATCGGCGAGGGCGGTTTGATCAAGAACCGCAAACGCCGCGAAGGCAGCCGCGACGAGGCATTGGGCAAACTGTCGACCAGTCCCGACAGAAGCTCCGGACCGGAAAAGAGTTTCGGCGAACGCGGCCCGCGGCCCGAGCGCAGCTTTGGCGACAAGCCCCGCGGCAATTTTGGCGACAAGCCGCGCGGCGGCTTTGGCGACAAACCGCGTGGTGCTTTTGGCGGCAAGCCCGGTGGCAAGAAATCCGAGCGCGAGCAGCGGCCGATCGAGCCGCCCGGCCAGCGCAAGGCCAATGTCTGGATGGCGCCGGGCGCGCGGCCGATCGGCAAGGGCAGGGCTGAAGCCGACGCCGCCAAGGCCGCTGACGCCAAGGCGCGCAAGGCGTCGTTCAAGCCGTCCTACGGCAACCCGGCCGGCGCAAAACCATTCGGCAAGCCGAGAGGCGAGCCGGGCGGCGACGAGCGGCCGCGCGGCGGCCCGAAGGGTCCCAGAACGAAATGAGGCCCAAAGCGAGATGAGAATCGTCGGCGGTGAGTTTCGCGGGCGTCCCTTGGCGACGCCTCGCTCAAGCGCCATCCGTCCGACGACCGATCGCACCCGCGAGGCCGTCTTCAATGTGCTGGCGCATCGCTTCGCGGAGAAACTGGACGGAGCGCGCGTGCTCGACCTGTTCGCCGGCACCGGTGCGCTCGGGCTGGAAGCACTGTCGCGAGGTGCGTCTTACGGCGTCTTCATCGAGGAATCGGCCGAAGGCCGCGGCCTGATCCGCGACAATGTCGAGGCCTTCGGCCTGACCGGCCGTACCAAGATCTTCCGCCGTGATGCCACCGGCCTCGGCGAGGCCGGCACGCTTGCGCCCTTCGGCCTCGTCTTCGCCGACCCGCCCTACGGCAAGGGTCTTGGCGAGCGTGCCCTGCAGTCGGCCAAGGCCGGCGGCTGGCTCCGTCCCGGCGCGCTGTGCGTGGTCGAGGAGGCCGCAGTGGCGCCCTTCGAGCCAGGCCCCGGCTTTTCCGTGCTGGATGAGCGCAGTTATGGCGAGACCGTGATCCGCTTCATCGAGGCGGGCTGATAGCTTTTGACGCCCGGCCTCTTTGCCGCCGCCTTTGACGGCAAGATGGCCAACAATTCACTTTGCTTGTGGTCCATACCCTGCCTATCGTCTGCCAAGGAAATCGGAGCATTGATGACATCTAGAGCTGAATGGCTGCGCGGGACTCTGCTGGCGACCTCGCTGGCTTTCGTCATGACCGGTCCGGCGCTGGCCGAGAGCCTCGTCTTGCCCGATACGATTCCAGCCACGTTCAAGGTCACGGATTTCCTGCTCGACAACGGCTTGGAGGTCGTCGTCATTCCCGACCACCGCGCGCCGATCGTCACCCATATGGTCTGGTACAAGATCGGCAGCGCCGACGAGCCGCCGGGCAAGTCCGGCATTGCCCATTTCTTCGAGCACCTGATGTTCAAGGCGACGACCCATCATGCGGCCGGCGAGTTCGACCGCGCCGTCTCAGACATCGGCGGCTCCAACAACGCCTTCACCTCTTACGACTACACGGCCTTCCATGAGACGGTTGTGCCGTCGGCGCTCGAGCTGATGATGAGCTTCGAGGCCGACCGCATGCGCAACCTCATCCTTACCGACGATGTCATCAAGACCGAGCGCGACGTCATCCTCGAGGAGCGCCGCTCGCGCATCGACAACAATCCCGAGGCGGTGCTGGACGAGGAGGTCGACGCCACGCTGTGGCAGAACCAGCCCTATCGCATTCCGGTCATCGGCTGGATGCAGGAAATGCAGCAGCTGAACCGCACCGACGCCACCGCCTTCTATGACAAATACTACCGGCCCAACAACGCCGTGCTGATCGTGGCCGGCGATGTCGAACCTGACACGGTGCGGGCGCTTGCCGAAAAGACCTATGGCAAGGTCGCGCGCGGCCCCGATTTGCCGCCGCGCATCCGCCCGGTGGAACCGGAGCAGAACACCAGGCGCACGGTAACGCTCGCCGATGCCCGCGTCAGCGTGCCGAGCTTTTCCACCCAATGGGTGGTGCCGTCCTATCATTCGGGCAAGCCGGGCGAGGCGGAAGCGCTCGATCTGCTGGCGGAAATCCTCGGCGGCGGCAACCGCAGCCGGCTCTACCAGGCACTCGTCGTGCAGCAAGGCATCGCCTCCAACGCCGGCGCCTATTTCCAGGGCACCATGCTCGACGACACCAATTTCACCATCTACGGCTCGCCGCGCGGCGATGCCAAGCTCGTCGATATCGAGGCGGCGGTCGATGCCGAAGTGGCTCGCATCGTCAGGGATGGCGTGACGCCCTCGGAACTGGCAAAGGCCAAGGACCGCTATATCAGGTCGATGGTCTTTGCCCGCGACAAGCAGGATTCCATGGCCAACATCTACGGCTCGACGCTGGCCACCGGCGGCAATGTGCAGGACGTCCAGCAATGGCCGGATCGCATCGGCAAGGTCACCGCCCAAGACGTCAAGGCCGTCGCCGCGCGCTATCTGGTGCTTGCCCGGTCGACGACCGGTTATCTCTTGCCGCAGCAACAGGCGGGGAATTGATTTGATGACGAACACGAACGCGATGCACGCCGGCGCGCCCTTACCTTCTCCCACAAGAGGAGAAGGAAGAGCGCTCGCCGCCCTCGTAACCCTCTTCCTCTCCATCGTCTTCCTGATCCTGCCGGCACTCACGGCGCGCGCGATGGACATCCAGTCCGTCACCTCGCCAAAGGGCATCACCGCTTGGCTGGTGGAGGACTATTCCGTGCCGGTCGTCGCCATCCGTTTCGTCTTCGGCGGTGGCTCGACGCAGGATCCGCCGGGCAAGGAAGGGTTGGCCAACCTGATGACCGGCCTGTTCGACGAAGGCGCCGGGCCGCTGGACTCGGAAGACTTCCAGATCAAGCTCGACGATGCCGGTGCCGAGATGAGTTTCGAAGAGAGCCGCGACGGCACCTACGGCTCGATGCGCATGCTGGCCGAGCAGCGCGACGAGGCGTTCGACCTCCTGCGGCTGGCGGTCAACGAGCCGCGCTTCGACCAGTTGCCGATCGACCGCATCCGGGCTCAGATACTGTCCGGCATCATCGCCGGCGAGAACGACCCCGATACGGTAGCGCAGAGCAAATGGGCGCGGGCACTCTACGGCGACCATCCCTATTCCCGCTCGGACGAGGGCACCAGGGAGAGCATCGCCACCATCAAGCCGGACGACCTGAAAGCCCTGCACAGGGCGGTGTTCGCGCGCGGCGGCCTGCATGTCGCCGTGGTTGGCGCCATCGACCCCGAGACGCTGAAGAAGAAACTCGACATGGTGTTTGGCGGCCTGCCGCAAAACCAGGCGCTCGCTCCCGTGGCCGATATCGACCCCAAGCTGGCGCAGCATGTCGAGGTCGACTACGACCTGCCCCAGACCTCCCTGCAACTCGCCTATCCCGGAGTGAAGCGCAAGGCGGCGGATTTCTTTCCCGCCGTGCTGATGAACGAGATCCTCGGCGGCGGCACCTTCACCTCGCGCCTGTTCCAGGAGGTGCGCGAAAAGCGGGGGCTGGCCTATAGCGTCAACTCCTCGCTGATCAACCAGGACCACGCCAATGCGCTGATCGTCAGCACCGGGACCCGCTCGGACCGGGCGGCCGAGACGCTGGGTGTCGTCCGCGATGTGGTCGAGCAACTCGCTGATGAAGGCCCGACCGAAGCGGAGTTGGCGGCGACCAAGAAATACATGATCGGCGCCTACGCCATCAACAACCTGGATTCGTCGAGTGCCATTGCCTCGACGCTGGTCGAGCTGCAGCTCGACGGTCTCGGCATCGACTACATGCAGCGCCGCGCGAGCTACATCAACGCGGTGACGCTCGACCAGGTCAAGGCGGCGGCGAAAAAGCTGCTGACCGCAGAGCCGACCATCATGGTCATCGGCCCGAAACTGGCAGGGGCCGGCAAGGGATGAGCCCGACCTTCGGCATCGCCTTCGGCGGCGGCGGTGCGCGCGGGCTGGCGCATATCCATGTCATCGAGGCGCTGGACGAACTGGGCATCAGGCCCGTGGCGATTGCCGGCTCGTCGATCGGCGCCATCATGGGCGCCGGCATGGCCGCTGGAATGACCGGCAAGGACATCCACGACTATGCCCGCGCGATCCTCGGCCGCCGCGCCCAGGTGGCGAGCCGCATGTGGCGGGCGAGGCCGGGCACGATCGCCGAAGCCATGCAGGTCCGCGTCAGCCAGTTCAACGTCGAACGCATCCTGAAGGCCTTCCTGCCCGAAGCCATTCCCGAAACTTTTGCCGAGCTCAAAATTCCGCTGAAGGTGACGGCGACGGACTATTTCGGCCACAAGCTGGCCGTCTTCGACGATGGCGACCTGCACTCGGCACTGGCGGCGTCAGCGGCCATACCCGCCGTGTTCCGCCCGGTCATGCGCGACGGCAGGCTGCTGATCGACGGTGGCATCTACAACCCCGTGCCCTTCGACCTGATCGAGAACGATGCCGACATCATCATCGGCGTCGACGTCGTCGGCGCGCCGGTAGAGCTCGACCGCAAGCACCCAACCACCGTCGACCTGATATTCGGCGCCACGCAGCTGATGATGCAGTCGATCATCGCCAACAAGCTGAAGCAATGCCGCCCCGACATCCTGGTCCGCCCGGCGGTGTCGAAATACCGCGTGCTCGATTTCCTGAAGATCGATGCCCTGATGAACGAGACGGTGGATATCAAGGACGAGCTGAAGCGGCAGGTGGAGAAGGCTGTGGAGGCGCGGGCTGATGCCGCCGTCAAAGCGAGGCGGGGAAAGCTGATCGGGTGAAGATGGTGGCGTGCCGGTAAGGCCTGACGCCTATTCTGCTTGCGGACCTGGCTTAAGCGAACAAAAGGCGACATATGGGAACGGTCGCGTTTGACCCGATGCGGCCATGGGCGAGTTCACGACCGAACGGCGGCAATGCGTCTGATGTCGGTCATTCCGGCCGACTTGACCGCGTAATTGCTGGCGCCATCCTGAGGTCGTCGTTACGCCAGAAGCGGTCGTCGAAGCTCAGAAATCGGGTCCCTCGAAATATCTGGCCTTCAGCCATGTATTCGACAGTCCGCTCCTGTAGCAGCTGTCGGCGCGCTTCGAGATAATGCTTTCAAGCCCCACCTTTTCGAGGGCGCGGAAAATCGCTAGCGCACTGCCCTCGAAATGCTCGCTGTACTGGATCTTGCCGGGGCCGTGCTCAACCAGTTGCCACAGCGCCTGCTTGCGCTGCAGCAACGGCAAGGAGTCTAGATTGCGACCGTCGAGATGGAGGATGTCGAGCGCGACGAACACCAGCCGGCCCGGTTCGTTCCAGATCGCGGCTTCGAGCGAAGGGCGATCGGGAGGGCCCTGCTCGCCTGGCACAATGATCTCGCCGTCGATAATGGCAGCCCGGCATGGCAGCTCGACAGCCAGCGCGATAGGCCAGTATTTCGTGGTCCAGTCGCCGCCGTTCTTGCTGTAAAGACGCACGCCGCCTTTATCGATGATGACCTGCGTTCGGTAGCCGTCAAGATTGACCTCGTGAAGCCATCCCTCATCTTCGGGCGGCTCCTCGACCCGAGTCGGGATCTGCGGCGGAATGAACTCCAGCCGGCCGCCGTTCACCTTGGCATGCTTACTCAATGACGCCACCTTTGATCGCGCAGCGGCGGCTGATCGGCACAGGCAGCCCGTCGTCTCCCCAACCTGGACGCCTGCCGCCTGTGCCGAGCCCCCGCCGAGCCATTGCGAGCATCTGCGCGTCAGGCCGAATTGTCGTTAGCTTCGCATCCACATACTTGTCCTGGCGTACATATCTCGCTCGTTGCGGCGGTCTGGAACCAGGCAGTGTTTTGGCTAATTTCGAGCGAGCTGATTAGTCCATCAAAAGCACCACAGCAGGATGCAACTTCTTCAGATTCGGCAATGATTTCGATTGCCAGGGTATGTCGGGCGTTCCACGCACGACGAGTCGAACACCGGGATGCTTGCGCACCTCGATGGTAAATTTCGCCAGCAGGTTGATGCCGGAAGAGTTGAGAAAGTGGAGGTCCTTCAGATTGAGCGTAATGGAAGCGGGATTCGAGGCAAGCACACTGGTCGCCAACGCCGTGACAGGCGCACCGGCGTCGGAACTGGCAAGCCGCATTGCACCGTCGAAGAAAATTTCGCTTCCTTCATTCCATACGCGGTAGTCGTCTGTCTTGATTTCCATAGCTAGCTTCGTTTCATTTAGTTGTGAATTTGCGAGATCGGAATGGAGGCATATGTCTCCACGCAAATCCGATCGCTTTCGTCGGCGGCGCTGAATATCCAAGCCAGGCGCGCGCCGTAGTCGCTCATCAACGTCAGCAATCCAACTCCGGAGCCTCCTACGTCGGGGTTCGCGGCATTGGCCTCAATTCGCTGTATCAGCAGGTCCATGGGGTCGCCAACCGTGATGTCCGCCAGGAGACTTTGGAACTCGGACGCATCTTCACCATCGACGTCATTCGACACCTTGAGCTTGAAGCATTCCGAATCCATCGACGCCTCGATCAAGATCTCACCCGGTGCGCGAAACTTGACGGCATTTTCGATGAGTTCGTTGACCAGATATCCAATGCTGTGCCGCACTTCCATGTAGTCATTGCGGGACGACCGGAAGCGCAACGCGAAAAGATCGGCGATGAAGTCCGAGGTCGTGGCACAATGACGCCAACTCAAGTCGAGAGGTCCGTCGAACAGCCGCACGCGACTGACGCTCTCCTTCATCCCAGTTGCAACGTCAGGGGTCCCGAACAGCGTTGTCATGGCTATGTGTGCCTTATGATCACGAGGGTGATGTCGTCGTGGATCTTTTGGATCCCGATATGGGCCATCAGATCGTCGATGATGCCGGTCTTGATGTCCTCGGCGCTGCTGCCGCGACGCTTTTGTGCGCTCTCGCAGAGGCGCTCGAATCCGAACAATTTTCTGTCTTGGTCTTCCGCCTCGGTCACTCCGTCCGTGTGCAGCACGATCACGTCGCCGCTCCCGAACACGATGTCGCGCGTGGCGATGAACTTCGAGATGTCATTCTCTAGGCCAACCGGCAGACCCAGATCCATCGTGTCGATACGTTCGACGTCCCCGTCCGCACGCACGACGAGAACGTCCTCATGCTGGCCGGATAGCGTTACCCGCTCATCCTCGAAGTCAAGGAAGGCCAGCGAGAGATGCTTGCCGGTGTTCGTCCGCTCGATGTTCTTGTAGATCGCTCTGTTCAGCCGATCCAGAAACTGGTGCGGATCCCTTTCGTTGGTCTCCTGCAGCGCGCGTGCAACGGATTGGACCATGAGCATCAGCACGCCGCTCTCAAGACCATGACCGGTCACGTCGCCGATGCCGATTTTGACTCGTGACCCGTTCTGCAGGACGTCATAATAGTCACCGCCGACCTCGTCGGCCGGCCGCATGTAGGCCGCGATCTCCAGCCCTGGAATCGCTTCGAGTTCGAATTGTTTCGGCAGGACCATCATCTGTATCTGCCTAGCGACCGCGAGTTCGGCGCCAAGGCGGACGTTCTCATCCTGCAGCTTTTCGTTGAGTGCGGAAATCTCCTGATTGGCATCCCCGAGTTCCCGAGTTCGTTCGTCGACGATTTGCTCGAGGTTTTCCGTGTGAAAGCTGATCTGCTCGGCCATCCGGTTGAAAGCGATCCCTGCCGCTCCAACCTCGTCGCGCGTTGGAATGCTCACGCGGACCGAATAATCTTTGGACTGTAGCCGCTGGGCGGCGCTGGCGAGCGCCCTGAGACCTGCGGTGATCCGCTTCGAAATTCCGAGCACGGCGGCAAAAACTATCAGAAGCGAAACGACGATCGCAGCGATCTGAAAAAGCAGGACACGGTTGGTCGCGCGGGAAATACTGTCCTGCGCGGCGAACAGGGACGCATAGATCTCCCGTTCGGGAACGACGATCCCGACCGACATCGTTTCGGACTTGATCGGTCCTGAACTCCACAGATTGGTTGGCTTCAATCTTTTGAGGACAACAATGTAGGGTACGTGTTCGCCCTTATCGTCGAGCATGATATGCTGAATCACGCCGTCATTGTTCTGGTCGAGAGGCAGCACTGCGATAGCCGGCTGCGTGCTTCCCCGCAGTGACCTCTCCAGGCCAGTGACGCCTTGGCTGCCCGCATCGCTCGATGACGTCAGGCCGATGATTGCCTGGCCCGACGGATTGATCGCCAGCACGTTGCCAGTCGACATCGTGAGAAAGCCGAACCCGGTTTCAGCGATCTTCACGCGTTCGACGACTTCCGCGAGTTGGTCGAGAGTGATGTCTGCTCCCGCTGTACCGGCAATACCGGTGTGATCACGCGTCCACAGCGGATGGAAAAAGCTGACGATCAGCTTTCCCGTGATTGCATCGGTGTAGGGCGCCGTCTGGGTAATGTCATCGGGCACCGGCCGAGAGGCCGGATCCCTACCCCATTGCTGCCACGACCCGTAGATACCCGGAAAGAAGAACTCCCAGAATTCCGCCTTGTTGTGGCCCGGATAGAGCTTGTCGAAGGTCTGTGCCTGGTCCGTATACGGTACGGTCCTAAATATCGGCCGTTCTTTTGGACCAATATAATACATCTGCAGTTTGGATGACCCGCTGGCCATTAGCGTCGGCGCAACGAGGTCTAGGACGGTGCTGTCTTCTATTGCCTGCTGGACGCTTGGCAGCGGACTGTGGTCGGCGCCCAGCAGGTAGCCCCAGACGCTGACCACGGACGGCGCGCCCGGCAGGTTCTGTGCCCAATCGCCCTGCGCGTCATAGACCACCTTTACCGAGCCGGGCGCTTGCTGCGAAAGGGTGGCTCCGACCTGTTGCTGCCTGCTTGGATCGTCGATCTGGGCCTGCAGCACGCCGGCCAACGCCTTGACGTCCCCATGAACTCGATCGAGCAGCAGGTCGACGCTCAGCGCTGTCGATTGGGCATAGGAACGAATGTATTCCTGGTTTGCGGTCGTCAGGCCCTCACCGACTTCCGATGTGGCATCGCGCGACAGCTTTTGAACGTTCCAAAGCGCCAGGCCACCGCTCAAAAGGAGGTCGAACAGCACGGCGCCGCCAACGACCAACACGAATTTCGCTCGAAACGAGCGCAAGCCGAAGCGCGGCGTTCCCTCATCGGCGGCTTTCATTGCGGCCGTCGCCCCGATGCGACCCAGATCGGCCAACCCGCATAACCCTTGGGGTGGAGCGCAGCGAAAATGTGGTCCTCGAAGCCCTGCCGAAAGCGCGTGACGAACTCCGGCCCATCGCCGCGTCTGGTCGCCATCTCGCCCGCATAGACATCCGCCCAGGCTGCAATGACATCGGCGAAGTCCTGCGGATCGCCGTCCAGGTTAGTGACCATGAAGGTCTCCACAAGGATGTCTTCGAATCCAGCTTCCACCAGGTATCGCCGACTCTTGGGCCCAAGCTCGACGTCCATCTCGAAATGCCCGAACAGCTTCGCCACCTCGTCGTAGGTCCAGCGAATGCTTTCGCCGCGCGGCTCGCCGAGGCAATGCGAATTCTTTTCGTTCGTGATATAGACCCGACCGCCTGGCTTGCAGATGCGGTAGAGCTCCTTGAGGATGAGTTCAGGTCGATTGAAGATTTGCAGGGAATGTCGGCAGGTGACCAAGTCGAACTGCGCTTCGTCGAGCAGCATCTCCGACGCATCGCCATACGTATATTCGATGCCTCGGATGTCGAACTCCCGCATCACTCGTCGAGCATAGTTCAGGCTTGATCTGGAGTGGTCGAGGGCGACGATGCGTGATGGCTGGAACTCCTTCTGCGCGAGCACAGCGAAATCGCCGATCCCGCAACAGATGTCGGCCATGACGATCCCGGGCCTCATCCCGTGTCGCGGCAAGATTGCCCGCTCGTGGCGCCATGTCATCTTTGTCTGAGTACGCAGGATCGGCACGAACCCGCCTTCCTCAAGAAAGCCCTGCCCCGGATAGAATTCGGTATCATATTCCTCGACGGTGATGTTCGGTTCAATTCCGCTCAGGCGACCGAATTTTCGCGAGGTCCATCCGACGACGCTTGACGTGATGACGACGAATTTGAGATCGGGTCGAGCGCGACAGGCGTCGATGATGATCCTCGAAAAGATGTGAAACGCGGCGTTGTTCATCTGCGTCAGGCGCCTGACATTGACGTAGAGAACGCCGCGCACACGGCCGATCGCATCGCGAAGCAATGCTATGCTGGGCCCAAGCTCATCGATCGCCTGAGGCCGGACCACTCCCGATATGGAGAACTCCTGGTTGTTCGCGTCATATTGCGCCTTAAAGCGCGGGAGAAGGTCGTATGGGCTCAATTTTGCAAGCCCTCGAGCGGAAGATCCAGGACAAGCTTGATTGCATCGCCGTCGGCCTCCTCGATCCAGAGTGTCGCGTTGTAGTCGACAGCCAGTTCCACGAGTATGACCCCGCGGCTCGGCGCGAGATCCCCAGACACCGAATTGAGGTATCGCTCTCTGGCCTCCATTCCTGCAAGTTGCGACACGGCTTCTTCGTAAAATTGGCGCTCCGCCGGCAAGCAAGGAAATGTCAACTCGATCCTATCTGTCGCGCCATGGCGAGACACCCTGCATGCCAGTTCGCCATCGGCATGGCGCGTGCGAAAGGCGACTTCGAGCAATTCGTTGAAGGCGGAGGAAAAAAGATTTGAATGCCGGACCGAGTCAGACCTGTTCTGACTGATCATCCGGGCCATGTATGTCGAGACATAATCGCAGTGTCTCCAGGCTGAGACAAAAGCTTTGATTCCCATGTCGATCTGGATCATGGGTTCAAAGGTCGGTCCGCCGTCAGCCAAGTCATGATGAACAGGTCCCATCGGCATCCTCACTTGTTGCTTCAGCATTGAACCCCGCGGGGTGATGGCCTCCGCGACGAAAAACTTCAACGCCCGTGGTCAGGCAGTCTGGCACCGACTTGAACAATTGCGCGGTATTGCCCTCGATCGTTCCACAAATCCCCACTTCATCGTTAGCAAAAGGGTTCGAAGCGCTAGAGCGCCCGATTTGATTCCTGCATCGCTCGTGCCACCCTCGGCGGGGACCGCTTGATGAAATCGCCGATCGCCTCGGCTGGGAGAGGCCGCCCCAGGAAATAACCTTGCAGACAATCGCAATTTTCCTTGATCAGCCACCGTGCCTGTGCCGATGTCTCGACCCCCTCGGCAGTGACATTTATCCCTAGGCCGTGCGCCAGGTTCATGATCGATCGCACGATCGTTTGGCTTTTGAGGTCGGTCTCCAGGTCCGCAATGAAGTACTGATCGATCTTCAGAGTATCGAAGGGAAAGTTCTTAAGATAGCTTAGCGATGAGTAGTATGTTCCAAAATCGTCGAGCGAAATTCGTATTCCCAGGACGTTCAGGGTATTCAACGTATCGATATTGTCGATCGTCTTCTCAAGCAGGACCGTCTCCGTTATCTCAAGTTCAAGTCTGTCGGCTTCGATTCCAACTGCGTCGATGATCTGGGCGATGGTGTCCGTCAGTGAACCGCTAAGGAACTGAGCTGGTGACAGGTTCACCGCGACTGTCAGCGAGGAAGGCCACGTCAATGCCTGGCGACAGGCTTCCTCGAGCACCCATCGTCCAATCTCTTCCATCAGACCGTCGGCTTCGGCGATCGGTATGAACACGTTAGGTGGAATGATTCCGACCTCAGGGTGCCGCCACCGCAGCAGCGCTTCGAAACCGATCACCGACGAGGGGGGCCGAATGAGCGGCTGATACTCCAGATAAAGCTCGCCCCGCTCCAGCGCGGTTCGAAGGCTGCGTCTCAGATTCTCGCGTTGCTCAAGCAAGAGCAGCATCGAACGGTTGAATATTCGAGCGCAGCCGCGTCCATCTGTCTTAGCCGCGTAAAGAGCAATGTCAGCGGCTTTCATCAACTGTTCGCCATCGGTCCCGTGCTCCGGCCCGAAAGCAATTCCGATACTCGAGCCGACGAAGACGGGAATGCCGTTGATGACGAACGGGTTCTTGAACGCGTCGACCAGCGATCCGGCGAGGCGCTCAGCTTCCGCTGGCTGCTCTTTTCCCAATTGAATGACAGCGAACTCATCGCCGGCATACCGGTACGCGGATTCGCCGTCCTGCAGCGCGTCGCGGATACGGCCCGCCGCGAGCTGAAGAAGCGTATCGCCTGCTCCATGCCCAAGCGTGTCGTTGACTGCTTTGAAATCGTCAAGGTCGATCTGCAGCAGGGCGGCTTTCGGCTTCAGTTCACCGAGGGCCGCTAACGCTTGCTGAAGCCGCTCGCCGAATCGCCGCCGATTCTGCAGTCCGGTCAGCATGTCGTGCGTCGCCTGATGGAGCAGAATTACATGCTCTTGCTCGTCCGTCATGGTGCGCCCATCGCGCCCCCTTGATTCAATGATTCCCACACCATTTGCAGTGGCGAAAACAAAAACGGACCGCAGCACTTCGCCCGATGACCGCGGCAAATCGATGCTTGCGGGTGAGCCACCGTGGAACACACGAAGAAATTCGCCGCGATACCTCGCATCGAGGAAGCTCGGGTAGATCTCCCAAAGGGCGGCACCCGGTGTCACCGCGCCTCCGTACACGCCCCTGAGCTTGGTTGCGTAGTGGGTCAGACAGAAGTCGCGGTCGTAGAACGACAAAAGCTCGGTCGTGTTGGCCAAAAGGTCAGCGAGAAGCGCTTCGCCGGGACGTCGAACATCGCTTGAGGAAGGCCCGTCACTCCCCTTGCCGACGCCTGATGCCTCTGGAGCCAAGAGCCACCTCCATAAGCGGCGCGAATCCACGCCGCCAGTTCAAAAATAACATAACTATCAAGTTTGGCAAACTTTTAACTCGCAGTCTTAACAAGTGCGGCATACGGCATAGGTGCAATGCGTGCTCCGCTGTGGTTTTCGACGATAATGATCAACAGTCACAGTTGGTTAATAATTCGGGAATTGTTTCGAATTGGCTATATGATTGATGGCGCGGTAGACGCGGCACGAAATATTCTGGTCCGTGAGGCGGCGTGGCCTTCCCCTGTTTTGAGCCCGCCCCCTCAACCACCGCCAATCTTGTACTCAGCTTCCGAGCGCTTTGAGCCAACCTTCAAAGGAACACGCCTTCTCGTGTTCAGCAAGCGAAACAGAGTGGGCGGGGCGCGGTAACACCACAGTACTGCGACCTTCGCGGGGGCTGTAACCGAATTCCTTGCTGAATGCTCGGCTGAAATTAGCCGCTGAACTAAACCCGAAGGCCTCAGCGATATCGACAATTCGTCGGCTGTCCGCCGGATCGCTAAGCGCAATATGGGCTGCCAGAAGTCGACGACTTTGTATGTAATGGAGAACACCACCGCTCGGTTCGAATAATTGATAGAGACGAGAGCGCGATACGCCGAGCGCTCGGCACATTGAATCGGGTGCCAGATGAGCCGCATCCAGATTGGTTTGGACATATCGACGCGCTCGCTCCATCAGCGCGACACTCGCCAATTGTTCGGCGGCCGCGGCATGTTCCGCCGGAGGCGCGAGGCAGGCAATGATCATGCTGCGTGTTGCGTGTACGATGCGGGGCAGATCTTCAGCCGTGAGACTGCGCAGTCTTGCTTCTATGCTGTTGACATAGTCGACAAAGAGGTTGGCAAAGTTGCCGGACATAATTGAATTGTTCTTTGCGTCGAGGGTTGACGCCGCATCAGAGAACAAATCACGCGGCAGATAGAGAAAGAGGCTTTCCGAGTCCGTTACCCTCCCGCGAAACGGGTAGCCAAGCGATCTGATCTCCAACTTGCCCGGCTGGTTTTCCGCAACGCGGCGATCGACCTCCGTCCATGACCGGCCGCTACGCGGCAAGACGATGTACCAATGATCGATCGAACTGGATCGGAGCTTCGCGGCGGAACGCATGTAGCTATGTGCCGGCGCGCGCTGTTGAACGATCAGCATGCCACCGAGATTCCAGGCTGTGTGGTCGGCGGGGAAACCATCGTCCAGCGATTTGTCGTCCGGCAAACTAACTTCGACAAGCGGCGCCATTTGCGCTTGCCAAGCGGCGAATTGATCCCCTGGCGCCAGCTCGAGCGTTGAAAAGGACAGAGGTTCCAGCGCCGGCGCGAACGATGGAGCGGCCTCATTGCGGGGTTGGTCTTCGCGCGACCAACGACGTCGCTCACGGTCCCGCGGCTGCCTCGCAGGAGCCTCGTCTTGCCTCTTGGTGTCCATCGCGTGGTGCCATATCCGAATCGGGTATGCCCATGCCCCTTTCAATCATGTGGTGTATTTCAGGCATCTGGCAAGGCTGGCGGAACTCCAGTCGACCGAAACGGCGATCACGCTGGATTACAGTAAGAAATGCATTCCGGGATAAGTTTCTGGATGCGAAGATAACGACGCTCCTCAACCTGATGCGTATAAAATCTGGCATCGTGAAATAGTGAGTTGAGGATGTCACCGAAATGACCACAAAGCTCAACGGCGAAGCTCGTCGCAAGGTAATTCTTGAGGGATACGGTAACAATGAGCCGTTGAAAGCTATAGCGGCAAAGATCGGATGCTCGCTGGCCAGTTTGAAAGTCACCGCCAGCAAAATCGGCTGTACACGAACTCCGAAAGAAGCGGCGGAATTTCGACGCGGATTTCAGGTCCCGGAAGACAAGCAGCGAGATTACTACCAGCTTATGACTGCCGGGCAATATAGAGCTCGTGAGTGCGCGCTGATTTTGGGACTCTTAACAGAGCAATCATCAGGTAGCAGGTAAACTGATTCCAATACACCTGTGGACGATATTGTCACCTAAGCATTCCATCGTGACAGCGGTTCATCACTAAAAAGCCCGCCGCAAAGCACGGGCGGCAGGCGCTGAAAGGTTCGCACAGATGCTGCGTCGGCGTTTCAATCACTCCTGCCTCAGCCCTCACGATCTGGCTATTTGCGAACGTGTGTTCGATCGGGTCTGCGCGAATGAACATCTCGACCCTTTAGACCCGGACGCCGAAATCTTGGCGGTGATGGTCGTGGCCATTTTTCAAAATGTTCACACCGGCGAGCGCGAACTGCTGGAGGCGGTCAAGTGTCGTCGGCAAAAGGCTGCGGGAACCGGGCACTAGTATATGTCGCCCAAAAGTGCGCAGCGGTTTTAGTAAAACGAGATGGAAGCAATAACCTAAGGCGTCGCATGAATCCGTTCAGTCACGAAGTTTTAGCCAAGGCACGGGACTTGAAAACCGGCGCGGACACGAGTTCACGGCGGTGCCAATCCCGCTCCATCCGATGGTTGAGATATGCTTCGGAACTTCGGTTTTAGTGCAAACCGACCTCTTAGCCGTGATGTTGGCTGTCGTGTGTGGTCAGGCAGAGAAAATCCCATCTGCTTGAATGCGGGCGCCAGAAGCTGCCATTCCGGTTACGGCCCCCATCAAGTCGCTGACCGCGCTCAGACAGATATGAGATTCTTGCAGTTGAGGAGGGGTTCTCCGTAACTCGGGTTGCGAAGCTCGAATCATAGGAGAACCCCATGCAGGTTTTTGGCCTGCCCGGTCATATTCTACCATGATGGAGCGAGACGAGGCAGGTGCGCATCAGCGGGTGCGCGCCGGTCATAAGGAACTTTTCGAGCCGACAGTGACGCGTCATCATGGCACTATCTTCAGGCTGATGGGCGACGGTCTGCTGGCGGAGTTTTCTTCTGTCATCGAGGCGATGGAATGCGCGGTTTCGTTGCGTAAATATCGCGGCGCGACTAGAACAACTTGCTGAGCCTGGCGGTATCTGGGTTTCGGCGAAGGTCGCGCGAGGTTGAGAAGAAGCTGGCTTTCGGCTTTCAGTCGATGGGCCTGCAGAAGGTCAAGAGCATCGCGGAGCCGGTTGAGGCATACCGTGTTACGACCGACGGCAAGGCCAAGCCCATGCGCACGAGCCGCAGCCGCTCGCGGCTGCCGGCGACAGCGTGGTTGCCTCAACAGGGAAGTTCGAAATCCTCTTGGTTCGCGAATCCCCCTGATTGCACGCTGCGGTGCGATATTCTGCAAGATAGCCACCCAACCACCGACGATAGCCGCATTGCTCTCGACAAGAGCACTCCCGCCGCAGACCACCTAGCTGGCAGACACTTGGCTGATCCCGGCATCGACCCAGGCACGCGTCTGCTCAAGCACTTCATCCGACAGCGCGGGATCGTCGATCGCCCGGGCGAGGATCACTGCCCCCACCATCGCCGCAAAGCTTCCGATCGCCGCGCGGCGTCTGTCCGCCGCTTCCAGCTTCGGGAGCGCCTTGCCAATGGTCGATCTGCTATCGAAGGCCCTCTGTCATGGCTGAGCGGGCAGCCGGGGTCTGATGGCGGACAGCCGCGGCAAGACCCGCCGTCGGACAGCTGCCGGCGGCGTTGGCGCTTCCTATGCCGAACGGTTCGCCCGCCGCGGACACGACCTCGTGCTGGTTGCCCGTGACGTGGCACGAATGGAAGCACTGGGAGCCCGGCTCCGTCAGGAAACTGGCGTTGCGATCGACATCATCCAGGCTGATCTTACGCAGCCTGCCGAGCTTGCAACGGTGGAGACGAGGCTGCGCGACGACGCCCGCATCGGGATCTTTGTCAACAACGCCGGAACGGCCATCGGCGGAAGCTTCATCGAGCAGAGCACCGATGACGTCGCCCGGCTCGTTGCGCTCAACACGACCGCGCTTCTGCGACTTGCCAGCGCCATCGCCCCGCGTCTTGCGAAGGCGGGTGCAGGGTCGATCGTCAACATCGGCTCCGTAGTCGGGCTGGCGCCGGAGTTCGGCATGACGGTCTACGGCGCAACCAAAGCCTTCGTGCTGTTTCTGTCGCAGGGGCTCAGCCTCGAGCTTGAGCCGAAGGGCGTCTACGTCCAAGCCGTGCTGCCCGCCACGACGCGAACCGAGATCTGGGGCCACGTCGGCGCCGACATCAACACGCTCTCCAACGTCATGGAGGTGGACGATCTGGTTGACGCGGCGCTGGTCGGCTTTGACCGCCGCGAACCGGTGACCATCCCGCCACTTCCCGATGCCGGTCAGTGGGACGCGCTTCAGGCTGCGCGCCAGGCCATGCTTCCGAACTATCGGAACGAACATCCCGCTGAGCGGTACCGCAAGGTCGCCTGAGCACCAACGAATCCATTTGATAACGACCTCGTCGCGGCGGGGACAAACAAGGTGACCTATGACCGACAAAGCACTTTTTGAGCCTTATTCTCTCGGCTCGCTGACGCTCTCCAATCGTATCGTCATGGCGCCCCTCACGCGCAATCGCGCTGGCCCGGGCTTGGTTCCGGGCGATCTTGCCGCCGAGTATTACGGCCAGCGGGCCTCCGCCGGCCTGCTGATCTCCGAGGCCACGCAGATCTCGCGGCAGGGACAAGGTTACCAGGACACGCCCGGCATCTACTCCCAGGCTCAGATCGACGGCTGGCGCAAGGTCACGACAGCCGTGCACGCCAAGGGCGGGCGTATCTTCCTGCAGCTCTGGCATGTTGGTCGCGTCTCGCACGTCGATCTGCAGGAGAACGGCGCCGCGCCCGTGGCGCCCTCAGCAATCCGGGCCGCGACCAAGACGTTCGTGAACAACAGCTTTGTCGAGGTTTCGGAGCCCCGCGCGCTGGGGCTCGACGAGCTTGCGGGGATCGTCAACGATTTCCGGCAAGCAGCCGCGAACGCCATTGAGGCCGGTTTCGATGGCTTCGAGATTCATGGCGCCAACGGCTATCTGCTGGACCAGTTCGCCAAGGACGGTGCCAATGTCCGCACAGATGCTTATGGCGGATCGGTCGAGAACCGCGCCCGGCTGATGCTGGAGGTTGCGACTGCGGTGGTCGAGGAGATCGGCGCAGAGCGCACCGGCATCCGGATTTCGCCCGTCTCGCCCGCCAACGGCGTCTCGAGCAGCGCCCCCCAGGCGCAGTTCGACTATATCGTCGATCAACTCGACGCTTTGGGCATCGTCTATATCCATGTCGTCGAGGGCGCCACGGGCGGATCGCGCGATGTCGCGCCGTTCGACTTCGGATCGCTCCGCCGGCGCTTCAACAATACCTATGTCGCCAATAACGGCTATGACCTCGAACTCGCGGCGTCGCGGCTCGCCGAGGGCAAGGCGGACCTGTTCGCCTTCGGGCGCCCGTTCATCGCCAATCCTGACCTTGTGGAACGGCTGAAGACGCGCACGCCGCTGACGGAATTCAACTCGGCGACGCTCTATGGCGGCGGCTCCGCTGGCTATACCGACTATCCCGCGATCGCCGCCTCAAGCCGCCCATGAGCTATCGGAGGGCGGCGGCTGCGAGGCAGCCATCCCACGTGACAGGAGCCCCTCAGTCCTTGGCCCGCTCCACATAAGCCCCATCGGCCGTCATCACCACCACGCGGGTGCCCGGCGCGATGTGCGGGGGCACCAGCGTGCGCACGCCGTTGGACAGCACGGCCGGCTTGTAGGATGAGGAGGCCGTCTGTCCCTTGGTCGTCGGCTCGGTTTCGACCACTTCGAAGGTAGCGCGCTGCGGCAGCACCAATGAAATGGCAATGCCGTTGAACTGTGACAACTGCACGGCCATGCCTTCCAGAAGGTAAGGCGCCATGTCGCCGACCACGGCTTCCGACACCGCTACCTGGTCGTAGGTTTCCGGGTTCATGAAGTGAAAGCCTTCGCCGTCGCGATAGAGGAAGGTGTGCTCGCGCTCTTCGACATAGGCGCGCTCCACCTGTTCGGTGGTGCGGTAGCGCTCCGAAACCTTCACTCCGTCGCCTATGCGGCGCATGTCGAGCTGCGTCACTGGCGTGCCCTTGCCTGGATGGATGTTTTCGGCAAAGAGGATCACATAAAGCTTGCCGTCCTTTTCGACGACATTGCCTTTGCGGAGCGAACTGGCGATGACTTTCACCACGGTTTTAAATCCTGCGATAGTTGATTGGCGTTTGCCGGCTTGTGCGGCGCTGGATGGGGGCCTACCGCATCTTGGCCGCCGCCGCCAGCCCCCTTCCACCATGATCTGGGCCCCATGACCGAAGCTTCACCCTGGTGGACGCCGCATGTCCATGCCGACCGCCGCCCGCGGCTGATGCTGCGCAATGCCATCGCCGCCAGCCTGCGCGACTGGTTCGCCGCCCATGATTTCGTCGAGGTGGAAACGGCGGCCCTGCAGGTCTCGCCCGGCAACGAGGCGCATCTGGCGGCCTTCGCCACGGAAGCGATAGGGCCGGACGGCGCGCGGTCGCCGCTGTATCTCCACACCTCGCCGGAATTCGCCTGCAAGAAGCTGCTTGCCGCTGGCGAGCAGCGCATTTTCAGCTTCGGTCCCGTCTACCGCAACCGCGAGCGCGGCCCCTTGCACCATCCCGAATTCACCATGCTCGAATGGTACCGGGTGGGCGAGGCCTATGAGAGCCTGATGCAGGATTGCGCTGCCTTTCTGGCGCTTGCCGCGACAAGGGCAGGGGCGACGCGCTTTTCCTTCCGCGGCCGCGACTGCGATCCGTTCGCCGAGCCGGAGCGGCTGACGGTTGCGGATGCCTTCACCCGCCATGCCGGCATCGACCTGCTGGCCACGGTCGCCATCGACGGCAACACCGACCGCGACGCACTTTATGCCGCCTTGGTCGAGGCCGGCCTGCGCACCGCACCCGACGACAGCTGGGCCGACCTGTTCAGCCGGGTGATGGTGGAAAAGGTCGAACCGTTCCTCGGCCAGGGGCGGGCGACCATCCTGTGCGAATATCCTGTGGCCGAGGCGGCGCTGGCGCGGCCAAGCCCGATCGACCCGCGCGTTGCCGAGCGCTTCGAGCTCTATTGCTGCGGCGTCGAACTCGCCAACGGCTTTGGCGAACTGACCGATGCCGAGGAGCAGCGCCGGCGCTTTGTCATCGAGATGGATGAGAAACAGCGCATCTACGGTGAGCGCTATCCGCTGGACGAGGATTTCCTCGCCGCCCTGGCCATCATGCCGCAGGCCAGCGGGATCGCGCTCGGCTTCGACCGGCTGGCCATGCTGGCGACCGGCGCTCAGAAGATCGAGGACGTCATCTGGACGCCGGTCGCTGCGTCCTGAATCACTCGGCAGCCGTTCCTGACCTGTTCAATGCGCGAAAACCTGCTCCAACGAGCGGAAGCCCTTGAATTCCAGTGCGTTGCCCGAGGGGTCGCGGATGAATAGCGTCGCCTGTTCGCCGGGCTCGCCCTTGAAGCGGACCATCGGCCGTTCCAGCCAGTCGATATCGTCGCGCGCCTCCAGTCGCGTTGCCAGGCGCTGCCAGTCGTCCATCAGCAGCACAGCGCCGAAATGGGGGATAGGCACGGTGATGCCGTCGACCTTGCCGTCACTGAGGGCTTGTGCTGCCTGCGGCCGCAGATGCGCCGACATCTGGTGGCCGAACAGGTCGAAGTCCACCCAGGTCACCGACGAGCGGCCGACCGCGCAGCCCAGCACCTCGCCATAGAAAACGCGGGTTTCATCGAGATCACGGACAGGAAAGGCGAGATGGAAGGGCGTCATCGAAAATGCTCCGAGCAGGCTGCGGACTGGTTATGCGTCGCGGGGTTCGCGGTTTGAACCCTCAACCCTGCATTTTGATTGAAGCCTATGCCATTGCACAAGCCGGACCGGAACAATAGATGGGTGGGCAACGACCGGACGTCGGCCGCACCAGCAGGATTTCAGGCATGACCGATATATCAGACGCAGCAAAATTGACCGACCGCGTCGCGGCTCTGGTCGAGGCTGCCAAAAAGGCCGGCGCCGATGCCGCCGACGCGGTGGCAGTGCGAGGCCGCTCGACCGGTGTGTCGGTGCGTCTCGGTAAGGTCGAGGGCACCGAATCGTCCGAGAGCGAGGATGTCGCGCTACGCGTCTTTGTCGGTGGCCGGGTGGCGAGTGTCTCGGCGACGGCGGCCTCGGATCCGAAGATGCTCGCCGAGCGTGCCGTCGCGATGGCGAAAGTGTCGCCGCAGGATCCTTACCAGGGGCTCGCCGACCCGGCATTGCTCGCCAAACAGACGCGCGATCTCGACCTGTTCGATGCCACCGAAGTGTCGGCCGACCAGTTGAAGGAAGCAGCCCTTGCGACGGAAGCGGCAGCCCTTGCCGTCAAGGGCGTGACCAATTCGGCCGGCGCCAGCGCCAGTGCGGGCCTGGGCGGGCTGGTTCTGGCCACCTCGCACGGCTTCCTCGGCCACTATGTCGGCTCGCGTTTTTCGCGCTCGGCCAGCGTCATTGCCGGCGAGGGCACCGGCATGGAGCGCGACTACGAATTCTCTTCGCGCCAGCACTTTGCCGATCTGGATACACCCGAGGATATCGGCCGCAAGGCCGGCGAACGCGCGGTGCGTCGCATCGGGGCGCGCAAGGCGGCGACCGGGCCGGTCGACGTGGTGTTCGATCCGCGCGTCGCGCGCGGCATCGCCGGCCATCTTGGCGGCGCCATCAACGGCGCCTCGGTCGCGCGCAAGACCTCGTTCCTGCGCGACATGATGGGCAAGCAGGTGGCCGCATCCGCCATCACCGTCACCGACGAGCCGCTCAGGCGGCGTGGCCAGGCCTCGCGTCCATTCGACGGCGAAGGCGTCGAGGGGAAAAAGCTCTTGATGGTCGAGAAGGGCGTGCTCAATCACTGGTTCCTGTCGACATCGGCCGCGCGCGAGCTTGGCCTCGTCACCAACGGGCGCGGCGCGCGCAGCGGCTCTTCCGTCTCGCCATCCTCCACCAATCTCGCCATTGAGCCCGGCGAGCGCTCGCCGGAAGAGCTGATCAAATCGCTCAAGACCGGGTTCTATGTCACCGAGGTGTTTGGCCAGGGCGTCGACATGGTCACCGGCGAATACAGCCGTGGCGCCTCGGGCTTCTGGATCGAGAATGGTGAACTGGCCTATCCGGTCGCCGAGGTCACCATCGCCTCGAACCTGAAGACCATGTTCCTCAACATGGTGCCGGCAAGCGATCTTGACCGCAATTTCGGCACCGCCGCCCCAACGCTCCTGATCGAAGGGATGACCCTTGCCGGAGCATGACCTGACCACTGCCGGCGCCACCGAGGATTTGGAGCTGCTGCGCGATGCCGCCCGCGAGGCTGGTGTCATCGCCATGCGCTACTTCGGCAACAGCCCACAAGTCTGGATGAAGGGCGGCACATCGCCGGTCAGCGAGGCCGATCACGCCGCCGACGCCTTTCTGCACAAAACGCTGCTGGCGGCGCGGCCGGATTATGGCTGGCTGTCTGAAGAAACAGTCGACGATCCGGTTCGGCTTTCGGCACGCCGCACCTTCGTCGTTGATCCGATCGACGGCACGCGCGGGTTCCTGGAGGGCCAGCGCACCTGGTGCGTCAGCGTTGCCGTCGTCGAGCATGGCCGCTCGTTGGCCGGCGTACTGGAATGTCCGGCGATGGAGGAGACCTATTGGGCGCTGCCCGGTCAGGGCGCCTTCCGCAACGGCAAGCGGATTGCGGTGCGCAAGCTGGCGGATACGGCCGAGATTTCCGGGCTCAAGCAGTTGACCGACCTGATGCCTGCCGAATGGCAGGCGCGGCTGAAGCGGGCGCCCTACAGTCCTTCGCTCGCCTATCGACTGGCCATGATCGCCAATGGCGCGCTGGATGCCACTTTCGTCAAGCCGAACGCGCATGACTGGGACATTGCGGCCGCCGATCTCATCCTGCGCGAGGCCGGCGGCCAGTTGCTCGACCAGCATGGCCGCGCCCCGCTCTATGCCGGCGAGGTGACCCGTCACGGCGTGCTCGCCGCCGGCAGCGGCGAACTGCTGGCCGTGCTCGCCGGCGTCATCGCCGGGCTGGATGCGTGAAAGCGCTTTCCTGAACGAGATGAATTCATCAGGCTCTAAGGTTCCAAAGTCGGCGGCTTTGGTCTAGACCTGTCACAAACTCACGATATGTGAAGGACCGACATGGCCGCGGAAGACGGAAAGAAACAGCTTTTGCATCTGGTGTTCGGTGGCGAACTGAAGAAGCTTGGCGGCACCGAATTCCGCGATCTCGACGGGCTCGACATCGTCGGCATCTATCCGGACTATCAATCCGCGCACACGGCGTGGAAAGCCAAGGCGCAAGCCAGCGTGGACAATGCCCACATGCGTTATTTCGTCGTTCACCTGCATCGGCTGCTGGACCCCGACAACAAGGCTGCCGGTTGACTTCGATGGAGCATGATCTGGCGAAAGGGCCAGCGGGAGAGGCCTCGCCCACGGGCAGGGGACGCAGCCGCACGACCAAGGCCTTCTGGCGCAAGATTCGCCAACCGCTGGCGGAATCGCGGTTCGTCAAGAACGCCATCGCCAGCCTGTTCGCCCAGTTCGTCCGGTTCGTGCGCCTCACCAATCGCGTCGTCGAAGGGTCGGCGCAGTTTTCGGGCGGTGACTATACCGAGTTCGAGCCCGGCATCATCGCCCTGTGGCACGGCCAGCACCTGCTGACGCCAGCCTACTACCCCAAGCGCAAGCCATTGGTCGCCATGGTTTCGCGCAGCGCCGATGCCGAGCTCAACGCGTTGATGCTGGAGAAATTCGGCATCGAGGCTGTGCGCGGTTCAGGTGGACGTGAAAATGCCAGGCATCTCGACAAGGGCGGGGCAAGAGCCCTTATCGCCCTGAAAAAGTCGCTCGCCAGCGGCAAGAACGTCGCCATGATCGCAGACATTCCGCACGGTACACCGCGCGACGCAGGGCTTGGCATCGTTCTCCTGGCGCGCCTCTCGGGCCGGCCGCTTGTGCCAGTCGCCATCACCACCAGCCGCCGCAAGGTGCTGGAGAAGAGCTGGGACAGGACCACCATCAACCTGCCATTCGGCCGCTCGTCGATCGTCATCGGCCCACCGATCTTCGTGGCGGCTGGCGCCGACGACGCCGAAATGGAGCGCAAGCGCCAGGAAGTGACAGTCGCGCTCAATGCCGCGACCGCTGAGGCTTACCGTCTTGTGGACGCCACACGATGAGCGGTCGCTGGGCGCGAGCCATGCTGTCGGCATACCGCTTCGCGGGTGCGGCCGCTTATCCGCTGGTCGGGCCCTATGTCGCCTGGCGCACCTCGCGCGGCAAGGAAGACCGCTATCGCCGCCGCGAGCGCTATGGCGTCGCCGGCCGCCCGCGGCCCCAAGGTCCGGTGATCTGGATCCATGCTGCAAGCGTGGGTGAGACAATAGCCGTCGTGCCGCTGGTCGAAAGCATTCTCGACTACGGCGTCAACATCGTGCTGACGACCGGCACGGTCACTTCGGCGCAGGTCGCCGACGAGCGGCTCGGTGATCGCATCATCCACCAATATGTGCCGCTCGACCTCAAGCCGGCGGTCAGCCGGTTCCTCGATCACTGGCAGCCGGATCTGGCGATCATCGCCGAATCCGAGATCTGGCCGATGACCATCCTCGAGCTTGGCGCGCGCCGCGTGCCGCAGGTGCTGGTCAATGGCAGGCTGTCCGACCGTTCGTTCAGGTCGTGGAAGAAACGGGCAAACATCGCCGAGGCGTTGTTTGAGAATCTGGCTCATGTGGTGGCGCAGTCGGATGTCGATGGCGAGCGCTTCCTCGCGCTCGGCGCCAGGCCGGTCACCGTGTCGGGCAACCTCAAGGTCGATACTTCGCCGCCGCCGGTCGACGAACGGGTGCTGGCGACGCTGCGGCGGCAGATCGGCGCGCGTCCGACCTGGGCGGCGATCTCGACTCATGACGGCGAGGAGGTAGTCGCCGCGGAAGTCCACGCGACACTGCACAGGCGTCACCCTGGTCTTCTGACGATCGTCGTGCCACGTCATCCCGCCCGCGCCGAGGTGCTTGCCACGCAGATTTCCGGCATGGGCCTGAAGGTCGCGCGGCGCAGCAAGGGCGACAGGATCACTGCCGACACCGATATATTGCTCGGCGATACGATCGGCGAGATGGGGCTTTATCTCAGGCTGACGGAAATCGCGTTCGTCGGCCGCTCGCTGACCTCGGAGGGTGGCCAGAATCCGCTGGAGCCGGCCATGCTCGACACCGCGGTTCTCGCCGGCCGCAATGTGCAGAATTTTCGCGAGGCCTACCAGCGTCTGCTCGACAGCGGCGGCGCCAAGCTGGTGCGCGATCGCGACATGCTGGCCGGCGCCGTCAATTTCCTCCTGACCAACGAAGTGGCGCGCCACGAAATGATGGCGGCGGGCGTTGCGACCGTCGATGAGATGCGCGGTGCGCTGGCGCGCACGCTGAAATCCCTTGAGCCTTACATCCAGCCGCTGGTCATCAAATCGCGCCTGAAGGGCGCTAACGGGCGCTAACGTGGCTTCCGAAGCACCACCATTCTGGTGGGAAGAGCCGGACTGGCGGGTCCTGGCACTGTCGCCGCTGTCGGCCATCTATGCGCTTGCCGCCGGTCGGGGCATGCGGCGGGCCAAGCGTGAGAAAATCGAGGCACCGGTTCTGTGCGTCGGCAATTTCACTGTTGGCGGTACCGGCAAGACACCGGTGGCCATCGCGCTCGCCCAACAGGCCAAACGCATGCATCTGAAACCCGGCTTCCTGTCGCGCGGCCATGGCGGCTCCTTCGCCGAGCCGCATGTCGTCGATGTCAATCACGACAGCGCCAGGCATGTCGGCGACGAGCCGCTGCTCTTGGCCGAACACGCGCCAGTGGCGGTGACGCCGAACCGCGCCGCCGGCGCCCGGCTGCTGCTGGAAAAGCATGGCTGCGATTTCTTGATCATGGACGATGGCTTCCAGAGCGCGCGCATCCATATCGACTACGCGCTGGTCGTCGTCGACGCGCGCTACGGGATTGGCAATGGCCGTGTCATTCCGGGCGGTCCGCTCCGGGCCAAAATCGTCGACCAACTGGTCTTCACCAGCGGGCTGTTGAAGATGGGCGAGGGCACCGCCGCTGACGCCGTGGTACGCCAGGCGGCGCGCGCCGGCCGGGCGATCTTCGAAGCCCATACCGAACCAACCGGCAAGGCAGGGCTTGCCGGAAAGCGGCTCCTGGCCTTCGCCGGCATCGGCCACCCCGAGAAATTCTTCGACACGGTGCGCAATGCCGGCGGCGAGCTGGCGTTGACTCGGCCGTTTCCGGACCATCATTTCTATGGCGAGGATGAACTTGCCGAACTGGCGGCGACCGCACGCGCCGAGGGGCTTGGCCTCATCACCACCGCCAAAGACGCCGCGCGGCTGCGGCACGGCGCCTCACAGGACTTTCTCGACCGGCTCGAAGTGCTGGAGATCGACACCGTTTTCGAACTCGATCACGTGCCCGCGCGCATCATCGATGAAACGCTCGATGCCTGGCGCCAGCGTAAGATGAGGGGCTAACCGCGCTTTCGAAGCTCCGGATGCACCTCGATTTCGCGGCGCAGGGATGCAGTTGCGCTGACATAGGGCTCTTGCCTGGCGACGCTCCAGTATTTCAACTCATCGAGCGGAATGCTTTCGCCGGTCACCGCGCAGCGCACGAATGCGCCGGGGCTGGTAACCTGGAAATCGCCATCGAGATAGCGGATGCGGGCTTCCTTGCTGCCGCCGGGGCCTTCGAAACGGTTCATGATGCAGGGACGCCGAGGTTCATGGGGATTTCATCGCCATAAATTTCCGGCGAGGTCAAGCATGTGACAAGCCTGAGACAATGCTGAGCCCCTAATGTTGGAAAGAAAAACGCTGTTGACAGGGCGCTATGGATATTTCCTCTGCTCGTCTTGCCGCCTTGCTTCGGGAAGCAATAACGCCGCAGGCCGTGCCGTCGGCGAGGGCCAATCCGGTAAAAGCCGCCCTCGTTAAGGCGCTTGTGGCGCCGCCGGCGCCATCCGGCGCGCCCGTGCGTCCGGCAGCGACACCGTCACTGCCTATGCTGATATTGCCGGCAACAACGGCGAGAGCCCAGCAGACAGCATCGGCGGAGATGTTGCAGGCCTACCTGGCGCTCGCGGAGCCGGACGGCGAAACGACCGGGGTTGCCGCAGCGACTGCGGCGAGGACATCGGCCGACGGCGACAGACGACGTGGCCTGGCGCCGCCGCCGGCAAGGATCGATGAGGAAGCCGCCGCAAAGCCCACGGCACTGCCATGGCTTGCGCTCCTCTCACCTGAGGTTCCGGCCCTGCGCCGCGCGACGGTGGCCAAGGCGGTTGCAGGACGAGGGCGGGCGGCTTCCCGGTCGAACGACGTGGCGCAACCCGAAAGCAGGCAGATGAGCGTCGGGCTAACGTCGTTGGCTGCCGGGCTGTTGGTCGCGGCGATCGTCGGGTTCGTCCTTCTGGTGCTACGCTAACCCTCAGCATCGATGAAGGCTTCCATCTTTTCCGGCGGCAGTCCTGCCTGCACCGCGATACGGCGCGCCAGTTCCGCCGCGGCGGCCCGTGGCCGTCCCATCGGCCGGTCGAGCCAGTAGGATACCGGATTGAGGGCGGTGCGCTCGTCGACGGGAGTGATGCGGCCCGACTCCAACTGATGCCCGGTCAGCGGCGGACGCGCCAGCGCGATGCCGAGCCCATAGGCGGCGGCGTCGAGCACCAGATTGTAGTCCTCGAAGCGACGGTCCTGCGGGCGCGGGCGGTAGTCCATGCCTTGCGCGGCGAACCAGGCGCGCCAGGCCGACGCATCGGAATCGTTGATCAGCGGAAACTTGAGCAGCCGGGCAGGGTCGCCGCGACCGATCTCGCGGGCTAGCTCGGGCGAGGCGATGGGGAAGACATGTTCCTCGAAGAGCTGCACCGAGACGCGGCCTGGAATGCCGCCGCGGCCGCAGCGGATCGAGAGGTCAATGCCTTCGTCGGCAAGGTCGGCCTGACGTATATCGACATCCAGCACGATGCGCAGCTTGGAGGGATCGTTCTCCAGCGCTGCCATGCGCGGCATCAGCCACAGCCCGCTGACCGAGGGGATCGAGGTCAGACGCACCACGGCAGTGCCGCGCGGTTCGACCCAGCGGTCGGAATGGCTGGAAATCAGCGCGAAAGCTTCGGCTGTGCGCAGATGCAGCCGGTTGCCCTCGATGGTCAGCGAAACGCCGCGCGCGCCACGATCGAAGACTTTCAGTCCCAGCCAGTCTTCGAGCTTGGCGATCTGCCTGCTGACGGCGCCGTGGGTGATGTTGAGCTTTTCGGCCGCCGCCGAAAAGCTCCCTGTTCGCGCCGCCGCGTCGAAGGCGCGCAGCGTTTCGAGCGGCACCATTGTGTCTGAGCTGTGATCCATAGTCACAGGTGATCCTCGATTTGGTCGTTTGTCAACCGGCCCGAAAAGGCGTTTTCTGCCTTTCAGGACCGAAGAACACGAGGACGGTGAGATGGGTGCAATCACGGGCACGTTGAATTCGACACAGCGGGTGGACACCACGGCAGCCATTGCGGTGGCGCTGACGGTGGTTGGCTGGGCGTCAGCCTTTCCGGCGATCCGTGCCGGTCTTGCCGCCTTCGGGCCGCTGGAACTCGGCGCCCTGCGCTTTTCCATCGCCGCGGTGCCGGCGGCGATCTTCCTCGCGGTCAAGCGGCCGGCGCTGCCCAGGCTCGACGAAGTGTGGCGCCTCGTCTTCGGCGGCGCCATCTTCGTCGCACTCTACACCGTCATGCTCAATTTCGGCGAACTGACCGTTTCGGCAGGTGCCGCTGGCTTCATCATCAATGTCAGCCCGATCTTCACCGCCATCATGGCGATGGCGTTGCTTGGCGAGCGCTTCTCGGGCATGGCCTGGTTCGGCACGATGATTTCCTTCGCCGGCATTGGCATCATCGCCACGGCAGACGGGCAGGGACTGCATTTCAACGCCGGTGCCCTGCTGGTACTTGGCTCGGCCTTATGCTCGGCCGTCAACACCATCGTCCAGAAGCCGCTGTTTGCCCGCCATCATCCGTTGACCATTTCGGCTTCGAACATGGTGCTCGGCGCACTCTGCCTGTCGCCCTTCCTGCCGTCAGCCTTTTCGCAGGCGGCGCTTGCTGACACCGCAGGCCTTGGCGCTGTGATCTTTCTCGGCATCGTCCCCAGCCTGATCGCCTATGCCGCCTGGGCGACCGCACTGTCGCGTCTGCCCGCGGCACGCGCCTCGAACTTCCTTTACCTGGTTTCGCCCATGTCTGCTCTGATCGGCTTCTTCTGGCTGGGCGAAGTGCCGACGCTGCTCGGCATCCTGGGCGGCGCGCTGGCGCTTGGCGGCGTCATCGTGGTGAATTTGAAGAGATGAATGCTGGAGTTGTCCGACTCCAAAGAAATGCTGAAGCCCGACCCTCCGACGTCTACCTGATCGGCCAGTGTCCCTTGCGCTCCGATAAATCCCGGAACGAACCCCGGCTAGACGCGTTTTGCCGGTGTTTATTCGACGGAGGCCCGAATGGTGGGTGCAACGACGCACCGGCGCATGCAACTGGATGATCTATCCATTTTCTACCGCGAGGCAGGGCCACCCGAAGCACCTGTCTTGCTCTTGCCGCACGGCTATCCCTGTTCCTCATACCAATTCCGCCAATTGATGCCCGCGCTCGCCGACCGCTGGCGGACGATTGCATTCGACTGGCCGGGCTTCGGGTACAGCGGCACACCCGATCTGACCGCCTTCGGCTATGATTTTGACGCCTATGCCGACGTGCTTGCCAAACTTGTTGATGCATTCGGTCTCAAGCGCTACGCCTTGTGGCTGCATGATTATGGCTCGCAGATAGGACTCCGGCACGCGATCTCGCATCCGGATCGGGTCACCGCGCTCATCATCCAGAACGGTGATATCTACGAGGACGTCCTCGGTCCCAAATACGCCGTGATCAAAGCTTGGTGGGCCGACAAGACGCCCGACAAGCACCGCCCACTCGAGGCGGCGGTGAGCGAGGACGGGTTTCGCGCCGAGTTCATCGGCGAAGTGGCGGACGACGTCGCCATGCGCGTGCCGCCCGATCTGTGGAAACTTCACTGGCCATTGATGGACACACCCGTCCGTCGACAGGTCGCCGTCGATTTAATGGAGAAACTGGAGGCCAACCTTGCCTGGTTCCCGCGATATCAAGCCTATCTGCGCGCCTATCATCCGCCGACGCTGATCGTCTGGGGGCCAGAGGACGGCTATATGCCGGCAGCGTCCGCCCGGGCCTATCATCGCGATCTGCCCGATGCGGAACTGTTATTTGATCGATCGCGCGGGCCACTGGCTGCTGGAGACACATTTCGACGATGCCCTGCCACTGATTCGCGAGTTTTTGGCACGTGTCCACGCCTGATCGTCGCTCAAGGTTGGGGTTCGCAGTGCCCGTGCCCGTCTGTGCGAAGGAGTTTATCATGCCGACTAAGCCGACAATCGCGCGCATTTGGCGCGGTCGCACACGCCGCGAGGTTGCCGACGCCTATGAGTCATACATTCGCGCCGAGGGTATTCCACCCCTCGAGAAGACCGCGCTCGGCGTCCAATTGTTGCGCGAGGACCGCGGCGAGGAGACGTGGTTCACGACCATCTCCTATTGGGCCGATATGCAAGCGATGACCGCCTTCACCAAAGGCGAACCGACCAAAGTCCACCATTTGGACCGCGATGCCGAGTTCCTGATAGAATTGCCCAAGCGGATCGATGTCCATCGGATACTCGTCGATAGGCAGGGACTGCGCTGACGGCCACGTGGTCATTCGCAACCTCACCTTTCTTCGCGGTGATGTCGCTGATGTGGGGGCTGACCTGGACGGCGATCAAGTTCGGTCTCAATGACTTACCCCCCACTTCTGTTGGCGGCGATGCGCTACCTGCTGGCTGCTGCGATGCTGGCGATTGCCGTGCGTGAAGCCGGCGCCGCATTCGGGGCGAGCGCGGCGAACGGTTGTCTCGGCATTGCTGGGGAACACTGGCACCTACGGTCTGCTCTTTCGCCGACCAAACGCTCTTCCTGCATCGTCTTTCCCAGAACTGAACTAACGCCGCCCAAACAGCCTCTCGATATCCGCAAGCTTGAGTTCGATATAGGTCGGTCGCCCGTGGTTGCAGGTGCCGGAACCCGGCGTCGCCTCCATCTGGCGCAGCAGCGCGTTCATCTCCTCGGCCTTGAGCAGGCGGCCGGAGCGGACCGAGCCGTGGCAGGCCATGGTCGCAGCAATCTTGTCCAGCCGCTCTTTCAGCGTCTCGACCGTGTCGTTGTCGGCGATCTCGTCGGCAAGATCGCGCACCAATTGCTGGACGTTGGTTTCACCGAGCATCGACGGCGTCTCGCGCACTGCGACGGCGCCCGGGCCGAAGCGCTCGATGCCGAGGCCGAAGCGGGCCAGCGTCTCCGAATGCATCGCCAGCCGTTCGGCATCCTCTTCCGGCAGGTCGATGATTTCAGGCAGAAGCAGCATCTGCGAGGGCACGGGGCGCGAATGCAGCGCATTTTTCAGCGCCTCGTAGACCAGCCGCTCATGCGCTGCGTGCTGGTCGACGATGACGAGCGAATCCCTGGTCTGCGCGACGATGTAGTTCTCATGCACCTGGGCGCGCGCCGCACCCAGCACCGCGCCAAGCAATGTCTCGGCGGCTTCGCCCTGTCCGGCGCGCGCATCGGCGCTGGCAAGCGGACCGGCATCGAACGCAGCCTGATCATTTTCGCGCAAACCGCGATGCTCAAAGCCAGCCCCTTCGAAACCCATGTCGAGCGGCCGCTGCGGCGAACGGGCCGCATCGAAGCTGGACGTACCTGACGCGCGGTAGGCCGCGTCGTAGCTGCGGTGGCCGTTTGCCGAGCCGCCGTAGGATGCGGCACCGGGCCGGAAGGCCGCCATCATACCGGCAGCGCCCGTGGTCGCGGCACGAATGCCGGAATCGGCGAGTGCTTGCCGGATTGCTCCGACGATAAGCCCACGCACCAGGCCAGGGTCGCGGAAGCGCACATCGGCCTTCGCCGGATGGACATTGACGTCGACGATGGCCGGATCGAGCGACAGGAACAGCACCGTCACCGCATGGCGGTCGCGCGGCAAGACGTCGGCATAGGCACCGCGGATGGCGCCGGCGATCAGCTTGTCGCGCACCGGGCGGCCGTTGACATAGGCATATTGTTGCAGCGCGTTGGCGCGAGTGAAGGAGGGGATCGACACGTGACCGGTCAGATGCACGCCTTCGCGCATCGCGTTGATGGCAATCGAATTGTCGGGAAAGTCCGCGCCCATCACCTGGGCGATGCGGCGCAGACTGCCTTCCGCGCCGTCGTCGGTCGCCGGCAGTTCCAACGTCGAGCGGTCGGAACCAGCCAGCGTGAAGCGCACGGCAGGGAAGGCGATGGCGATGCGCTTGACCACGTCGCTGGTCGCCGAGCTTTCGGCACGTTCGCCCTTCATGAATTTGAGTCTGGCGGGAGTGGCAAAAAACAGGTCGCGGACCTCCACGGTGGTCCCGCGATTGGCAGCAGCCGGCCTGACGGGCAAGACGCGGCCACCCTCGATGCCGATCTCGGCGGCACTGTCGCCGGCGGCCGTGCGCGAACGGATCGACAGCCGCGACACCGAGCCGATCGACGGCAGCGCTTCGCCGCGGAAGCCGAGCGAGCGGATATCGTTGATATCCTCGGTGAGCTTGGAGGTGCAGTGGCGGGCAATCGCCAGCGCCAGCTCCGGTTCTGGAATGCCGGAGCCGTCGTCGGTGACGCGGACCAGGTTCAGCCCGCCGCCGGCCGTGACGATCTCGACCCTCCCGGCACCGGCATCGAGCGCATTCTCGACCAGTTCCTTGACCACGCTTGCCGGACGCTCGATGACTTCGCCGGCGGCGATCTGGTTGATCATCGTTTCGGAAAGTTGGCGGATGGGCATGCCGTCCACTATAGGCGGATTCGAATGCGATGAGGAAGCATTCGATGTCGGCGGAATAGCGGTGATGCTGTCCCGCCGACTTTCAAGGAACTGGGAGGCACTGTCCCTCACGCCTGCGCGGCCAGCCAGTCCCGCACCTTGCTGGCGTTGTCGCTGAGCTCGCGGTTCTTCGGCCAGACGACGTAGAAGGCCTTGCCGGTCCTCAGCACATGATCCGTCACCGGCACCAGCAGGCCTGATGCCAGCAGCCGCTCGGCAAGATGCCGCCAGCCGAGGGCAATGCCTTGCCCTTCCATCACGCCCTGGATCACCAGGCCATAGTCGTTTATGCGCAGGCCGCGCGCGGTGTCGCTTAGGCTGGCGCCCGCCGACACGAACCATTCGTCCCAACTGGCCGCCTCGCGGTACGGCTCTTCCAGATGGATGAGACGGTGCGTGGCCAGTTCCGCCACCGATTTGGGCAGGCCGAACTTTGCCGCGTAGCTGGTTCCGGCGACGGGGAAGATTTCCTCGTCCGCCAGCGGCAGCGAATGATAGTCGGGCCAATCCCGCTGCTCGCCGCCGCGCACGCCGAGAGGGATGCCTTCGGCGATGATATCGAGATCGCGGTCGGCGGTCTGGATGCGCAGGTCGATGCCCGGCAGTTCGTCTCGGAACTGCTGTAGGCGCGGCATCATCCAGAAGGAACCAAAGGCCGTCGAGGCGGCCAGCGTCACGTGGCCGCCGGTTGCCTGCAGGCGCAGATCCTCCGCCGATTTGCGGATATGCGAGAGGCCGAGCGAGACATCGGCGTGGAAGCGCTCGCCGGCCTCGGTGAGGACGACCTGGCGATGGCGGCGCTGGAACACCTTGGCGCCGAGCTGTTCTTCCAGTCCGCGCACCGCGTAGGAGACGGCAGCCTGCGTCATGCCGAGTTCGCGCCCGGCGGCGGTGAAGCTCGACAGACGCCCGGCCGCCTCGAAGACGATCAGGCTGCCGGCCGAGGGCAGGAGGTGGCGCAGGCTTCGCATAAGCTCAGCTTATACAAGAGATCAGGATTTTCCAGCGTCACATCGCCATTTTGTCCCGTTAGGCTGGTGCCAATGAGTGGAATGGAGTTGCCATGAACGCACCTGCCCCTGATGTGACCGAACACGCCAATCGTCGAAGTGGCGGCCGCTTGGGGCGCAAAGCGCTGCGCGGAGCGCCGGTAATGTCGTTTCCGACGCTGGTCCGCAAGATCCCTGTCTATCAGATGGTTCCCGATGAGGCGGTCGAGCTGATCCATGAGGAGTCGCTCTCGATCCTCGAAGAGGTGGGATGCGAATTCCGCGACGACGAGGCCATTGCGATCTGGAAGGCCGCGGGGGCAGACGTTTCGGAGACACGTGTCCGCATCGACCGCGCCTTGCTGATGGAGCTCGTGTCGAAGGTCCCGTCGGAATTCACGCTCAATGCGCGAAATCCGCAGCGCTCGGTGCGCGTGGGCGGCAACAACTCCATCTTCGTGCCGATGTACGGCGCGCCTTATGTGCGCGACCTCGACAACAACAGGCGCTACGGCACGCTCGCCGACCTCAACAATTTCCACAAGCTCGCCTACATGGCGCCGGCGCTGCATTCATCGAGCTCCATCATCTGCGAGCCGATGGAGATTGCGGTGCCGAAGCGTCACCTCCACATAATCCATTCAGCGCTGAAGCACTCCGACAAGCCGTTCATGGGCATCGTCACGTCCAAGGATCGGGCGGAAGACACGATGGCGATGGCGGGCATCGTGTTCGGCGAGGATTATGTCCGCGACAACCCGGTCCTGGTGTCAATCACCAACTGCAATTCGCCGCTTGTGTGGGACGCCACCATGCTGGACGCGATGAAGGTCTATGCGCGGAGCAACCAGCCGCTGATCCTCGCGCCCTTCGCACTGTGCGGCGCCTCGACCTCGGCCTCCGCCGTGGGCGCGGTGGCGCAGGTCAATGCGGAAGCGCTGGCGGGCGTCGCGTTCACGCAGCTGCTGCGCCCTGGGTCGCCGCAGGTCTACGGACAGTTCATGGTGACGGTGGACATGAAGACCGGCGCTCCCATGGGCGGCACGCCGGAGGCGGCCCAGATGATGTATCTGATGGGTGCGCTGGCGCGGAAATACCGGCTGCCGTGGCGCACGTCGGGTTTCCATGTCGGATCGAAGCTGAACGACGCCCAGGCGGGCTACGAGGCGAACATGCTGATGCATGCCGCCATTCTTTCTGGGGCCAATTACATCTGGCACTCCGCCGGATGGCTCGAGGCCGGCCTGACTTGCGGCTATTCGAAATTCGCGACCGACTGCGAACAGCTTGTCGGCTGGTACAAATACGCCGGCGGGCTGCCGTTCGACGATTTCAAGGAAGCGATGGCGGCGATCCGCGAAGTGGGGCCGCAGGGCCATTTCCTGGGCACCCAGCATACGCTCGAACATTTCGAGTCCGCCTTCTTCATGCCCACCATCATGGACTTCAATTCGTTCGAACAGTGGAAGGCCGAAGGGGCGAAGGACCATGACACGCGCGGCCGCGAAAAGGCACGCAACATGCTGGCGGATTATGAGGAGCCGAAGCTCGACGAAGGCATCGCCGACGGCCTGACAGACTTTATCGCGCGGCGCGAGGAGAAGCTGCCGGACAGCGTCAGCTGATGCGACGAACCAAGACCAAGGGACCAGACGGGAGGAAACAATGACCCTATTCAGGAGCAATAGCGATCACGTGCCGAGCGCCATCGAAGCAATGGCCGCCGAAGCACGCGCCGGTCGTGTCGACCGGCGCGAATTCCTGGCGCTGGCAAGCGCCTTCGGCGCGTCAACGGCGCTTGCCTACGGCATGATCGGCCTAGCCGTGCCCGATCGGGCGGTGGCGCAGGAGGCAAAGAAAGGCGGAACGCTGCGCGTTTCCATGTCGGTGAAGGGGCAGAAGGATCCGCGCACTTACGACTGGGTGGAACTGGCCAACATTTCGCGCTGCTGGCTGGAGCCGCTTGTCCGCTACACCAGGCAATTCACATTCGAGCCGGTTCTACTCGAAAGCTGGGACATCAACGACGATGCCACAGAATACGTGCTGCACGTGCGCAAGGGCATCACCTGGAACAACGGCGATGCTTTCAACGCCGATGACGTCGCCTACAATCTGACTCGCTGGTGCGAGAAAGGCGTCGCCGGCAATTCGATGGCCGCCCGCGTCGGCGCGCTGATCGACGCAAAGACCGGCAAGGCCAGGGATGGCGCGATCACCAAGGTCGACGACAACACGGTCAAGCTGAAACTCGCCGAACCCGACATTTCGCTGATCCCGAACTTCACCGACTATCCCGCGCTGGTTGTTCATCGCAACTTCGATACCGACGGCGCCGATCCGATCAAGAAGCCGATCGGCACGGGGCCGTTCGAACTGGTCTCATACGATGTCGGCCAGAAGGCGGTGGTCAAGCGCCGCGAGAACGGCAAATGGTGGGGTGGGGAAGCGCCGCTCGACAGTGTCGAATTCATCGACTACGGCACCGACTTCAACGCTTCGGTCAATGCTTTCGACTCCGGCGAGATCGACCTCAATTTCGAGACGCCCGCGGACTTCATCGACATACTCGACAAGATGGGCCTGGTGAAATCGGAGGTCGCGACGGCGACGACGCTCGTTGCCCGCACCAACATCACCCACAAGCCCTATGACGACCAGCGGGTGCGCAATGCCCTGCAAATGGCCGTCGACAACAATGCGGTTCTCGAACTTGGCTATGCCGGGCGAGGCACCCCCGGCGAAAACCATCACGTCGCCCCGATCCACCCGGAATATTACCCGCTGCCCAAGAAGACACGTGACGCCGCCGGCGCCAAGAAGCTGATGGCGGAAGCCGGGCAGGCCGACTTCGAGCATGAACTGATCACCGTCGAGGACGATTGGCAGAAGAATACGGGCGACGCGATCGCCGGCCAGCTGCGCGATGCCGGGATCAAGGTCAAGCGCACGGTGCTGCCGGGTTCGACCTTCTGGAACGACTGGACGAAATATCCCTACTCGATGACGATCTGGTACATGCGCCCGCTCGGCGTCCAGGTGCTGGCGCTGGGATATCGCACCGGCGAGGCCTGGAATGAAACGGCATATTCGAATCCCGATTTCGACGCCAAGCTCAAGCAGGCTCTCTCGCTCATCGACGTGGCGAAGCGCCGCGAAGTGATGAAGGACGTCGAACAGATCCTGCAGGATTCGGGCGTCATCGTTCAGCCGTTCTGGCAGAAGCTCTACAGCCACATGAACAAGAAGGTGAAGAACTACGGCGTCCACCAGACCTTCGAGATGGACCTGCAGAACGTCTGGCTGGATGGTTGAAACAAGCGTTGCGGGGCTTCATGAGCCGAAGAAAAGCCGATATGCAGGATACGTGGTATTGATAGGCTCAAGCCATCAAAAGCTGGAGATTCTGCATGAGACTGACAGTGCTCGTTGCCGCCCTTTCGATAGCCTTGCCGGCGGCCGCCGTCGCCGGACCGGCGTCCAACGCCGTGAAGTTCTTCTATGTTCCGGCGGTCAAATTCGAGGCCGACGAACAATACCGGGATCGGTTCACCGAGCCGGTGACGAAACTCTTCGACCTGAACGACCAGGCAACGAAAAAGAACCCGGACGAGGTCGCCTGCATCGATTTCGATCCTGGCCTGGACGCCCAGGATTTCGATCAGAAGACCGTCTCGAAGACGCTGAAACTGTCTGAGAAGCTGGATGGCGACAATGCAGAGGTTACAGCGTCCTTCAGCCTTTTCTCCGAAGGCGACGATTCCAAACGCGAAATGGTGTGGTCGCTCAAGAAGATCGAAGGCAAATGGAAGATATCGGACATTGCCTCGAAGACCAACGACTGGAAGCTCAGCGCGCTGGAATGCATGGCCGGCCAGACAGCGGAGTGATGCGATGGCCCATCGCCCGTTCCTGGCACTCTCGACCATCTGCCTGCTGGCGGTGAGTCTGAGCGGTGCCGCCGCCCAAGGTTTGTTGGGTGCGCCGCCGGCAAACACCCCGGCTGACACCGCGCCGGGCGACAGCGGGGCGCCGCCGGCAAATGCGCCCGGCGGGGCCGTGGAACCGACAACGCCGCCGGTAGGGCGGTCGCCAGCCGAGGCAGCGCCGGCAGCGCCCATCCTGCCGGGATCCCCGACCGCTGTGGTGCGGCCGTTTTACGATCAGGCTGGGCTGGAGATCGATCCGGCGCAGCGCAGCCATTTCATCGATCCGGCAAAAACCGTGCTCGACAAGAGCGACGCCTTGCGCAAATCCGGGCAGGGCGAATGCCTCGACCCCAACATGGCGCTCGACAACGCTGATTACGACAAGGCCGAGATCGCCAAGAGCCTGAAGACGCTTGAGGCGATCAGTGGCGACCAGGCCAAGGTCATCGTCGCCTTCGTCATCGCTGGCAACCCGCACCGGCTGGAGTGGAAGTTCAAGAAGGTCGACGGCGACTGGAAGATCACGGATCTGTTGTCGGTGACCGGTGAATGGGCACTCAGCCAATATCAGTGCGAATGATGAGCGAGCTAGCCGCGCCCGCGATAGGGCGCGACGCCGGTGTCAGGCAGCCAGACGCCTTCGGGCGGCGCGCCGGTCTGCCAGAACACGTCGATCGGAATGCCGCCGCGCGGATACCAGTAGCCGCCTATGCGCAACCACAAGGGCTTGGTTGCCGCCACAATACGGCGGCCGATCACGACGGTGCAGTCTTCATGGAAGGCGCCATGGTTGCGAAACGAGGTCATGAACAGCTTGAGCGACTTGGATTCCACCAGCAGCGCATCGGGCGCATAGTCGATGACGATATGGGCGAAATCCGGCTGGCCGGTGACCGGGCACAGCGAGGTGAATTCCGGGCAGGTGAAGCGCACGATCGCCGGCGGCCCATCGCCGCGCGCAAACGGCACGGTCTCCAGGACCGCCGCTTCGGGGCTCTGTGGCGTCTCGACGTGGGCGCCGAGTTGGGTGAGGGTTTTGGTGTCGATCATGAGCGGGATCCTTATCGCATGCCGGGAAATGTGGGGACGACATGCTCGAAAACGAAATTTGCCGCTCATTAGCACAATTTGAAACTCCAGGAAGACGATGAACAGCAGCGATCCGCTTCTCCAGCCTTATCAGCTCAAACATCTGACGCTGAAGAACCGGGTCATGTCGACCAGTCATGAGCCGGCCTATTCCGAAGATGGCATGCCGAAACAGCGCTACCGGCTCTACCATGCCGAAAAGGCCAAGGGCGGCATGGCGCTGACGATGACCGCCGGCTCGGCGATCGTTTCGCGCGACAGTCCGGCCGCCTTCGGCAATCTGCATGTCTATGAGGACAGGATCGTGCCGTGGCTGGCCGAACTCGCCGACGCCTGTCACGAGCACGACTGCAAGGTGATGATCCAGATCACCCATCTCGGCCGCCGCACCGGCTGGAACAAGGCTGATTGGCTGCCGGTGCTCTCGGCTTCGCCCGTGCGCGAACCGGCGCATCGCGCTTTCCCGAAGACCATCGAGGACTGGGACATTGAGCGCATCGTCGCCGACTATGCGTCAGCGGCCCAGCGCTGCCACGCCGCGGGCCTCGACGGCATCGAGTTCGAGGCCTACGGCCATCTGATGGACGGCTTCTGGTCGCCGGCCACCAACCACCGCGACGACGAATTCGGCGGCTCGTTGGACAACCGCCTACGGTTCACCAACATGGTGCTCGATGCCGTCCGTGCGGCGGTCGGCGATAAATTCGTCGTCGGCATCCGCATGGTCGCCGATGAAGATTTCGAAAAAGGCCTATCGAAGGCGGAAGGCATAGAGATTGCAAAACGGCTGGCCGGCTCCGGCAAGGTCGATTTCCTCAACATCATCCGCGGCTCGATCGAGAGCGATGCGGCACTCACCAAGGTTATCCCGGTGACTGGCATGCGCTCGTCGCCGCATCTCGATTTCGCCGGCGAGGTGAGGGCGGCGACAAAATTCCCGACCTTCCATGCGGCGCGCATTTCCGATGTCGCCACCGCGCGGCACGCCATCGCCACCGGCAAGCTCGACATGGTCGGCATGACCCGCGCCCACATCGCCGATCCGCACATTGTCAAAAAAGTGATGGAGGGCAGGGAGCACGAGATCCGCCCTTGTGTCGGCGCCACCTATTGTCTCGATCGCATCTACGAAGGCGGTGAAGCGCTGTGCGTCCACAATGCGGCGACCGGCCGTGAGGCCGACATCCCGCACATCATAGTCAAGACTGAAGGACCTAAGCGCAAAGTCGTCGTCGTCGGCGCCGGCGCCGGCGGATTGGAACTGGCGCGAGTCGCGGCAGAGAGAGGCCATCAAGTCACGATCCTGGAAGCATCGTCACAGGCCGGCGGCCAGGTTCGGCTGGCGACGCAGAACCCGCGGCGCAAGGAATTGATCGGCATCATCGACTGGCGATTGGCCGAACTCGACCGGCTCGGGGTCGAGATCCGTTACGACACCTGGGCCGAGAAAGACGACGTTCTGGCACTGTCGCCCGACATTGTGGTGGTTGCCACCGGCGGGCTGCCGCAGAACCCGCCGCTGACAGCTGGTGACAACTTGGTCACCTCGAGTTGGGACATCATGGCCGGCAGCGTCAAGGCGGCCGAAAACGTGCTGCTCTATGACGACAATGGCGGCCATCAGGGCATGGGCGCGGCCGAACTGATCGCCAATGCCGGCTCGAAACTCGAGCTTGTTTCGCCGGAGCGCTTCTTCGCACCGGAAATGGGTGGCATGAACCATGTGCCATACATGCGCGCCTTCCAGGAAAAGGGGGTCACCATCACCATCAACACCCGGCTGCGCTCGGTGAGGCGCGAGGGCAACCTGTTGGTCGCCGAACTTGGCTCGGATTTCGCCGATGGCTGGCGCGGCGAGCGCAGGGTCGACCAGGTGGTGGTCGAGCACGGCACGCTGCCGCTCGACGATCTCTATCTCTCGCTGAAGCCGCTGTCGAAGAACGGTGGCGCGATCGACTATGAGCGGCTGGTGAGTGGTGGCGACATCTTTCCCGAGCGCAATCCAGAAGCGCGCTTCGTGCTGTTCCGCATCGGCGACGCGGTCGCCTCGCGCAACATCCATGCCGCCATCTATGACGGCATCAGGTTCGGCTTGCGGATTTGAAATTCGTTATCGCGAGAATCGGTGGCGCGCGGTCGGACCTGCGTACGAGAGCCCGTGTACTTCGGTCCGACCGCGCGCCCGCACGTCATTGGCTCGTCGCCAGACAACATGCGATTCCGTGAAATTGTGCGCCTCAGACCATCCGCGCGACGGCCATGCACAGCACGGTGATAACCAGTAGACCGCCGGCGATGCGCTCGCCTCTTGTCATTTTCGCGCGCAACTGTGCTTCCGTCGCCGCATCGGTGCCGGCAAGCTGCCGGGTGGCAGAACCGACCAGCGCGCCCTGGACGCCGGCGGCAATTAGAGCCGTGGCGATGCCCAGCGCCAACACCTTCTCCATCGGGCCGAAAAGGCCTTGATGGAAGAAATACCAAAGCAGTATGCCGGTGAGGAAAACCAGGCCGGCCGCGCCCATTTGGGGCCGGAAGAACCGTTCCGCCCGGATTTCCGGATCGCGGCCGACAGCGATGGTGGTGCCGGCCCAGAACACGCCGGCCATGACATGAAGACCGAGGACGACGATGTAGACATATTGCATGACCGCATTTCCTCTTTTTTGCCCGCCGTCCGTCATAAAATTAGATATCGAATGATTAGATGTCAATGTATAAGACTGTCACCCAGTTCGCTCTACGGAGAACACCGCCTAGTGTCCGACGATGTCTCCCTTTGACCGCCCGCCAGTCGGCATGAATCTTGGCCGCACCGCCAAACTTGTCGCCCAAGCCTTCGATGCTGCTCTTGTTGAAGCGGGCGGTACGTTGCCCGTCTGGCTCACTCTGCTGTCGGTCAAATCGAGCAAGCTTGCCAATCAGCGCGAGCTTGCCGGCATGATCGGCATTCAGGGGGCGACGCTGACCCACCATCTCAATGCGATGGAGGCGCAGGGCCTGCTGATACGCCGCCGCGATCCCGTGAACCGCCGGGTTCATCTGGTCGAACTGACCGCGGCGGGAGAAGCGATGTTCGAGACCTTGCGCAAGGCTGCGTTGTCCTTTGACAAGCGGCTACGGGTCGGACTGTCCGACGAGCGGCTGGCGGAGTTCGCGCAGGTTCTGGCGGCGTTGCGGGCGAATGTCGGGGGATAGGAGGGCGGGCCCGGCTCATCGGCTCAGTCGTCGTAGCCCCGGATTGTTCCAAAAGTGTAATGGCGCAGGTTCAGAGCGGTGATCAGGTTGGTCAGCTTCGTCTTGCGTCGAAGCCGTCCTGGAACATCTCGCCCAAAAGTGCGCAGCGGTTTTGGGATAACAAAGCGCGTCGCTCGGTTCCGCTCAAGCGCGATACGCTTTGGGCGACGCCTATGCCAGGCTTCCCTGCAGCACCGTCAGCCTGGCCTTCTTCGGCATGCGGGCAGTCAGCCATTCCAGCGCCTTGTCGTGCGGCATCGGGAAGGCGATGGAGTAGCCCTGCACCTGGTCGCAGCCGATCGCCATCAGCGATTCGAGTTCGGCTTCGGTTTCGGCGCCTTCGGCGACGATGGAGATGCCGAGGCCACGGGCAAGCTCGGTGATGGCGCGCACGATCTTCGAGTTGTCGCCATTCTCATGAATGTTCTGGACGAAGCGTCGATCGATCTTCAGCCGGTCGATCTCGTTCGGATTGACATGGCTTAGCGAGGCATAACCGGTACCGAAATCATCGAGTTCCAGGTGGACGCCGGCCGCCCTGATGTGGCGCAGCTTGGCGGCGATACCCGTCTTCTCGTCGTCGAGGATAACGGATTCGACGATTTCCAGCGACAGTTTCTGTGGCGGCAGCCCGGCCTTTTCCAGCGTCTCGAAAAGAAACTCATCGAAATCGGGCTCGCGCAGTTCGGTGCCGGAAACATTGACGGCAAGCCGGCCGAAGGCAATGCCGGCGCGGTTCCATTCGGCGGCTTCGTTGATCGCTTTGGCGATGACGATACGGCCGATCTCGGGCATGAAGCCGCATTTTTCGGCGACCGGGATAAATTCGCCCGGTGGGATCATGCCGCGCTCGGCATGGTTCCAGCGCACCAGCGCCTCGATGCCGCTGATCGTGCCGTTGGTCAGCGAAACCTGCGGTTGGAAATAGACCTGGAAGGCCCGCTCCGCGATGGCGACCTTGATGTCGTGCTCGAGCTGTTTGCGATAGTCGAGCTCGCGGCGCAACTCTTCGGAGAAGAAGGAGAAGTTGCCGCCGCCCAGCTTCTTGGCGGAATAGAGCGCCAGATCGGCATGAACCAGCAGATCCTGAGCATTGTCGGCGTCGATCGGGTAGACGGCGATGCCGGCGCTGGCGCCCGGGAGAACGGTCGTGCCCTGGAAGACGATCGGCTCGTTGATATGCGCCAGGATGCGCCGCGCCAGCATGTTGATGTCTTCGGTGCCGCCGGCGCCGCCGAGGATCATGACGAACTCGTCGCCGCCCAGGCGCGCGCACAAATCCGACGCCCGGCAGGAATCGCGCATGCGCTGCGCGGTGACGACCAGCACATAGTCGCCTGCGGCATGGCCTAGCGTATCGTTGATCTGCTTGAACCGGTCGAGGTCGAGCTGGATCACAGCCAGGCGCTCCCGGCGGCGGTGTGACCCCTTGATCAGCGTGTCGAAATGATCGGTCAGGAACGTGCGGTTGTGCAGGCCGGTGAGGCCGTCATGCACCGCGATGAAGGCCATCGAATTGCGCGCGTCGATCAGCTCATGCGTCTTGCGCAGGATGGCGTTCGACATCGGCCTGAAGATGAAGAGTGCCACCAGTATGATGACGCCCAGGGTGGCGTAGAACAGCGTGCGGTGGAGAGCGAGCAGCTTCTCGGAACGCTCGTCTGCATCGGCGCTGATGCGCTGGCCAAGCGCGGCGTAGCCCGACAAGTTCGCATTGGCGACGGAGGCATCGAGATTGACGCGCTCGCCGCCGCCCTTGTAGCCGCCATTGCCGCTGAATTGAGATTCATAGGCCGAGATCAGGCGGTCGCCATTGGCGATCAGCCCGACCGAGAAATAGTCGAGGTGGAAGGGCTTGGCGAAAAGGACGCTGTCGATCGACCTCGGATCGAGCTTGGCCGGCGATTGGGGGTCGGCTCCCGTCTGCTTTAGCAGCAGATCGTAGTTGGTCTCGAACTCCCCCGTGGCCTGCTTGAGCGCGCTGACCAGCGCCGGCTGTTTGTCACGCGAAGCAGCACCGGTTGCGCCGGCCAGGAAGACGATGCGCTGCGAAAGCGTCTTTTGCGTGCTGACGATGTCGAGCAAGGTGTTGTTGTGCTGTTGGGTGGCCATCATCTGCTGCAGCAGGATGAAGGAGGCTATCACCATGGCGGCAATGATCAGCAGGGCCAGCCAGTAGCCAGCTTTGATCAGCAGTATGAGTTTGCCTGAAACGGTCTGCGCCGGCTGCTGCGACATTTTCGGGGGCGGTCCTCTTCGCCAACGGATTCCTGCTGCGAAGACTGGCCTGCAAACATTAACAGGTCTGGAAATCCACAGCCGTCCGGCAAGGTTGGGACGTGGAAAGATCGCGAAATGGTTATCGGCCCGTTTAGCGTCATGCCGGCATTCGAGCGGTCACCGGCCAACACCATTTGTTGTAGTGTCGCTTTTGTGATCATCGGGGCCACATCGGGTCGCTTGCCACCGATCCGGTCGTTTTTGCGATGGATTTTTAGCTCGGACGAGACGACAGTCGGCCCACATCGAACGAGGCCCAACCATGACCGCAGCATTCCTTTCCCACATCGACAACGAGCTCGCGGGGCTCAGATCGGCCGGCCTCTACAAATCCGAGCGCGTGATCTCCTCGACCCAGTCGGCTGAGATCGAGGTCGGCGGGCAGAAAGTGCTCAACTTCTGCGCCAATAACTATCTCGGCCTTGCCGATAGCGACGACCTGCGCGATGCGGCCAAGCAGGCGCTCGACCGCTATGGCTACGGCATGGCGTCGGTGCGCTTCATCTGCGGCACGCAAGAGGAGCACAAGCAGCTCGAGGCGACGATTTCATCCTTCCTCGGCCTGGAAGACACCATCCTCTATGGCTCCTGCTTCGATGCCAATGGCGGCCTGTTCGAGACGTTGCTCGGTGAAGAGGACGCGGTCATTTCCGATGCGCTGAACCACGCTTCGATCATCGACGGCGTGCGGCTGTCGAAGGCCAAACGCTTCCGCTACGCCAACAACGACATGGCCGATCTGGAGGTGCGCCTGAAGGAAGCCAGGGACTGCCGCTTCCGGCTGATCGCCACCGACGGTGTGTTCTCGATGGATGGCATCATCGCCAATCTCAGGGGTGTCTGCGACCTTGCCGAAAGATACGACGCCATGGTGATGGTTGACGACAGCCATGCGGTCGGCTTCGTCGGCCAGAACGGCCGCGGCTCGCCCGAGCATTGTGGCGTCGAGGGCAGGGTCGACATCATTACCGGGACGCTCGGCAAGGCGCTCGGCGGTGCATCCGGCGGCTACACCTCTGGCAAGAGGCAGGTGGTCGATTGGCTGCGCCAGCGCTCGCGGCCCTATCTTTTTTCCAACACGCTGATGCCGGCGATCGCCGGCGCTTCGATCAAGGTGTTCGACCTGATCCGCAATGGCGATGCCTTGCGCGAGCACCTCTATGCCAATGCGACGCGGTTCCGGTCGCAGATGGGCAAGCTCGGTTTCACGCTGGCCGGCGCCGACCATCCGATCATTCCAGTGATGCTGGGCGATGCGACGCTGGCGCAGGAGATGGCGGCTCGCATGCTGAAGCGTGGCATCTACGTCATCGGTTTTTCCTTCCCGGTGGTGCCGAAGGGCCAGGCGCGCATCCGCACCCAGATGTCGGCGGCGCATTCCGCCGCGGACATCGACCGTGCGGTTGAGGCATTCGAAGCGGTCGGCAAGGAATTGGGCGTGATTTCCTGAAAGGCCGCAATCGAAAGCCATTCCGGATCAAGAGATTCAAGGGACAAAAGCATGTCGAACATGATGAAGGCGCTGGTGAAGGCCAAGGCCGAGCCGGGCATCTGGATGGAAGAGGTGCCGGTGCCGGAAATCGGCCCTAACGACGTGCTGATCAAGATCCGCAAGACGGCAATCTGCGGCACCGACGTCCATATCTACAATTGGGATCAGTGGGCGCAGAAGACGGTGCCGGTGCCGATGGTCACCGGCCATGAATTTGTCGGCACCGTCGCCGATTTCGGCGCCGCTGTCACCGAATACAAGGTCGGCCAGCGCGTGTCGGGCGAGGGTCATATCGTCTGCGGCCATTGCCGCAACTGCCGTGCCGGGCGAGGGCATCTCTGCCGCAACACGCTCGGCGTCGGCGTCAACCGTCCGGGCGCCTTTGGCGAGTATCTGGCGATTCCGCAGCACAATGTCGTGCCGATCCCCGACGATGTGCCGGACGAGATCGCCGCGATCTTCGATCCCCTGGGCAATGCCGTCCACACGGCATTGTCCTTTGACTTGGTCGGCGAGGACGTACTGGTCACCGGGGCCGGACCGATCGGCATCATGGGCGCGCTCGTCGCGCAATGCGTCGGCGCACGAAAGGTGGTGATCACCGACATCAACCCTGTGCGGCTGGCGCTGGCGAAAAAGCTCGGCGTCCAGCATGTCGTCGACGCCTCGCAGGAAAAGCTGCGTGACGTCATGCCGGCGCTCGGCATGACCGAGGGTTTTGACGTCGGCCTCGAAATGTCGGGCGCCGCCCCCGCCTTCCGCGACATGATCGACACCATGAACAATGGCGGCAAGATTGCCATCCTGGGCATTGCGCCCACCGGTTTCGAGATCGACTGGAACAAGGTCATCTTCAAGATGCTGCATCTGAAAGGCATCTACGGCCGCGAGATGTTCGAAACCTGGTACAAGATGATCGCGCTCGTGCAGGGGCCGCTGGATGTCTCCGGCTTGATCACGCACCGCATAGGCATCGACGACTTTCAGGCCGGCTTCGATGCCATGCGCAGCGGCAGTTCCGGCAAGGTGGTGATGGACTGGTAGGCGTTGGCGCCGAGGATCTGAAACCAGCCAGCCGGCTGACGGCGTGCGTGGGATTTTCCGCTAGGTATTGACGGCCCGCGGGACTAGCATGCCCATTGGGAGGTGGGCGATGACAAACGTCTCGATCCGCCGGGCGGACTTCATGATGGTCCTCGCCTATGCTTCGGACCTCGCAACCGGTCATTCTCGCGACTTCGCGCTGAAATCCTGCGTGCTTGCGATGCGGATCGCAGATCGTGCGGGCGTTTCCGAGCAGGTTCGGCGCAATGCCTACCATCAGTCGATGCTTCGCTATGTTGGCTGCAACGCGGATACCGATCTTCTGTCGGCAACCTTCGGCGACGAAATCGCGCTCCGCCAGGACCTTGTCGGTCTCGACATGGGCAATCGTGCGGAACTGGGCAGGGTCTTCGTACAGGCCTTCAAGCGGTTCTATTACGATCTCCAGCCTGACGCGCAGGCCAAGGCGGTCGAGGCCGCCATGTCGCAGGCACTTGCGGTGGCCCGCCCGGTGCTGATCGCGCATTGCGAGGTCGCGCAGCGTATCGGCGAGCGGCTTGGCTTGTCCGGGGAGATGGGCCGTAATCTTGGACAGATCTACGAACGCTGGGACGGCAAGGGTCTGCCACGTGGACTGAGCGGCGAGGAGGTGCTGCCGGCCGTCCAATTGATCACTCTGGCGCAGGATGTCATTGCGCTTAGCGATGCCGTCGGGATCGTGGAAATGGCCGAAACTGTCGCCAGCCGCGGCGACGGCCCTTACGCAGCTCATCTGGCCCGGCTTGTCGCGGCAAACGCTGCGGTGCTGATGGAAGGCATCGGCGTGACGGTCGACCGCGAGACGATTTTAGCGCTGGAGCCCGATCCGCCGGTGTCGCTCGATGAGGCGGACTGCGACGAGGCATTTCTCGCCATCGCCGACATGATCGACATGCGCATGCCGTTCACACAAGGCCATTCGCGGATGGTGGCGGAACTGGCTGAGGGAGCGGGGAGACAGATGGGGCTGCCCGCCGCCGACGTCCGTGCGCTGCGCTGGGCGGGCTGCATCCACGACATTGGCGAACTTGTCGTGCCGGTGGCGACCTGGATGCGCAATGGTCCGCTGTCGGTCCGCGAGCGCGACGCAGCCCAACTGCACGCCTATTACGGCGAGCGTGCGCTGGCCTCGTTCGGCCGCGAGGGCGAGGCAATGGCCTCACTCGTCCTGCGCCATCACGAACGCCTGGACGGCTCTGGCTATCACCGCAAGGTCGGTGGTTCCGACCTGTCCCCGGCGGCGAGAATCCTGGCCGCTGCCGAAGCGTTCCAAACGTCGCGGGAGGAACGTCCTCACCGCAGGGCACTGTCCAGCGACGCCGCGGCGACGCAGTTGCGCGCTGCCGTTCGTGAGGGCAGTATCTGCCCCGACGCCGCCGAGGCCGTGCTGTCCTTCGCCGGCCAGCGGTCACGCCGGGCGCCGCATCGGCCGCTGGCTGGAATGACGCCACGTGAGATCGAGGTGTTGCGCCTGATCGCCGCCGGCCTCACCGCCAAGGAAGCGGGGCGGAACCTGGATATCTCGCCCAAGACCGCGGATCACCATATCCAGAACGTCTATGCCAAGATCGGTGTGACCACCCGCGCCGCCGCGGCACTCTATGCGGTCGAGCACGGCCTTGTCCGGCCGGGCGAGACGAAGTCATCGGCATAGGGAATCCTCCCCATGTGCACCTGCTCCGAGGCGCGCATCGTGATCCTGTCGACGGACCAATGGTGGCCGCGACCGACAGGAGGAAATCAGATGCTTCTCGCAACGACCAAGGTGGCGGACGTCGACCGCTTCATCCATATCTTTTCGACCAAGGGCGCCGACAAGCGCCGGCTGCACGGTTCGAACGGCGCGACCGTGTTCCGCGACCCCAGCGAGTCCGACCGCGTCTGGGCAATCTTCGACTGGGATGCCGAGGGTTGGAAGAACTTCGTATCGGATCCCGAAGTGCCGGCAATCCTGCAGGAGGCCGGCCACGTGGGCAAGCCGCAAGCGGCGATGCTGCTCGGCCACTATGAGGCCTGACGTGCCTTTCGCGCCGCCTGCTACCGGCGGCGCGCACCCACGAACCCCAGAGATCGGAGACATGAGATGCACCAGAAACCCATCAAGATCGGCCTTATCGCCGAACTCACCGGCCCGTTGTCCTTCATGGGCATAGCCAACGCAAACCTCACGACCATGCTCGTCGATGACATCAACGCCAAGGGCGGCTTGCTGGGCCGGCCGGTGAAAGTCATCATCGAGGACGGCAAGACCACCGACAGCGTTGCCAAGGCAAGGACCGCGAAACTGATAGATGTCGACAAAGTCGATCTGGTCGTCGGAGGCATCTACAGTTCGACCCGCCAAGCCATCAAGAGCGAGGCGGTCGCGCGCGGCAGGACGCTCTACATCTACACCGAGCAATACGAGGGGCAGGAAAGCGATCCCCTGATCTTCTGCACGGGCCCGGTGCCCGCGCAGCAGGTCGAGCCGCTGATCCCATGGTTCATGAAGAGCACCGGGGCGAAGAAGTTCTATCTACCTTCGGCCGACTACATCTGGCCCCATCTGTTGAACAAGGCCGCGAGCCGGGTGGTTCGCGCCAATGGCGGCGAGATCGTCGGTGAGGAGTATTTTCCGCTCGATACCGTCGATTTCCGGCAGACGGTGCAGCAGATCATGGCGAGCGGCGCCGAAGTGGTCTTCAACACCCTGGTTCCGCCGGGCTTGACGCCGTTTCTCGACGAGCTGCACAAGGCTGGTTTCGGCAAGCGAGGCGGCAAGTTCATCTGCACCTATTTCGACGAGAACTTCTTCAATCTCGTGCCGTCCGAGCAGATCGAAGGCCTCTACAGTTGCCTCGATTACTATCAGGAACTCGAGGATCCGTTTGGCCGGGCGCTCTTGCGGCGCTACCAGGACCGATTCCCCGGCAGCGCGATGTTGACCGCGGGCAGCGGCTGCACCGGCCACTACCGGGCGATCAAAATGTGGGAAGCGGCGGTGAACGAAGCCGGCTCGGTCGAGCGCGACGCGGTTATCCGGGCGCTCGACCACGCCCGGATCAGCGAGGGACCGGGTGGCCCGGCCGAAATGGTCCCCGGCCAGCACCATGTTCGCATGAACATGTACATTGCGCAGGCACAGAGCGGTCGCTTCCGGATCGTGAAGAACCTTGGACCGATCGATCCCAACGAACGGATGCTTGCCGGCGAAAGCCAAGTCATCGGCGCCGACTGAATCCGCGGCGTCGATCAATGTTGCTCCAAGTGGCGAGGGCGAGTAGATGCCGCCCTCGCCATCCAACCGGGCCAACAAGGGCTGTTCCTTGCGCCTATTCGATGTCATTCCGCAACTGGCCCTGGGTTGACGCCAGGGCGGCCTCCAGCGCGGCCAATCCGTTCGAGATCGCCGCACGCTCGCTTGCGCTAGGTTTGTCCAGCAATTCCCGCTCGAACGCCTTCGCAAGCGGCACCATTTCGCGATAGGCGGCAAGGCCGGCCTTGGTCAGCGCCAGATGTTCGACGCGGCGGTCATTCTCGTCAGCGGATCGGGTAAGCCAGTGTCGCCGTTCGAGTTCAGCCACGGCGCGCGATACCTTGGTCTTGTGCATGGCCGATTGGTTACCGAGTTCAGTCGCGGTCATCGTTCCATGCTGCCCAAGCCCGGAAAGGGTACGCCATTCCGGCCGCGTCAGGCCGTGACTGTCCTTGTATATTCGGGAAAATTCGCGGCTGACGGCGTCGGCAAGCCGGTAGAGCCGGTAGGGCAGGAAATTTTCCAGATTGAGAATTTCAGGCGCGTCGGACGCTTCGCTCTTGATCGCCATTTTTTCAAAGCCGCCATTGATGGTTACATTTTCGATGGTTACAAATGAAACCAGTTTGGTCAATTGAGATCCATTCCGGGAGGAAGCAATGGCCTTTTCCTATATGCCGGGTTTCGGCAACGACTTCGAAACCGAGACGCTGCCTGGCTCGTTGCCGCAAGGACGTAACTCGCCGCAGCGGCCGGCCTATGGCCTTTACGCCGAGCAGCTTTCAGGCTCGCCCTTCACCGCCCCGCGCGGCACCAATGAGCGCTCGTGGCTCTACCGCATTCGGCCGAGCGTCAAGCACACCGGCCGCTTCAAACCGGCGAGCTATCCCTTGTGGAAGAGCGCGCCCAATGTCGGCGATCACGAACTGGCGCTCGGCCAATACCGCTGGAATCCGGTGCCGATGCCGAAAGAGCCCACCGATTTCATTGCCGGCATGCGTAGCATCACCACTGCGGGCGATGTGCTGGGACAGACCGGCATGGCAGCGCATGTCTACGTCGCCAACCGCTCGATGGCGGACGATCATTTCTTCAACGCGGACGGGGAGTTGCTGGTCGTGCCGCAAGTCGGTGCCTTGCGCTTCGTCACCGAGATGGGCGTCATCGAGCTGCGGCCCGGCGAGATCGCAGTGCTGCCGCGTGGGCTGGTCTTCAAGGTCGAGCTGGTCGATGCCGAAGTGCGCGGCTATGTCTGCGAGAATTACGGCGCCAAGCTGACGCTGCCGGATCGTGGTCCGATCGGTGCCAACTGCCTGGCCAATCCGCGCGATTTCAAGACACCTTGCGCCTGGTTCGAGGAGAAGGAAACGCCGTGCCGGCTAGTCGTCAAATGGTGCGGCAATTTCCATGTCACCGAGATCGGTCACTCGCCGCTGGATGTCGTCGCCTGGCACGGCAACTACGCGCCCTACAAATATGATCTGGCAACCTTTTCGCCCGTCGGCGCGCTGCTGTTCGACCATCCCGACCCGTCGATCTTCACCGTGCTGACCGCGCCGAGCGGCGAGGAGGGCACCGCCAACATCGACTTCGTCATCTTCCCGCCGCGCTGGCTGGTTGCCGAAGATACGTTCCGGCCGCCCTGGTATCACCGCAACATCATGAGCGAGTTCATGGGGCTGATCCACGGTCAATACGACGCCAAGGAAGAGGGTTTTGTGCCCGGCGGCATCAGCTTGCACAATCTTATGCTGGCCCATGGACCGGATGCGCCTGGCTTCGAAAAGGCCTCGCGCGCGGGCCTGAAGCCGGTCAAGCTCGACAACACCATGGCCTTCATGTTCGAGACCCGCTTTCCGCAGATGCTGACCCGCTACGGCGCCGAACTGGAAACCCGGCAGGACAATTACATCGACTGCTGGTCCGACCTGAAGAAGCGCTTTAACGGCACGCCGGAGGGCGACTGGTCTTGAGCACTGAGCCAATGGCGGACCGACTGGTGCTTTTGGGCTCGAAGGGTGGTCCGGCATTGCGGCCGGGCGGACCGTGGCCGAGTTCGTCGCTGCTGCAGATCGGCGGCCGCAGCATCGTCGTCGACTGCGGTCTCGGCGTCACGCGCGGTCTGGTCGATGCCGGCATCAGCCTGAAGGCGCTCGACCTGGTCTTCATCACTCATCTGCATTCCGACCATGTGTTGGAACTGGGACCGCTGATCCACACCGCCTGGACGGCGGGGCTGGCGACACCCGTCGACGTGTTCGGCCCGCCCGGCACGGGCCACTACTGGCGGCGCTTTTGTCAGTCGTTGGAGTTCGACATCGAGATCCGCATCGTCGACGAGGGCCGGCCGGACATTCGCGAACTGGTTTCGATCGTTGAGTTCGGCGAAGGCCATGTGGCCGAGCAGGGTGGCTTGAAGATCTCGGCGCTGCGCGTCGAGCATCCTCCGGTGACCGACTGTTTTGCCCTGCGCTTCGAGCATGGCGGGAAAAGCGTTGTGTTCTCAGCGGATACGGCCTTTTTTCCACCGCTCGCCGATTTTGCCCGGGGGGCCGACATCCTGGTCCACGAAGCCATGCTCGAAGACGGCATCGAGCGGCTGGTGGCGAAGACCGGCAATGGCGGGCGGCTGAGAGAGCATCTGCTCGCCAGCCACAGCTTTGCCGAAGAAGCCGGGCATATCGCCCGCGATGCCGGCGTGACGAGGCTGGTGCTTAATCACCTCATTCCGGCCGACGATGCCGAGATCGGTGAGGCCGACTGGGTCGCTGCTGTCAGGAAAACATGGGCCGGCGACTTGACGATCGCCCGCGACGGCCTTGTTGTGGATCTAGCATGATCCCGAAAAGTGGGAACCGGCTTTTGGAAGAGATCCTGCGAAAGGCAAAAAAACCAAAGCGGCGCCAAAGCCGCACAGGGAGAGGAAACCGCATGAAGCTTGCCACATTGAAGGACGGGACGCGCGACGGAAAACTCGTCGTCGTCTCGCGTGACCTGACACGCTTCACCGACGCCTCGTTCCTGGCGCGCACGCTGCAGGCGGCGCTAGACGACTGGCGGCGCATCGCCCCACATCTCGCGACGATAGCGGAATCGCTGGAGAACAATGCGATGCCGTCGGAACGCTTCCACGAGCATGACGCCCATTCGCCGCTGCCGCGTGCCTATCAGTGGGCCGATGGCTCGGCCTATGTGAACCACGTCGAACTGGTTCGCAAAGCGCGCGGCGCCGAGATGCCGGCGAGCTTCTGGACCGACCCGCTGGTCTACCAGGGCGGCTCGGACTCCTTCATTCCGCCACGCGATCCGATCCGGGTAGTCGACGAAGCCTTCGGCATCGACATGGAGGGCGAAGTCGCTGTTGTCGTCGACGACGTGCCGATGGGGGCAAGCCTCGATGAAGCGCGCGCCGCGATCCGGCTGGTGATGCTGGTCAACGACGTCACGCTGCGCGCGCTGACCGGACCGGAGCTAGCCAAGGGTTTCGGCTTCTTCCAGTCAAAGCCGTCTTCGGCGTTCTCGCCTGTCGCAGTCACGCCGGACGAACTGGGTGACGCCTGGGATGGCGGCAAGGTCAGCCTGCCGCTGCTCGCCGATCTCAACGGCAAGCCGTTCGGCCGGGCCAATGCCGGCGTCGACATGACCTTCGATTTTCCGGCGCTGATCGTGCATGCTGCCAGGACAAGGCCGCTGGCCGCCGGCACCATCGTCGGCTCGGGCACCGTCTCCAACAAGCTCGACGGCGGGCCGGGCAAGCCGGTCTCGGACGGCGGCGCCGGCTATTCCTGCATCGCAGAACTGCGCATGATCGAGACCATTGTATCAGGCGAACCCAAGACGCCGTTCCTGCGCTTCGGCGACACGGTGCGCATCGAAATGAAGGACAAGACGGGTCATTCGATCTTCGGCGCCATCGAGCAGAAGGTCGAGAAATACGAGAGGTGAGGGAATGACGGGGGACTATCTGCTGGCCGGTGTCTGGGCACTCGCCTTGCTGGCGGCCTTCATCCAGGCGATCCGGTTGAGCTACCGCGTCGAGGCGCGCACGCTCGGCCTGACCAACCGCAGCGGCTTTCCGCGCAAGGCGATGATGTTCCACACCATCACCAACATCAACGTCGCGCGGGATCTGGAAACGCAAGTCATGCGGCGGCGGATGAGCCGGCTTTTGCTGATCGTTCTTGCCGGATCTGTGGTTATGTGGGCGGGCTTGTATCTGGTGCGGTCAATCGGATGACACCATGAACCTGCCTGATCACCTGCTCGCATGTCCGGCAACCTGCATGCGATGCTATCCGGCACCTTGGTCAAGCCGCCACAGTTAGACGAGTTCCTGCTCGTTTATGACATCAAACTAAGGAAGGCAGAGGTCGAGAGGCTGGGGGCTCCAGTTGCCAATTCTCATCTTACATAATCGGCCCATCAACGGCTGAGGTAGTGCCGATGCGTGGCAGAAGGCCCACCTTCACCGGAGGGGGGAGAAGACGCGCCACCGGCTTACCGCGTCGGGTGATCACGACCTCCTCGCCGGCCTTCGCGCGCCTTACGAGTTCCGACAGCTTAGCTCTGGCTTCGGTTATGGAGACGTTCACGGCTCGACCTCTTGTGATCGGAACTTAGATCAAAGCCGATCGAGCCGCAAACGAGCTTGAGGTTTCAGGCCGCTTTGCCATCCACCTTGATCACCCCGCGCTTGATCTGGTCCTGCTCGATCGATTCGAACAGCGCGCGGAAATTGCCCTCGCCAAAGCCTTCGTCGCCCTTGCGCTGGATGAACTCGAAGAAGATCGGGCCGATCACGGTTCTCGAAAAGACCTGCAGCAGGATCTTGGTCGTGCCGCCGTCGACGACACCTTCGCCGTCGATCAGGATGCCGTGCTTCTTCATCCGCTCGATCGGCTCGTCATGGCCGTTCACGCGATCATACGACATGTTGTAGTAGGTTTCCGGCGGGCCGGGCATGAATTTCAGCCCGTTTTCGGCCAGCCTGTCGGTGGCGGCATAAATCTCGTCGGTGCCGACCGCAATGTGCTGGATGCCTTCGCCATTGTACTTCTTCAGATATTCGGCGATCTGGCTGGTCTCGTCCTTGGACTCGTTGAGCGGAATGCGGATCTTGCCGCAGGGCGAGGTGATGGCGCGGCTGACCAGGCCGGTGATCTTGCCGTCGATGTCGAAGAAATGGATCTGCTTGAACCCGAACAGGTTGCGGTAGAAATCCCACCATTTGTCCATCTGGCCACGATAGACATTGTGGGTCAGGTGGTCGAGATAGTAGAAGCCGACGCCTTGCGGCTGCGGGTCACGTTCGCCCAGCCATTCGAACTCGGCATCGTAGGCCGAACCCTTCTCGCCGTACGTCTCGATGAAATAGAGCAGCGAGCCGCCGATGCCGACGATTGCAGGCACATCGAGCGCCTTGTCGGTGCCTTCGTAAGGCGTCGCGCCTTTGGCAACAGCGTGGTCGAAAGCGTGTTTGGCATCGACCACGCGCCATCCCATGGAGGGGGCGCAGGGGCCGTGCTTGTCGACGAATTTCATCGCATGCGAGCCGGGCTCGGCATTGACGACATAGTTGATGTCGCCCTGGCGCCAGACGGTTATGTCCTTCGTGCGGTGCTTGGCCACCGGGACATAGCCCATGCGGGTGAACAGTTCGGCCAGCTTCTGCGGCTCCGGATGCGCGAACTCGACGAACTCGAACCCATCGGTGCCGGCGGGGTTGTCCTTGCTGATCTTGGCGGGTGGGGCATCGTGCGGGAAGGGGCCCATGATATTCCTCCGGGTCTGGCCTGGCCTGCAAAGGCCATCTGACGTCATCATAACGCGGAGCCGGTGCACGGTGCTTGCATTCAAACGCTTGAAATGATCATCTCATGCGCGAAATATGCACCGTGCGGGGAAAAACCATGGATGAGACGCGCATTGATCAGTTTGACCGCAAGATAATGGCGCTTTTGCAGGGCGATGCTCGGTTGACCAACAATGATCTTTCGGAACGCGTCAACCTGTCGGCGTCGCAATGCTCGCGCCGCCGCCAGCGGTTGGAGGAAGACGGCTTCATCAAGGGCTATCGCGCGGTGCTCGACCGCGACAAGCTCGGCTTCTCGCTGGTCAACGTCATCTCGGTGACATTGGCCACTCACAACCGCGACAATGCGCGGCGCTTCGGCGAACTGGTGGCGCGGCTGCCTGAGGTGCAGGAGGCGCACGCGCTGACCGGCGAGATGGACTACATCCTGAAAGTGGTGACGCCCGATTTGAAGTCGCTATCGGAATTCGTCAACGGTGTGCTCCTGCCGCACGAATCCGTGCAGCACGTGAAAACGGCGATCGTGCTGGAGACACTGAAGGAAACCGGCGCGCTGCCGATCTGACTGTTGGCCCGATTCGACCTTCGGCCGATCTACCCCTTCGACTGTTGGATCAGCCCATAAAGATTGGTGCAGCGCGCGCCTGAACGGCAATAGGCGAAGACCGGGCCGTCGAGCTCATCCAGTGCCTCGGCCTGATCCTCGACATTCTCGGCCGTGATCTGGCCGCTGATGACGGGGATGTAGCGGAAGGCGAGGCCCTCGGCTTCCACCGCCGCCTTGAGCGTGTCGGCCGAAGGCTGGCCGGGCTGCTCGTCGTCGGGTCGGTTGCAGATGACGCTCTTGAAGCCGGCGGCCTTGATGGCGGCGACGTCTTCCGGCTGTATCTGGCCCGAGACCGAATAGTCCTCACTGATTTCGCGGTATTCCATGGCAGTATCCTCGCAAACTGGTCAGGCGGCAGTCTTGCCACTCCCCGACATGTGCGGCAATCCGCACCGAAGGAATTCTCTGCCAAATAGACATTGCGCGCCAGAAAATCCAACCGGGCCGATGCGGCCCGGTTGGATGACCCTTCAAACTCAGCTGCCGAGGATCGCCCCTTTGATCTGGCGGATGTTGTTGTGCATCATGTCGATATAGGTCGAGGCCGGGCCGTCGGGTTGCGACAGCGCATCCGAATAGAGCGTGCCTCCGACCTTGATGCCGGTCTCGCTGGCGATCTGCTCGATCAGGCGCGGGTTGGTGATGTTCTCGACGAAGATCGCAGCCGCTCTGTCCTGCTTCACCTGGGTGACCAGCTTGGCGACGTCGGCGGCGGACGGTTCGGAATCGGTCGAGATGCCTTGCGGGGCGAGGAAGGTCAGGCCGTATGCGTGTTCGAAATAGCCGAAGGCATCATGCGAGGTGATGACGACACGCTTGTTTTCAGGGATCGAGGCGATCGCCGCTTTCACTTCGCCTTCGACCGCATCGAGCTTCTTGGTATAGGCGGCGGCATTGGTCTGGTAGCTGACGCAGCCGTCGGAGTCGGCCGCGCAGAAGGCTGCGGCGATGTTCTTCACATAGATCCTGGCGTTGGCAATCGATTGGAAGGCGTGCGGATCGGTGACGGTCTTGCCGCCGCCGGTGCCGGCACCTTCGGCTGCGTCCGCATCGGCGAATTCAGGCTTGAAATCGATCGGCTTAACACCCTTGGTCAAGGTGACGATCGAGGCCTTGGTGGCGCTGGCGTCGACCAGCCGCTGCAAAAACCCTTCGAAATGCAGGCCGTTGACCAGCACGATATCGGCCTTGGCCATGGCCACCGCATCGGCCGGGCTCGGCTCGTAGACATGGGCATCGCCATCCGGCCCGACGATGGTGGTTACATCGACACGGTCGCCGCCGACATTCTTGGCGAAATCGGCGATGACGGTGAAGCTGGCGACCACTTTCAATGGTGCCGCTAAGGCCGACGATGCGCCAAGGGCAGTTAATGTTATAACGCTCATCGCCAGGGCGGCGCGGATCGATTTCAGCATAGACGGGTCTCCTTTAGGGGGCGGGGGATCAGGCCGTTCTGTGACGGTGATGGACGATGCGGGCGCGCAGAATGCCGCGCGTGCCGAATAGGATCGAGGCGAAATAAACGACGCCTGCCGACAGGATGATGGCCGGGCCGGACGGCAGCGACGCGTGATAGGATAACAGCAGCCCGGCGACGCAGGAGGCAAAGCCGATCAGCACCGCCAGCACGCACATCGGCTCGACGCGCACCGTCCAGAAGCGGGCGGCGGCGGCCGGCAGCATCATCAGCCCCACCGACAGCAAGGTACCGAGTGCCTGGAAGCCGCCGACGAGGTTGAGCACGACAAGGCCGAGGAAGATGAAATGCACCGGGCTGCCCAGCCGGCTGACCGAGCGCAGGAACAGCGGATCGAGGCATTCGGCGACCAATGCCCGCCAGAAGATGGCAAGGCTGACCAATGTCACCGCAACGATGCCGCCGATCAGCATCAGCGCTTCATTGTTGAGCGCAAGCACGGTGCCGAACAGCACATGCATGAGATCGACGCTGGAACCGCGGATCGACACCATCAGCACGCCGATGGCGAGCGAGATCAGATAGAACGCCGCCATCGAGGCGTCCTCGCGCTGGATGGTGAAGCGCGAGACGGCGCCGGCGCCGAGCGCGACGATGACGCCGGCGATCAGGCCGCCGATGGTCATCGGCAGGATCTCCAGCCCATAGAACAGGAAGCCGGCGGCCGCACCCGGCAGGATGGCATGCGCCATGGCGTCGCCAGACAGGCTCATCCGTCGCAGCATCAGGAAGACGCCGATGGGGCAGGCGCCGAGCGACAGCATCAGCGAACCGATTAGCGCCCGCTGCATGAAGCCGAAATCGGCGAAAGGCGCGATGAAAAGACCGTAAAGCGCGTCCATCAGGCAGCCCTCGGCCCGACGCCGTGGTCATGATCGTGCCCGTGATCATGATGGCCATGATGATCGTGCCCATGGGCATGAGCGTCCTCACCCGGCTCGCACCAGGGCGCATTCTCTTCCCAGGCTTCGTGGAAGCGGCGGGCGCGTAAAAGGTTCTCCGGCTTCAGCGTTTCCCTGGTTTCGCCCCAGGCGATCGGCTGGCGGGCGAGAAGCAGCGTTTCGGGGAAATTCTGCCGCACCAGATCGAGATCGTGGACGACCACCATGATGGTGCGTTCCTCGCCGTGCCAGTGTTTGATCAGTGCGATGAGGTCGCCAACCGTCTTGGCGTCGACCGCGTTGAACGGCTCATCGAGCAGGATGAGCTCAGCGTCCTGCAACAGCACGCGCGCAAACAGCGTGCGCTGCAACTGGCCCCCCGACAGCGTATCGATCGGCCGCTTCTCGAAGCCGCCGAGGCCGACCGCCATCAGTGCTTTGGCGACATCATCGCGATCTTGCCTGGTGTAGCGGCCGAGCAGGCCACGCCGTGGCCACAGGCCAAGCGAGACCAGATCCACCACTCGTGCCGGAAAGGAGCGGTCGAGTTCCGACTGCTGCGGCAGGTAGGCGGCGCGAACGCCAGGCGCGCGGACGACCTCGCCGGCCATTGGTTTCAACACGCCGACAATGCCTTTCATCAGCGTCGATTTGCCGGAGCCGTTGGCGCCGACGACGGCCGTCAGCGAGCCCTTGCGGATGGTACCGTCAAGATGATGGATTGCGGGATGGCTGCCGTAGCCAAGCGTCAGGTCGCGGAATGTCAGGCATGTGTTTGTCATTCTGCGATCCGTGGGGCGGCGAAATCCGGCTGCTGTCAGCGGCCGATTGGATATGTGATGTTATTACATTAGTCAACAAGCCAATCCGGCGGAATTGCGACTGCCGGATCAACTCGCCGTGTAAGGATGTCTCACGCCGCTGGTCCAAGGCGAATTGCCCGGGCGACCTTGCCCGAGGCCGGCCGCAACTCTAAAGAGGCACGACCGACACAGCAAGGAACCATCCAATGAGCATTCGTCGCATCGACGTTGGCCCGCGCATGAGCCAGATCGTCATCCACGGCAACACCGTCTATCTGGCCGGTCAGGTCGGTCAGCCGACCGGCAACGTCGCTTCGCAGACCAGGGACATCCTGGCGGCAATCGACCAACTGCTGGCCAAGGCCGGTAGCGACAAGACCAAGATCCTGCAGGCGATCGTCTGGCTTGCCGACATGAGCACCTTTGCCGAGATGAACGCGGAATGGGACAAGTGGGTGCCGCAAGGCAACACGCCGGCCCGCGCCACCGGCGAAGCAAAGCTCGCCGGACCGGAATATCTGGTCGAGATCATTATTACCGCCGCGATCTGAGTTTTTCACCCTCCCCCATTTTGGGGGGGGGGGGGGGGAACACCCGGGGGGGGGGGGGGCCGCCCCCCCCCCCCCCCGAGCCCAAAAATAGTAGAAAAAGCCCGTGGGCGCCCCCCCCCCCCCCCGCGCCGCACCCCCACCCCGTCTCGCCATCATTGCTTCGCAATGCCGGTTCGCCGACCCTCCCCACAAGGGGCAGGGGAATCGCACATGAGTACAAAGGGACTCTTGTGTGGTGTGCGGAAATCGATTCTGAAAGGACCTCTGGATGATC